>JABWBN010000008.1 GCA_013360485.1 Burkholderiaceae bacterium | reverse complement strand
CAGCGGCCAGCCGGCCCGCTGCCAGCGACGACACAGCGATCGGGCGCGCTGCAGCCACGCGTCGGCATCGGGCATCAGCCCATGATGGACATGCAGTGCCACGACCTGGACGCCCAACGGGACCGCCGCGCGCGTGGTGGCATGCAGCAGCGCCAGCGAATCGCGCCCCCCGCTGAAGGCCACGGCCACGGTGCGGCCGGACGGGTGCAGCGCGGCTGGAGCGTTCAACGATCCTTGGTGTCGGCGTAACGGCCGTACGACTGCAGGCGCTCGTAACGTCGCTGCAGCAACTCCTTGGTCGACAAGTCGGCAACCTGTCGCAGGGCATCGACCAGCGCCCGCTTGAGCTGCGAGGCCATGTACCGGGTGTCGCGATGGGCACCACCCACGGGCTCGGATACCACCTTGTCGATCAGTCCCAATGCCTTCAGGCGGTGGGCGGTGATGCCCAGGGCCTCTGCCGCATCGCTGGCGCGATCGGAGGTCTTCCACAGGATGGATGCACAACCTTCGGGCGAGATCACCGAGTACACCGAGAACTGCAGCATCAGCACCTGGTCGGCCACGCTGATGGCCAGCGCCCCGCCCGAACCGCCCTCGCCGATGATGGTGGCGATGATCGGCACCTCGAGCTGGCACATCTCGAAGATGTTGCGGCCGATGGCCTCGGATTGTCCGCGTTCTTCCGCTCCAATTCCGGGGTAGGCACCAGGCGTATCGACGAAGGTGAACACCGGCAGTCCGAACTTCTCGGCCAGCTTCATCAGGCGCAGTGCCTTGCGATAGCCCTCGGGGCGCGACATGCCGAAGTTGCGCATCGCGCGCTCCTTGGTGTCACGTCCCTTCTGGTGGCCCAGGACCATGCAGGCCAGCCCGTTGAAACGGGCCAGGCCGCCCACGATGGAGGCGTCGTCGGCGAAGGCGCGATCGCCGTGCAGTTCCTGGAAGTCGGTGAAGATCTCGCCGACGTAGTCGAGCGTGTAGGGACGCTGCGGATGCCGGGCGATCTGCGTCACCTGCCAGGGCGACAGGTTGGCGTAGATGTCCTTGGCGAGCTGCTGGCTCTTCTTGTCGAGCCTGTCGATCTCTTCGGAGATGTCGACCGCGGACTCGTTCTGGACGAACCGCAGTTCTTCGATCTTGGTTTCGAGTTCGGCCAGGGGCTGCTCGAAATCGAGAAAGTGTTTCTTGCTCATCCGGATCAATACTCCACCGGCAGCGGGTCGAGGCTGCGCCAAATGTACCATGTGGCAACCGAGCGAAACGGCGCCCAGGCGTCACCGATCTCTCGCACCTCGGCGCGTGAGACGGGTTCGCCACTGAAGTAGTTCACGCTGATGCCCTTGACCAGACCCAGGTCGTCGAGCGGCAGCACATCCGGTCGCATGAGGTGGAAGATGAGGAACATCTCCGCCGTCCATCGGCCGATGCCTCGAATGGCAACCAGCTCGTCGATGATGGCCGCGTCGTCCATCTGCTGCCATTGGCGCACATGCACGGTTCCCGCGTCGAAATGCCGCGCAAGGTCGGCCAGGTACTCGGCCTTGCGAGCCGACAGGCCGGCGGAGCGCAAGGCGGGCGTGTCCAGCGCCAAGACGGCTGCCGGATCGAGCCGGTGCGACGGCCCACCCACTGCCTGCGCGAACCGGTCCCAGACCGACTGCGCGGCCTTGACCGAAATCTGCTGCCCCACGATCGACCGCGCAAGGGTCGTGAAAGCGTCGCCACGGCTTTGCAGGCGGGCTTCACCGAACTTCGGAATGAGCTTCTTCATGACGCGGTCGCGCCGCGACAAGTGACGGCAAGCGTCGTCCCAGTACTCGGGCGTGACGCCCGCTGCAGCTGAACGCGGCATGGTCAGGCGCGCACCCAGGTCGTGCCCTGGGGCGTGTCCTTCAGCTCGATGCCCTGATCGGCCAGCTCACGCCGGATGCGGTCGGCCTCGGCGAAATCGCGCGCAGCCTTCGCCGCGGCGCGCGCCTCTATCAATGCCTGTATGCCCGCTTCGTCGAGCCCGGCACCAGCCTGAAGGTACGCACGCGGCGCCTGCTGCAGGATGCCGAGCGTGCCGCCGAGCGCGCGCAACAACGAAGCTGCATCCGAGGAGCGCGACCGGTTGACCTCGCTGGCCACCTCGAACAGCACCGCCAGTGCAGCCGGGGTGTTGAAGTCGTCGTCCATCGCGGCGCGAAACGCAGTTGCCTGGGGTTGGTTCCAGTCGGGGGCGGCTGCTTGCGCCGGGCCCGGGTTCACGGCGTCGAGCGCGGTATACAGGCGCCGCAGCGCGACCCGCGCATCCTCGAGGTGCACGTCACTGAAGTTGAACGGACTGCGGTAGTGCGTGCGCAGCATGAAGAAGCGCAGCGTCTCGCCATCGAAGCGCTTCAGCACGTCGCGGATGGTGAAGAAGTTGCCCAGCGACTTGGACATCTTCTCGTTGTCGACGTTGAGAAAACCGTTGTGCAACCAGTAGTTGACGAACGGCCGCCCAGTGGCGCCCTCGCTTTGAGCGATCTCGTTCTCGTGATGCGGGAATTGCAGGTCCATGCCCCCGCCGTGGATGTCGAAGTGCTCGCCCAGGAGCGCGCAACTCATTGCCGAGCACTCGATGTGCCAGCCCGGTCGGCCTGCACCGTAGGGCCCGGGGAACTTCGCATCTGCAGGTTCGTCGGTCTTGGCCGCCTTCCACAGCACGAAGTCCAGCGGGTCGTCCTTGCTGCCGTCGGTGACGGCCACGCGCTCGCCCGCACGCAGTTCGTCGAGGGACTTGCCCGACAGCTTGCCGTACCCAGGGAACTTGCGCACCGCGAAATTCACGTCACCGTTGATCGACCGATAGGCCAGCCCGCGGGACTCGAGCGTGCCGATGAGCGACAGCATCTGCGGCACATAGTCGGTGGCCCTGGGCTCGTGCGTGGGCGCTGCAATCCCGATGGCACCGATGTCCTGGCGCATGGCGGCGATCATCTCATCGGTCAACGCACGGATGGGCATGCCCCGCTCGACCGCGCGGCGGATGATCTTGTCGTCGATGTCGGTGATGTTGCGAACATAGGTGACGCGGTAGCCACTGGCCTGCAGCCAACGGTAGACCACGTCGAACGCCATCATCATGCGCGCGTGCCCCATGTGACACAGGTCGTAGATGGTCATGCCGCAGACGTACATGCGCACATGACCCGCCTCGATGGGCTGAAACGTCTCCAGTTGACGCGTGAGGGAGTTGTGGATGCGTAGGCTCATCGATGCGAAGCGCGACACGCCAGCGCGACAGGCACCGCTGGCTTTGTGGCCGGCGGGCGCGCTGCGAAACGCGGGGATTCAGTTTGCTGCCACAACGGTGACAACGCGGCACTGGAGCCGCTAGCCGATAGAGGGCCAAGCGGGTCGATACAATGGATCCAGTATAGCGGCGCGTCCATCTGGCGCCCCCTCGCATTTCCCCCCTGTTCCACACGTGCGCATGTCCCGCCCACCGTTACGCCGGATCGCGCTGGCCATCTTCTGCCTGGCTTGCCTGAGCACGGCGCCTGCCGCCCAGGGCGACCTGGCACGCGAGATCGAGCGCCAGTTCCGTGCCGGCGAGCCGGACCAGGCCATGCAACGCCTGGAGGTCGCCATCGCACGAACGCCAGACCAGCCGCGGTTGCGCTTTCTGCGCGCCTTGCTGCTGGCCGAATCGGGCCGCACCACCGAGGCCGTGGCCGTGCTCGAGCAACTCACGCAAGACCATCCCGACCTGCCCGAGCCCTACAACAACCTTGCCGTGCTGCACGCCGCGCGCGGCGACATCGACCGCGCCCGCGATTTGCTCGAGCGAGCGCTGCGGATCGATCCGGGGTACCTCACGGCTCTCGAGAACCTGGGCGACGTTCATGTCCGACTGGCCGAACGCGCCTATGCTCAGGCCGGAGCCGCTGCGGGTGCAGCAGACAAACTGAGTCGCAAACTTCGCCAGACTCGTGAAGTGATCGGGCGTTGATTCTTCGCCCTCAATCGAACCCCACGGAGACCGAGATGATTCGAACCGCCGCCCGTTTGGCACTTTGCATGGCGCTGGGTGCTGTGGCTGCCGGCCCAGCGCTGGCGCAAAAGGTACGCCTGGCCACCAGCATGGGCGACATCGTGCTGCAGCTCGACCCCGAAAAGGCACCCAAGACGGTCGAGAACTTCACGCAGTACGTCAAGGCCGGCCACTACGACGGCACCATCTTCCACCGCGTGATCGACAACTTCATGATTCAAGGGGGCGGCTACACGCCGGACATGAAGGAACGCGCCACATCCCGCCCGGCCATCCCCCTGGAAAGCCGCAACGGCCTGGCCAATGCACGGGGCAGCCTGGCAATGGCCCGAACCATGGTGCCCGACTCAGCACGTGCGCAGTTCTACATCAACGTCAAGGACAACGCATTCCTCGACCAGCCCAATTCACGCGACGGCCACGGCTACGCGGTGTTCGGCAAGGTCGTCGAAGGCATGGAAGTCGTCGACCGCATCAAGGCCGTCGCGACCGGCCCCAAGGACGGCATGGGCGACGTGCCCGTGCAACCCGTCGTGATCAAGAAAGCCACCCTGGAGAAGTGAGATGACCAAGTCCGTCGAGATGACCACCAGCCTGGGCACGATCCGCATCGAGCTCGACGACGCCAAGGCTCCTGCCAGCGTCGACAACTTCCTGGCCTATGTGCGCAGCGGACACTATGACGGCACGGTGTTCCACCGCGTGATCAAGGGCTTCATGATCCAGGGCGGCGGCTTCGCCCCGGGCATGCAGCAAAAGCCCACGCGCGAACCGATTGCCAACGAGGCGGGCAACGGGCTCAAGAACATGAAGTACACGCTGGCCATGGCCCGCACCAACGCCCCGCATTCCGCCACGGCGCAGTTCTTCATCAACACGGTCGACAACGACTTCCTCAACTTCAAGTCCGAGTCGCCCCAGGGCTGGGGCTATGCCGTTTTCGGTCGTGTCACATCCGGCACCGAAGTCGTCGATGCCATCGAGAAGGTCGGCACCGGCCGCAAGGGCTTCCACGACGACGTGCCTCAGGAAGACGTGCTCATCGTCAAGGCGGTAGAACTGGCCTGAGGAACGCCAGCCGATGATGCCCGGCCTGTGCGGGGCCGAGCCGCCGCCCGTCCTTCAAGCCGAAGCGGCCTGGACGTGTATCGACGTGTTGTCTGACGTGCATCTGCACGAAGACGCGCCCGCCACGTTCGATGCATGGGCCAGGCACATGCGCAGCACGCCCGCACAGGCGGTGCTCATCCTGGGCGACCTGTTCGAGGTTTGGGTGGGCGACGATGCCCGCGATGGAGTCTTCGAGCAACGGTGCGCGCGCGTCCTGCGCGAGGCGGCCGCGTCGCGGGTGCTGGGGTTCATGGCCGGCAATCGCGATTTCCTGGCTGGCGATGCGCTCTTGGCCGAGTGTGGCGTGTGCCGCCTGGCCGACCCGACCGTGCTGGTGGCCCATGGGCACCGCTACGCGCTCAGCCACGGCGATGCGCTGTGCCTCGACGACGTCGAGTACCAGGCCTTTCGTCGTCAGGTGCGATCGGCCGCCTGGCAGCAGCAGTTCCTTGCGCTGCCCTTGCCCGAGCGCTGGTCACGCGCGCGGGCCATGCGCGACGCCAGCATGGCCCACCAGGCGCGCCGGGCGGCTGATGCGCAAGCGACATGGTTCGACGTGGACCGCGATGCCGCGCGCACGTTGCTCGCGGCGTGCGGTGCGACCACACTGATTCACGGTCATACGCACCGCCCTGCCCTGCATGACCTGGGCGACGGAATGCAACGCCTGGTCCTCGGCGATTGGGACTGCGACCACGCCCCCGCTCGCGCGAGCCTGCTGCGGATCACCGCAGCCGGCTGCCAGGTCGTGGACGTGCCGTTGGCATGAACACGTGGCTGCGCGCGTGGCGGCAGCGCCGCGAGGCACGCGCGGTGCAACGTCGTGCGATTCCCGACGCACTGTGGGCGCTGACGCTGGCGCGCCTGCCATTTCTGGCATGCCGCTCCGCGGATGACCTGGCCGAGTTGCGCCGGCTGTGCAGCCTGTTCCTGGACCAAAAGGAGTTCACCGGTGTTCACGGGCTGGAAGTCGACGACGCGATGGCCGTATGCATTGCGGCCCAGGCGTGCCTTCCGGTTTTGCGCTTCGGACTCGAGCCCTACAACGGGTTTGTGGGCATCGTGGTTCACCCCGACGAGGCCGTGGCACGGCGCGAGGTGATCGATGACGACGGCGTGGTGCATACCTACGCCGAAGTGCTGTCGGGCGAGGCGATGGAAGGTGGCCCGGTGATGCTGTCCTGGCCCGACGTGGACCACGCAGGCCAAAGTGCCGAGTGGGCCTATAACGTGGTGATCCACGAGTTTGCACATGTGCTGGACATGAACGACGGCCAGGCCGATGGCGTGCCGCCGCTGGCCGACTCCGTCGCTCATGAGGCCTGGTCGGCGTGCATCGATGGCGAGTTCGAGCGGTTCTGCGATGCGGTCGACCGCGGCGCGGATACGCTGCTCGACCCCTACGGTGCCGAGGGCATCGACGAGTTCTTCGCCGTTGCCGTCGAGGCGTTCTTCGTGTCGGCCGCCGCCATGCGCTCGGCTCACCCGCAGCTCTACGCCATGTTCGCAGGCTACTTCAGGCAGGACCCCGCCGCGGCAGGCTGACACCCGCGCGACGGGCTGAACACGCGAACTCAGGCTGGGGTTGGTTCGGTACGCGGCTTGTCGCTCTTGCGCGGCGGCTGGATGTCGAGCTTCACCTCGCCCGCGCCGTCCACGTCCACCGTGAGCCGCCCCCCGTCGACCAGGCGGCCGAAGAGCAACTCGTCGGCCAGTGCACGTCGGATCGTGTCCTGGATCAGGCGTTGCATCGGCCGAGCACCCATCAGCGGATCGAAGCCCTTCTTGGCCAGGTGCTTGCGCAGCGAGTCCGTGAAGGTGACCTCCACCTTCTTCTCTCCCAGCTGGCTCTCGAGCTGCAGGAGGAACTTGTCGACCACACGCAGGATGATGTCCTCGTCCAGCGCCTTGAAGCTCACGTGGGCATCGAGGCGGTTGCGGAACTCGGGCGTGAACATGCGCTTGATGTCGGCCAGCTCGTCGCCGGCTTCGCGCTGGGTGGTGAAGCCGATGGTCGACTTGTTCATGGTCTCGGCACCCGCGTTGGTCGTCATGATGATGATGACGTTGCGGAAGTCGGCCTTGCGCCCGTTGTTGTCGGTGAGCGAACCGTGGTCCATCACCTGCAGCAGCACGTTGTAGACATCGGGGTGCGCCTTCTCGATTTCGTCGAGCAGCAACACGCAATGCGGCTTCTTGGTCACCGCCTCGGTCAGCAGGCCGCCCTGATCGAAACCCACATAGCCGGGAGGCGCGCCGATGAGGCGGCTGACCGCATGGCGCTCCATGTACTCGGACATGTCGAAGCGGATCAGGTCGATGCCCAGGATGTAGGCCAGCTGCTTGGCCACCTCGGTCTTGCCCACGCCGGTGGGACCACTGAACAGGAACGAGCCGATGGGCTTGTCGGCGCGGCCCAGGCCGGAGCGGGCCATCTTGATGGCTGCGGCCAGCGCGTCGATCGCGGGGTCCTGTCCGAAAACGACGCTCTTGAGGTCGCGGTCGAGTGTCTTGAGCTTGCTGCGGTCATCGCTGGACACCGAGGCCGGCGGGATGCGGGCGATCTTGGCGACGATATCCTCGACCTCGTTGCGCGTGATGGTCTTCTTCTGCTTGCTCTTGGGCAGGATGCGTTGCGCCGCGCCGGCCTCATCGATCACGTCGATGGCCTTGTCGGGCAGGTGGCGGTCGTTGATGTATTTGGCCGACAGCTCGGCCGCAGCCTGCAACGCCCCCAGCGCGTACTTCACATTGTGATGGTCCTCGAAGCGCGACTTCAGCCCCTTGAGGATCTCGATGGTCTGCTCGACCGATGGCTCGACGACATCGATCTTCTGGAACCGCCGCGACAGTGCGGCGTCTTTTTCGAAGATGCCGCGGTACTCGGTGAACGTGGTAGCGCCGATGCACTTCATCGCACCGGTGGACAGCGCCGGCTTGAGCAGGTTGCTCGCGTCGAGCGTGCCGCCCGAGGCCGCCCCGGCGCCAATGAGGGTGTGGATCTCGTCGACGAACAGAATCGCGTGCGGCTGGTCCTTCAGCTGCTTGAGCACACCCTTCAGGCGCTGCTCGAAATCACCGCGGTACTTGGTGCCCGCCAGCAGCGCGCCCATGTCGAGCGCGTATACCGTCGACTCGGCCAGCACTTCCGGCACGTCGCCCTGGGTGATGCGCCAGGCCAGGCCTTCGGCAATGGCGGTCTTGCCGACACCGGCCTCACCCACCAGCAGCGGGTTGTTCTTGCGGCGGCGGCACAGCACCTGGATCACACGCTCGACTTCGGCTTCGCGGCCGATGAGCGGGTCGATCTTGCCGTCCTTGGCCTGCTGGTTCAGGTTCTGGGTGAACTGGTCCAGCGGCGAGCCCTTGGTGTCCGCGGCTTCTTCCTTCTCGCCTTCGGGGTTGCTTTCGTTTGACTTGGCCGGCTCCGGCGGCTCGGACTTCTTGATGCCGTGGGCGATGTAGTTGACGACATCCAGGCGGGTCACCCCCTGCTGGTGCAGGTAATAGACGGCGTGGGAATCCTTCTCGCCGAAGATGGCCACCAGCACGTTGGCGCCGGTGACTTCCTTCTTGCCCGAGCCGGTGGACTGCACATGCATGATCGCGCGCTGGATCACGCGTTGGAACCCCAGGGTGGGTTGGGTGTCGACCTCCTCGGTGCCTCCGACGGTGGGCGTGTTCTCCTTGATGAAGGTGGTCAGGCTCTTGCGCAGGTCGTCGATGTTGGCCGCGCAGGCCTTGAGCACTTCGGCAGCCGAGGGGTTGTCGAGCAGCGCGAGCAGCAGGTGCTCCACCGTGATGAACTCGTGGCGCTGCTGGCGTGCCTCCACGAATGCCATGTGCAGGCTGACTTCCAGTTCTTGCGCAATCATGCGGCCTCCATAATGCACTGCAGCGGATGCCCGGCGCGCTGCGCCGCGGCGAGGACGAGTTCGACTTTCGTGGCTGCGACGTCGCGGGTATACACCCCACAGACCGCGCGGCCCTCGTGGTGGATCTTGAGCATGATCTGCGTGGCCGTCTCCAGATCACGCTTGAAGTATTGCTGCAACACCATCACCACGAACTCCATCGGGGTGAAATCATCGTTGAGCATCACCACCTGGAACATTTTCGGCGGTTTGGTCCGGGCCAACTTGCGCTCGGCCACCACGGCTCCGGCCGCGCCGTCCTCGCGGCGCGGCTGCGTCGGTGGCTGCTCGGGCGTCGACGGATCCTCAGGCATGGTTCATTCTAGCGAGGCGGTCCAGGGTGGGTGATGCCATCCGAATATTGCACCGCAGCGGATGATTGCAAGCGTGCGAAATGGGGCCCGGCGGTGCACCAGATGCTCTTCAGCCTGAGCGGCGCCCGAACCTCGCGTCGCACCCGGTGCGATCCGTAGGGAAATATTGACAACCACCTGTCCAGATCCCCTCCTTGACGCTGTTGCGGCTCGACGTCCAGAATTTTTGAACAAAGCGCTGTCTCAGGCTATCAGGGAGAGTCGACATGCAGTTCGGTACCGTCAAGTGGTTCAACGATGCCAAGGGATTCGGATTCATCGAACCCGAAGCGGGAGGCCCAGACGTCTTTGCCCACTTCTCGGCCATCGAGATGGAAGGGTTTCGAACGTTGAAGCAAGGGGGCAAGGTCAGCTTCGAGCTGGTCACAGGCCCCAAGGGCAACCTCGCTCAACGCATCCGCCCTGTCGGGCAGGACGAGCCGGCAACGGTCTGAGGCCGCCCGCGGCGGCCTGCCCGCAGCAATGCAGGCGGCCGCGCCGCAAGCTTCAGTCCGTGAGCCTGTCCAGATCGCGCACCGCGCCCTTGTCCGCGCTGGTGGCCAGAAGCGCATAGGCCTTCAGCGCCGCCGAAACCTTGCGCGGTCGCTGCGTAGCGGGCCGCCACCCCTTCGCGTCTTGTTCAGCGCGGCGGCGGGACAGCTCGTCGTCGCTGAGCAACACATCGATCGTGCGATTCGGGATGTCGATGCGTATCCGATCGCCCGTACGCACCAGGCCGATGGCGCCACCGGCCGCTGCTTCCGGTGAGCAGTGGCCGATCGACAGTCCCGATGTGCCGCCGGAAAAGCGACCATCGGTCAGCAGAGCGCAGACCTTGCCCAGTCCCTTGCTCTTGATGTAGCTGGTGGGATAGAGCATTTCCTGCATGCCGGGGCCACCCTTGGGGCCTTCGTAGCGAACGACCACGACGTCGCCTGGCATCACCTGGTCGGCCAGGATGTGCTCCACCGCTTCGTCCTGGCTCTCGACCACGTGGGCAGGTCCCTCGAAGACCAGCAGGCTGTCGTCGACCCCTGCGGTCTTGACCACACATCCATCCCGGGCGATGTTGCCGCGCAACACCGCCAGCCCGCCCTCGAGCGAATAGGCATGGTCGATCGCGCGGATGCAACCCTTCACCCGATCAGCATCCAGGCTGGGCCACCGGGCCTCCTGGCTGAAGGCGACCTGTGTCGGCCGGCCGCCTGGGCCCGCCCGGTAGAAGGTCTTTACCGCCTCGTCCGTGGTGGAGCGGATGTCCCAGGCCTGCAGGGCCGCGCCCAGCGTGGGGCTGTGCACGGTGGGAACATCCAGGTGCAACTTGCCGGCGCGGGCCAGTTCGCCCAGGATGGCCATGATGCCGCCGGCGCGGTGCACGTCCTCGACGTGGTACTCGGTCGTGTTGGGCGCCACCTTGCACAGCTGAGGCACGCTGCGCGACAGGCGGTCGATGTCGGCCATGGTGAAGTCGATGCCGGCCTCCTGGGCCGTGGCCAGGATGTGCAGGATCGTGTTGGTGGATCCGCCCATGGCGATATCCAGCGCCATCGCGTTCTCGAAGGCTGCCCTGCCGATGGCGCGAGGCAGCACGCGCTCGTCGCCGCCCTCGTAGTAGCGCCTGGCCAGTTCCACCACCAGGCGGCCGGCACGACGGAACAGCCGCTCGCGGTCGGCGTGCGTGGCCACCAACGTGCCATTGCCGGGCAGCGACAGGCCCAGCGCCTCGGTCAGGCAGTTCATCGAATTGGCCGTGAACATCCCGGAGCAACTGCCGCAGGTCGGGCAGGCCGAGCGCTCGGCCTCGGCCAGGTCGGCATCGCTGACAGCGCTGTCGGCGGCCATCACCATGGCGTCGATCAGATCGAGCTTGCGGATCTCGATGGCCTGCGTGGCCGGATTGGCCAGACGCGCGGTGCCGGCCTCCATGGGGCCACCCGAGACAAACACCACGGGGATGTTCAGCCGCATGGCCGCCATCAGCATGCCGGGGGTGATCTTGTCGCAGTTGCTGATGCACACCAGCGCGTCGGCGCAGTGGGCGTTGACCATGTACTCGACGCTGTCGGCAATGATGTCGCGGCTGGGCAGCGAGTACAGCATGCCGTCGTGACCCATGGCGATGCCATCGTCCACGGCGATGGTGTTGAACTCTTTGGCCACGCCACCGCTGGCTTCGATTTCGCGCGCGACCAGCTGCCCCAGGTCCTTCAGGTGGACGTGGCCGGGGACGAACTGGGTGAAGCTGTTGGCTACCGCAATGATGGGCTTGGCAAAGTCCTCGTCCTTCATGCCGGTGGCGCGCCACAGCGAGCGGGCACCCGCCATGTTGCGGCCGGCGGTGGAGGTTCTGGAACGGTAGGTGGGCATGGCGTGGTCACGGGAGGTCGGGGTTCGCGTATTCTCGCCTGGGCCACGATGGCCGCGGGACCCGGGCACGCAGAACCCCCTGCAGCCACTGCGACACGCAAATCCCCGTGAGTTCCGAGACCACACGGCGCATCGCCAACGCCCCGCACGAGGGCCGTCAGCGACGACCCAATGCCGATGGTCTGAACCGGGCAGCTGGTCGCCATGAACGCAAAGGAGTTTGAAGCAATGAAGGCAATCTGGAACGGCGTCGTGATCGCCGAGAGCAACGACACCGTCGTGGTCGAAGGCAATCACTACTTCCCTGAATCCAGCGTGAAGCGGGAGTACCTGAGCTTCAGCAACCACCGCACGCACTGCGCATGGAAGGGCGAAGCCCGATACCACAGCCTCTTGGTCAATGGAGAGCTGAACCCCGACGCGGTATGGTTCTACCCCGAGCCCAGCGAGGCGGCGGCCGCCATCAAGGGCCGCATGGCGTTCTGGAAGGGCGTGCAGGTTGTTGAATAGGCGGACGTGGGCGCCTTTGTGGCGACGTTTGCCGCTTGTCGCGGCACTGGTGCTGCACCTGCCCTTGCAGGCCGCAGAAGACGCCCTGGCTGTGCTGCAGGAGTTCAGGGCGAGTGGATATCGGTCGCCCGTGCTCGCACTGGAGCGGCTGCAGCAGGCCGACGCCCCTGGCGCGCGGGCATCGCTGGAGCATCGCTGGCGATTCGACGCCGCCCTGTCACGCCTGGCACTGGCCATCGGCGCCCCCGAACTGGCCGACACCGCAGTCCGGCGTTTGCAGACCATGGCGGAGAGCGAAGCCTGTGCGCCGTGCTCGGCTGTGTTGGTCGTGCGGCGCGAGCAACAGGCCGAATCGTCAGACCCCGAATCGTTGCGCCGCAGCCTCGCCGAGCTCTCGACCTTGCCCGATCCCACGGACCCGCCCCTGCGCTTCGAGTGGTTGACTGCCCGCGCCCGCGCGCACGCGCTTCTGGGCCAAGACGATGCGGCCATCGCTGACCTGCTGACGGCCGCCGACGTTGCCGAGGCGGGCGGCCTGTCCTCCGATCTGGTATTGGCTCTGGACGCGCTGGGCCGGGCCAACGCCACGCGGCGCGACTTGAAGCGCGCCCTGGAGTTCTCGGCACGCGGAATCGCGCTGGCGCGCGAGATGGGGTTTCAGTACGGCTTGGTCCGTCTACTGTTCAACCGCAGCTACCAGCTGGCGCAGCTCAAAGAGAACCCTGAGAGACGGTCCGCTCTGCTGGAAGTGGTCCAGCTGAGCAAGTCCACCCGTGGGTTGGAAAACTTCAACCGCGATGCACTCATCAACCTCGCCGCCCTCAGCAACGACCTGCAGGAATATCACCAGGCAGCAGGGTTCGCGCTGGAGGCCGAGAAACTCGTGGATCGAAAATCCGACCCCAACGGCGAGGCCTTTGCCTTGGTAAATCGTGGCGTGGCATGGGTGCACCTGGGGCGCACAGAGGAAGGTCTGGCGCTCGTTCAGCAAGCCATCGTCATTGCCGAGAAGACAGCTTCGAGCGGGGGAGACAAGCGCGAACTGGCCGATCTGATCGAGCAACAGGTGCGTGCCCTCGAGGCGGCAGGCCGCAGCCAACCGGCGCTCGCGGCACTGCACCGCTGGGTGCGGCTGAACACCGAGCTGACCAACTCCCAGCGGGAGCAGGCCATTGCGATGCTGCAGGAGTCCGTGGCCGCGCAGCAGCGACTGCGCGAAATCGAACGGCTACGCCTCGAAAACGACCGCAGCGAGGCCGAACTCGAGCTGCGACGCTGGCGTGAACGTGCTTGGGCGGCCGCCGCTCTGGCCGTGGCGCTGCTGGCCTTCCTCATTTGGCGGCGCCTGACCCGGTCACGCCGTGTCAACCGCCGCTTGCGCAAGGACGTCGCCCGCCTGAGCGACGAATCGCATCGCGACGCCCTCACCGGCGTGGGCAACAGGCGATTCGGCGAGGAGCGGTTGCAGCACCTGGATGCGGACAACTCCGCGCGCCCCGAAGCCGAGCGCGCCAGGGTCGCCCTTCTTCTGCTCGACGCAGACCATTTCAAACGCGTCAACGACACGCACGGGCACGCTGCTGGCGATGCCGTGCTGATCGAGTTGAGCCGCCGCATGCGGGCCGTACTGCGAGACGGTGACGCCGTCGTTCGCTGGGGTGGGGAGGAGTTTCTGCTGATCCTGCCGCGCGCCGACGAACAAGGCCTGGGCGTACTCACCCGGCGCCTGCTAGCGGCCATTGGCAGCCAGCCCTTCGCGCTGCCCCAAGGCCAACAGCAACCGGTGCGCGTATCCGCGGGCGGCCTGATTTGGACTGCCGGCAGCGGCGTGGCTTGGTCAACCCTACTGGCGTTGGCCGATGCTGCCCTCTACCGAGCCAAGACAGATGGTCGCAATCGTGCTGTTCTGGCATTTGGCGCCACGTCGGTGAGCGGGGACGAGGCCGACCACCTCGACGCGCTGATCGTCCAGGGGCGGTTGCGACTTGACACGGTAGCGGGAGTCCCGGTGCAGTGATCGCGGACCGACGTTCCCGCCGGGAAGCTCGGCTCGCGGCGCGTTGGCGTATCGTCACGCCATGAATATGGACCTTGCGATCCCCCGGCCCGGCTTGGCTGCGATGTGCCGCATTTGCTGCGAAGTGGGTTCGCTGGCGGTATTGGGCGCGGCGCCGGCGGGTCAACGCCGCTGCGTGCCGCTGACCGGCGGCGTCGTCGACGGCCCTGAGTTCCGGGGCGAAGTGGTTGCCGGCGGGGTGGACTGGCAGTGGCAGCATGCCGACGGCACCCTGGAGATCGACGCCCACTACGTGCTCAAGTCGGCACCCGACGGCGGGCTGATCGAGGTGCGCAGCGCTGGCCTGCGCCACGGGCCAGCCGACGTGATGAGACGGCTGGCGCTCGGCGAACCCGTCGATCCAGCCGAGTACTTCTTCCGAACCTGCGTGCGCTTCACCACGGGGGCACCGGCCTGGATGCACCTCAACCGGACCATCGCGATCGCCAGCGGCCGCCGCGAGGCCACGCGCGTGCTGCTGGACCTCTGGCGTCTGACTTGATCGGTCGTCGCCCGGCACGCCTGGCCTCGACGCATACGCGCAGAGGTGACGCAGAATCAAGCCGACGCACGAATTCGTGCCGATCTGCAGCCCCCAGGCTTGACCGGGACGACCTTGCCTATGAACGACGCAGAGCCTACGCAAGCCAAGAACACACCGGGAGCACCCCTGCAGACCAGGGACGTGGCGCTGGCTCGCAACGCCGACCCGTATCTGGTTTTGATGAACATGCCCATGCGCCGGCTGCTCAAGCGCGCACCGGTCACCTTGCCTCCGGATGCCAGCATCCTGGTCGCGGCTCAGACGATGCGTGACCAGCGTGTGTCATCGGTGCTGCTCGTGGAGCAGGGCATGTTGTTCGGGCTCGTCACCGACCGCGACCTGCGCAATCGCGCATTGGCGGCCGGACTGGACCCGGCGACGCCCGTCCACGAGATCGCGACCCTGGCGCCACTGGTGCTCGACGTGCAACGACCCGCGTTTGAGGCATTGCTGCTGATGGCACGCCACAATGTCCATCACGTACCCGTGCTCGACGGCCAGCGGCCGGTCGGCATGGTCACCGCCACCGACCTGACGGAGCAACTCAGCACGTCGGCGGTCTACCTGACCGCCGACATCCACAGGCAGGGCGCGCTCGAGGACCTCGTGAACGTGTCTGCACGTGTACGCGATGTGCAGCGCAGTCTGGTGGCCGCGCACGCCAGCGCCTATGCAACGGGACAGATCATCACGGCCGTCACGGACGCATTGACCGTCCGCCTGCTGCAGCTGGGTGAGGCCCGGTTCGGTCCGCCGCCTGTGGACTATGCCTGGGTTGCGGCAGGCAGCCAGGCGCGCAACGAGCAGACTGCGCGCAGCGACCAGGACAATTGCATGGTGCTCGACGATGCCTACGACCCGGCTCGTCACGGTGCATACTTCGACGCCCTCGCGAATTTCGTCAATGACGGCTTGCACGCGTGTGGCTACGTCTACTGCCCGGGCGAGATGATGGCTCGGACCGAGACCTGGCGACAACCGCTGCGTCGCTGGGCCGACTACTTCGAGCGATGGACGGATGCGCCGGAGCCCAAAGCACTGATGCTCACGTGCGTGTTCTTCGACTTGCGGGCCATCCATGGAAGCACCGCGCTGCTCAGCGAACTTCGTCGAAAGGTGCTGAGGCAAACGCGCGACAACCGCATTTTCCTGGCATTCATGGTGGGCAATGCGCTGACACACCGTCCACCCTTGTCGCTCTTCGGGGGCATACACACCGTGCGAACCGAGACAGCCCGCGATGCGGTCGATCTCAAGCACACCGGCATCGTGCCTGTCGTCGACCTGGCTCGCATCTACGCGCTCGCCGGCGGACATGAAGCGGTCAATACCACCGAGCGGCTGGCTGTCGCCGCACAGGGTGGCGAGATCACCGAACAAGGTTCGCGTGACCTCAGCGACGCACTGGAGTTCCTGGGTACACTGCGCATCCGCCATCAGGCACGACTGATCGAGAGCGGCCGGCCCGCCGACAACATGCTCTCTCTGTCCGAGCTCAGCAATTTCGAACGCACGCAGCTCAAGGACGCGTTCGAAGTCGTCCGGACGCTGCAAAGCGTCCTGGCCCAGCGCTACCGCTGAGGCCCGACTCTGTTCTTGCCGGGTCAGTATTGGACCCGCGCGTACCAGCTCTTCTGCGCCGCCGCGCGGGCCTGACCCAATGTGTGGATGCCCTTTTCGGCCAGCAGCGGCACAAGTCGCAGGAAGATCTCGGCCGTTACCAGCGCATCGCCAAGGGCCGTGTGGCGACCGATGATCGTCACCCCAAAGCGCTCGGCGATGGCCTCGAGTCGGTGGGAGTCCTGCTGCGGGTGCACGGCTTCGGACAGCAGCAACGTGTCAAGCACAGGCTGATCGAAGCGCAGGCCGGTCGTCGCTTCCTTCAGCTGAAGGAAGCGCATGTCGAACGCCGCGTTGTGGGCCACCAGGATCGTGTCCTGCGCGTAGGCGTGAAAGGCTGGCAGCACCTCGTCGATGGCCGGCTTGCCTGCCACCATCTCGGGCGTGATCCCGTGGATGGGGATGCCTTCGGCCGGTATGCTGCGCCGAGGGTCGACCAGTTGATCGAAACACTCGCCGCGCAGCAGGCGGCCGTTGACGATGCGCGTTGCACCGATTTGAATGATTTCATCGCCACCGGTCGGGTCGAGCCCGGTGGTTTCGGTGTCGAAGACGGTAAAAGTCAGGTCGGTCAAGCGACGCTCGTCCAGGACATGCGAAGCGTCGCTGCCCGCGAACAGGTCGAAGTCGTAGTACACGGGTCGGCTCGGATGGTGCGCAGCGGCGCCGTCGCCGCCCTGTGCAGGCTGCAGGGCGCCGGCCATGGGTGCCAACGGCACGAGGAACCGGAAAAACGCCTCATGCCGGACACGGTCGCGCTCGAACCAGAACTCGCCAGCATGGCGCTGCACGACATCGCGCAACGTCAAGGCGCTGCTGCTACCCTCGGCACCCACCAGCGTGTCCATCTCCCATGTCATCACCGTCTCGGTGCTCATCGCGCGCCCGCTCCAGACCAGGTCCAACCGTGCCCGGTGCGCTTGGCCGGGGCCGGTCCCCTCGGCCAGGCGCAACTGCACCGTCTTGACTTCGAATTCGTCGCGCAAACGCTGAGCCAGAGTCGCCAGCGCCTGCATCATCGCGAAGCTGTCGAGCTTGAGCCACAGCCCATCGGGAACCGTGTCGGCTCGCGTGCGCAGGCCCGTCTGCGCTTCGATGCGGCGCTGAACCGCCTGCATGAAGTCGTCGGCCAGGATTTCTTCGAGCGGCCAACGCGTAGCCAGTCCCAGGTTGCTCCGTTCTGCAAGCTCATCGATGCGGCGCGACAGCAACTGCGCCTCGCTGCGTACCACGCCAACGAATCGCTCGCGCAGCTCCGGTGCCAGGTCCGCGTCGTCCAGCATCTCTGCAGCCGCACGAAGATTCGCAAGCGCCCCACGGCTGCCCTCGGTCAATCCGTGCAGCACGCGATCGCGCTCGGCATCGAGCTCATACTCCGTCGTGATGTTGTCGAGCAGCAGCACGAAGCCGTTCACCGCATCGCCCGCGTCGACAGCACGTACTGCAGCCAGTTGTGCGCGCAGCAATTGACCGCTGCGCGTGGTGGTGACGAACTGCGCGCTGGGACTGGCCACGCCCCGGGCCAGGCGCTGCTGAACACGCTCCAGCGCATGTGCCACCAGCTTGCGATCGAAGACCGTGTAGATCGACCGTCCCAGGCCGAGCAGTTCTGCACCACCGCCCAGTTGTGGCGACTCGGACAAGGCCCGGAACTGCAGTCTGGCGCGGTTGTTGTACAACAGGATGCGCCCGTCCAGGTTGCAGACGACCACGCTCTGCGTGAGCTCGCTCATCAGCGCGGCCAGCCGATTTCGCTCTTGCTCGATGCTGCGGCTGGCCTGCGCGACCTGCGCAGCGATGTCGGCCCGCAGTTGTGAGCGCAGGAGTGCCAGGTCGTTCACCACTTGCGCCAAGCCGCGAAGCGCGCTGTTGCCATCTGTCGTCAGCTCGCGGAATGCGTCGGTGGCAACCAGCACGCGGGCCTGCTCGAGCAGTTGCGACGGCGCGGCCACGTAGCGCCGCACCAGGGGGCGCGCCACCGCGGCAAGGCCTGCTGCGAGTGCCAGTGCGGCCAGTACGCCCAGAGGGGCGTGACGGGCCAAGGCCTCACCAAACAGCGCGCGGGCCTGGGGCGTGAGCGTGGACCCGACGAGCGCTGCGACGATCGCGGTGAACGCGCCCAGCAAGACGACGACAACCAGCGCGAGGCCCAGTTGTGCGAGCAACAGGCGTTGGTGCGGTCTCATGGCCGACCGGGTGCGGGGGGATCGGGCGCGTCCAGCATCGAGCGAACCTTCTGCACCAACTCCTGCGTGGAAAATGGTTTGGTCATGTAGGCATCGGCGCCCATAGCCAGACCCTTGGCGATGTCGGTGTCGCGGCCTTTTGCGGTGAGCATCAGCACCAGGATGTCGCGCAACGAGTCGTCTGCACGCAGTTCCTGGCAGACCTCGAAGCCTGTCTTCAGCGGCATCATCACGTCCAACAGCACCAGTGACGGGTGTTCGCGGCGCATCATGTCGAGCGCCTCCTGGCCGTCGCGCGCAAGCAGTACCTCGTAGCCGGCGCGCTTCATCAGGTATTCCAGCGAAATCAGGATGTTGGGCTCGTCGTCTGCGATCAGGATGCGTGTGCTCATTTGAGGTCCTCGGCAGCAGTGGGTCCCCGGTTGGTGCTGGCGCACTCCGGCGTATGCCACGGAAGCGTGAAGGCGAAGCAGGCGCCTGGTCCCGAGCCGGGGCGCAACTCCAGTTGGCCGCCGAAGTGTTCGATGATTTGCCGGCTGATCGGCAGTCCCAGTCCCGTGCCCTGCGGACGCGCCGCCGTGGGGTCACCCTGCCGGAACTTCTCGAAGATCAGCCGGCGCTGTTCCGGCGGGACGCCCGGCCCATTGTCCTGGACTTCGACAGCGACACCGGTGTCGTTCGCGCGCATTCTCAACATGATGCGCCCCCCGGGGCTCGGCACGAACTTCGCAGCATTGGACAGCAGGTTCAGCAGCACCTGTGTCAGGCGGTCGGGGTCGGCACGCAGCAGGGGAATCCGTTCGGGCAGGTCAAGTATCAGCTCGGCGCCGCGCTCGCGCAGCACCTCATGCACCGTCTGTGCGGCTTGGCGCGCCAGAGCGGCCAGGTCGACGTCGGCGTTGTGCCACTCTGCGTGGCCAGACTCGATCTTGGCCATGTCCAGCACTTGGTTGACCAGCCTCGTCAGTCGTTCTGTCTCTGCCACCACGATACGCAGAAACTCCTGGCGTTGTTCAATTGGCATTTCGGCATCGTCACGCATCAACTCGGTCAGTGCACGGATGCTGGTCAACGGGGTGCGCAGTTCGTGCGTCACCGACGACATGAAGTCGTCCTTCAGCCGGTCCAGGCTCTCCAGACGTTCGTTGGCCGCGCGCAGTTCCGCGGTCGCCTCCTCGAGAGCATGCGAGTACGCTCGCAACTGCGAAGCCTCGTCGAGGATGCGCAGCACGTCGTCCATGTCCAGCGCTTCCTCCTCCACGACAGAGGCCACCATCACACGTGCCGAGGCACTGCCGATCGCGCCTGCGAGCTCGGTCTCGACGAACTGCACCAGGCGCGCATCCGGCTTGATGCCGGCAATGCTGCCCATGCCGTTGCGACGAGCGTAGTCCTCGAACCGCTGCGCGGCGCGGCGCGCACCGAGGAAGCGACTGGCCAGGGCCTGGAGGTCGGCCACCTGGGCGCGGCCGCGCCAGAACACCGGTCGTGCAGTCCGTGTCCGGTCGAACACGTCGACGAACAGCAGCGCCTGGCTGGTCTCCTGCGCCGATGGCCGGTGCGACAACGAGACGCCCACATAAAGGCATACATTGACCAGCAGGCTCCAAAACAGCGAGTGCGTTAGGTTGTCCAGGCCCCCCATCCCGAGCAAGCGCTCCGGCGCCAGCAAACTCACGCCCCAGGGCCCTGTGGCCACGAACTCGGTAACCCACCAGCCGGACTTGGCGATCGACGGCAGCATCAGCGTGTACGTCCAAAGGGCAAAGCCCCCCAACAAACCGGCCAGTGCGCCCTGGCGCGTGCCGCTTTTCCAGTACATGCCCCCCAGAACCGCCGGGGCGAACTGCGCGACCGCAGCAAAGCTGATCAGGCCAATGCTCACCAACGCATAGGCCTCGCCGGCCAGGCGATAGTAAAGATAGCCCAGCAGCATCACCGCGACGATGGCGGCCCGGCGGATACCGAGCAGCATGCCGGTCAGTTCGGCGTCGCGTGCATGATGGCGCAGGCGCAGCAGCAGCGGCATCACCAAGTCGTTGCACACCATCGTCGACACGGCGATGGTCTCGACGATCACCATCCCGGTAGCCGCCGACAGTCCGCCGATGAAAGCCACCAGGGCCAATTCGTGGTGCTGGGTCGCCATCGGAAGGCTCAACACGAAGGTGTCTGCATTGACGCCGCTGCCATGGCCAAAGTGCAACAACCCTCCGAAGGCGATGGGCAGCACGAACACGTTGATCGCCAACAGGTAGGCCGGGAACACCCAGGCTGCGCGTCGAAGATGACGCTCGTCGACGTTCTCGACCACCATCACCTGGAACTGGCGAGGCAGGAACAGCACCGACAGCATCGAGAGCACGGTCAATGCGAACCATTGTGCGTATGCGAAGGGTCTGCCCGGCGGCGCCAGGGACAGCAGCTCCTTCAGCTCAGGATCGGCCAGCACGCGCTCGAAGAGCTCGCCGGCACCCCCGAACAGGCCCCAGGTCACGAACACGCCCACGGCAACGAAGGCCAGCAGCTTGACCACGGACTCGAATGCGATCGCGGCCACCATGCCCTCGTGGCGTTCGGTACTGTCCAGGTGCCGGGTTCCGAAGATCATCGTGAACCCGGCCAAGGCCAGCGCAACGTACAGCGTGCCATCGGACCACCAGTGATCGGCAACCGACGCAACCGCGCCAACGGGCGCCGTCAGCAAGGCGTACCCGCTGGCGATGGCCTTGAGCTGCAGCGAGATGTAGGGCACGATGCCCACCACCGTGATCAACGTCACCGCACCGGCCAGCACCGGGCTCTTGCCGTAGCGGCTGGCCACGAAGTCGGCAATGGACGTGATGCGCCAGGTGCGCGCAATGCGGATCATCTTGCGCAGCACCGTCCAGGCCAGGATCATCGCCAGCATCGGGCCCAGGTAGATGGGCAGGAACCACACGCCTCCCGATGCGGCACGGCCCACGCTGCCGAAGTAGGTCCAGGCGGTGCAGTACACCGCCATCGACAGCGCGTACACCCACGCATTGCCCACGACCGAGCGGCCCACGCGGGCACGACGATCGGCCCACCAGGCAACGATGAACAACACGCTGAGGTACGCGAAGGAGGCCGCAAGCACGAGGCCGGGCTCGAGCGTGGGTGCGTCGAACATGGACCGCAACCTGGGCTCAGTCGGGAGCGCTCGACTCGAGCAACCACGCCAGCGCGGCAATCAGCGAGGCCCAGATCGCGAACAGCGCGGCCGGAAACAGCGGCAGACCCCACAGCGTGGCGTCGCGATCCCACAGCACCAGCAATGGGAAGTTGAACAACAGCAGCGCGACGGCGAACAGCGCCACCAGGCGCTGTGTCAGCAGTTCGGCAGCGTGCTGCATGGCACCGTGTGATCAGGCCTCGCCTCGACGCGTCGAGGTGTGGGCTTGGCGCGACAACGCGAAATCAAGGAAGAACTTGCACCACACGGTGCTCCCGGCAATCGCGGTCCAGGTTTCGTAGGGCAGCGCAGCCAGAGCGACACCTGCGATGACACACGCCGCCACGGTGCCGGCCACCCCGTTGATCGCCGCGGCATAAGGCGCCCAGCGCGCAGGTTCGGCCGGCAACTCACCGCGCCGCAGCGCAACCTCGGAGAAGTCGCGCCGCACAAGGATGCGCCAGGCTCTGCGCAACCAGAAAAACGCCATCGGAAACAGCGCCAGGAACAGCAACCACGTGAGCGCGACACTGACGTCGAAAACCATCTTCAGGCCCCCCGAATCAAAGGACAAAGGCCCTGCCGGCGGATGCAGGCAGGGCCCGATTCTCGCAACCCCGGCACCCGGCCGGGGAGCAGGTTTGCGATATCGCGTTCAGGCGTCGTCAGTGGGCGCCGTCCACCGCCTTCGAGCCACGCGGGATGCGAACGGCCTCGACCATCTGCTGGATGTGCGCCGGCGTCTCCTTCGTCACCTTATCGACGGCAAAGGCGACCGCGAAGTTGACGAGCGCGCCGATGGCGCCGAACGCCTCCGGCGTGATGCCGAAGAAGCTGTTCGGTCCACCGATCAGGTCAAGGTAGCCCGTACCCTTGATGAAGAACAGGCCCTTGTGCGCGAACACATAGAAAAGCGTGACGAACAGGCCCGCGAGCATGCCGGCCATTGCGCCTTCCTTGTTCATCTTCTTGCTGAAGATGCCCATCATGATCGCGGGGAACAGCGAACTGGCCGCGATACCGAAGGCCAGGGCCACCGTACCGGCCGCGAAGCCTGGCGGGTTCAGGCCGAGCCATCCGGCCACGACGATCGAGACCGCCATCGCGATCTTCCCCGTCATCAGCTCGCCCTTCTCGCTGATGTCCGGCGCAATCACGCCCTTGACCAGGTCATGCGAAATGGCCGCCGAGATGGCCATCAACAACCCTGCGGCGGTCGACAGCGCAGCCGCCAGGCCGCCCGCAGCAACCAGCGCGATCACCCAGTTGGGCAGCAGCGCGATTTCGGGGTTGGCCAACACGATGATGTCGGCATTGACGGTCAACTCGTTGCCCTTCCAGCCCGCGGCCGCGGCCTTGGCCTTCGCGGCTTCGTTCTTGGTGGCATCGTTGTAATACTGGATGCGTCCGTCGCCGTTCTTGTCCTGCCACTTCAGCAGGCCGGTCTTCTCCCAGCGGGTCATCCAGTCAGGACGATCCGCATGCTTGAGGCTGGCCTCGGTGGCATAGAGGTCACCACCCGCCTTGACCGCGGTGTTGACCGTGCCGTGCAGGTTCAGCTTGGCCATCGCCGCAACCGCAGGGGCCGTCGTGTACAGGATCGCGATGAAGATCAGCGCCCAGCCCGCCGACGACCGCGCGTCCTTGACCTTCGGAACCGTGAAGAAGCGCATGATCACGTGCGGCAGACCCGCGGTACCGATCATCAGGCTCATCGTGTACACGAACATGTTCAGCGTCGAACCCGCTGTGGTGGTCGTGTACTTGCCGAACCCGAGGTCGGTCACGACCTGGTCGAGCTTGGCCAGCAGGCTGGCGTCTGTCCCGGCGAAATCGCCGCCCAGGCCGAGCTGCGGAATCGGAATGCCCGTGAGCTGCAGCGAGATGAAGACCGCAGGAACCGTATAGGCCAGGATCAGCACGATGTACTGTGCGACCTGCGTATAGGTGATGCCCTTCATGCCGCCGAACACCGCATAGGCAAAGACGATGCCCATGCCCACATAGATGCCGGTTTCGCTCGACACGCCGAGGAAGCGCGAGAACGCGACACCCACGCCGGTCATCTGTCCGATGATGTAGGTCAGCGATGCCACCAGCAGGCACAGCACCGCCACCGTCGACGCGCTCTTCGAATAGAAGCGGTCGCCGATGAACTGCGGCACGGTGAACTTGCCGAACTTGCGCAGGTATGGCGCCAACAGCATGGCCAGCAGCACGTAGCCGCCAGTCCATCCCATCAGGAACAGGCCACCGCCGTAGCCCATGTTGGCGATCAGGCCGGCCATCGAAATGAACGACGCCGCGCTCATCCAGTCGGCCGCAGTGGCCATGCCGTTGAGCACGGGAGGCACGCTGCCGCCGGCCGCGTAGAACTCGCTCGTCGAACCGGCGCGCGCCCAGATGGCGATGCCGATGTACAGAGCGAAGCTCAGGCCGACGACGATATAGATCGTGGTTTGCAGATCCATGGTGTCAGTCCTCGTGCACGTCGAATTGACGGTCGATCTCGCCCATCTTCTTCGCGTACCAGAAGATCAGCGCGATGAAGATGTAGATCGAACCTTGATGGGCGAACCAGAACCCGAGCGGATAGCCGCCGAGCTTGATGTTGTTGAGAACGTCGGCAAAGAGGATGCCGGCACCGAAGGAGCAGACGAACCAGATCACGAGGATCTTGGTCAGCAGCCCCAACGTGGCCTTCCAATAGCCGTGGGAATCGTGTTGCATTGCGGATTTCTCCTCGTGAGGGTCCGATGGATCGGTGGTGGCGCCGCATGGTCGTCACGCCTGGGCACGAATGTCGTCGCCCGCTCTGACCACCCCCTGACGCTTCGCCAACGGAGCCTGACGCCGCGCTTAAGCGGGGCTTACAACCTAAGGTCCAACCCTCGCGTGGCGTTTTGCGATGTGGGATTTCACCCGGCACCTGGGGAAAGTCCCCGGGTCTACTGGACTGCTGCTGCACCACCCGAATCGAAGTGCGGCCCGATCGACGGCGATGCTTCATTGCAGCCGAACTCACCAAAGCTGTAAGGGAACGGCAGACTGCCTCGTCTATCAGCCACGCCCCTTTGGAAGCCCCATGCACCCCACCCTGCCCCTGCTCCTGCGCACCGACTTCCCCGCATTGCGGCGCCGAGTCGTCGATACCCTCCAGGTCAACCTCGGCTACCGCTGCAACCAGAGTTGTCAGCACTGCCATGTCAACGCCGGCCCGAGTCGCACCGAAGAGATGTCGCGGGACACCATCGATGCCGTGGTCGCGTTTCTTTCCAACAGCGCTGACGTGCGCACGCTCGACCTGACCGGCGGTGCGCCGGAACTCAACCCGCACTTCCGTTCCCTGGTGGTGGCGGCCCGTACGCGCGGCGTGCGGGTCATCGACCGCTGCAACCTGACGATCCTGGAAGAACCGGGACAGGAGGGACTGGCCGAATTCCTGGCCGCGCATGGCGTCGAAGTGGTCGCCTCGATGCCCTGCTACCTGGAAGACAACGTCGACCGCCAGCGGGGCAAGGGCACCTTTGACGCCAGCATCCGCGGTCTGCAGCGCCTGAACGCCTTGGGCTACGGTCAACCCGGCAGCAGCCTCATCCTGAACCTCGTCTACAACCCGCAAGGTGCAAGTCTGCCGCCGGCGCAGGAGGCGCTGGAGCAGGACTACAAGCGCCACCTGGCGGAGCATTTCGGTGTGGTCTTCAACCAGCTGTTCACGCTGGCCAACATGCCCATCCAGCGGTTCGGATCGATGCTGGTGTCCAAGGGGCAGTTCAACAGCTACATGGACCTGCTGCGCAGCGCGCACCGCGACGACAACCTGGAACGGGTCATGTGTCGCAGCCTGGTCAGCGTGGATTGGCAGGGCTATCTGTACGACTGCGACTTCAATCAGCAGTTGGGGCTGGCGATGGGCGCATCCGGCAAGACCCGCCTGCACCTGACCGACATTCCGGCGTCTGCCCTGGAGGATCGACCCATCCGCGTGGCGGACCACTGCTTCGGGTGCACTGCAGGGCAAGGCTCGAGCTGCGGGGGGGCGCTCGCCGATGGCGTCGCCGCGGCGCCCTCCTGCTCGGCGTGAGTGCCCCGAAGCCGACTTCCCACCGTTCAACGCAAACCTCAGAGGATGCTTCCCATGGCAACCAGTACCGCCCGCCGCTGCGGCTTGACGCGGCTGCTCGCACTCGCCGTCACCGCGGCCACGGCCGCCGTCATGAACCTGGGTCTGGTCGCCGTGGGCCCTGCGCACGCCGCTGACGATGTGCTGCGGTTCGGCGTCGGCCTGTATCAGCCCGACAAGGAGAAGAACGACGCCACCTACCGGCCGCTGGCCGATCACCTGTCCCGGCACCTCGGCCGCCCCGTAAAGCTCTACACCGTGGACACCTGGGAGGGATTGGCCAAGAGCTTGGCCAACGGCGAGACCGACATTGCGCTGATGGGTCCCTGGGGTTACGTGCTGGCCAACCACGTGGCCGGCGCGCAAGCGGTAGCGACCATCCTCTACGACGGCAAGCCGGAGTACTTCGCGATCATGGTCACGCACCCGAACTCGGGCATCCGGTCGATTGCCGACCTCAAAGGACGCAGCTTTGCCTTCGGAGACAAGGGCTCCACGTCTGGCTACCTCGTTCCGTACCATCACTTCCAGAAGAACGGCATCGACCCCGACAAGTACCTGGGCCGAGTGCTCAACACCAAGCATCAGGCGATCGAGCTTCAGGTCACGCGCGGCGAGATCGACGCCGGCGCTGACTACAACCGCAACCGCGACGCGATGATCGCCGAAGGCCTGATCAGGGCCGCAGACAGCGTGATCTTCTGGACCTCCGATCCGCTGCCCAACGACGCCGTTGCCGTGCGCGCCGACCTGGCCATGGATGCCGCCTTCGTCGCCAGGCTGCGCACCGCACTCGAGGCGGTCGGGCCCGAACTGCGACGCACACCCGATTTGCTGCCTGCGCGCTACACCGGTTTCGTGGCCAAGGACAACGCATACTACCGGCCCATCCGCGACGCCGGCCTGGCCACCGGCAAACTGGCATCGCAGTGACCCCGCAAGGAACCGACGGGGCTGCCGCCACCGGGACCCAATACTCGGTCCTGGAGCGGCAGAACGCGCGCAGCAGCGCGCACCGAAGCGGGTCGGTCCTGCCCGTGCTGCTGCTGGCTTGTGCGTTACTGGTGCTGACCAGCGTGTGGACGCTGGCCGCCGAGGACGAGCTGAGCCTGGGTCGCAAGCCCTGGCAGAACCTGGGCAAGACGGTTGCCGAGATGTCGGAACCGAGCTTCCTGAAGATCTGGTTCGGCGAGACGAACCGGGTGGTGCGCGACGGCGAGGGCCGGGTCCTGCGGATCGAAGACCAGCAAGCCACCGAGCGGCGCTACGTGCAAGGCGTCGGTCGTGCCTTGTGGACCACTTTGCGCATCGCCACGCTGGGCACGGTGCTGGCAGCCTTGATCGCGCTGCCGCTGGGCCTGCTGGCATCACGCAACCTTCATGCGCCACGAGCCTTCTTCTGGGGCGCCAAAGGTGTGCTCGACTCGCTGCGATCCATCCACACGTTGGTCTTCGGCTTGTTCTTTGTCGGCATCGTCGGACTCGGCGCCACAGCCGGCATCTTGGCCGTTGCCGCGCACTCGGCCGGCACCCTGGGCAAGCTGTTGGCCGAATCCATCGAGTCGCTGGACATGCAGCCGGTGGACGCCGTGAGGGCTACCGGTGCCACGTCGGCTCAGGTGTTCTTCCTGGGTGTCTGGCCCGCTGTCCTGCCGCAGTTCGTGTCGCAGGTGCTGTACGTGTGGGAGTTCAACATCCGCGACTCGACCATCCTGGGCCTGGTCGGCGCCGGCGGCCTGGGCCTGCTCGTCTCCGAGGCGATGAGCCTGTTCCAGTGGGGCCGCCTGGCCACCTTGCTGCTGGCCATCGTGCTGATGGTCACGGCCTTCGATGCAGTGAGCCGCGCCGTGCGGCGCAGGTTGGTGTGATCGGCTGCATGCACGATCAAGGAACCGTCGCCATGAACGTCGTCATCGAAGCCCAGGGCTTGCAGGTCAGCGTGGGACCGCAGGTGCTCCTGCGTGACATCGGCTTGAGCGTCACGGCTGGCGAGCGTGTTGCGCTGGTCGGCCGCAACGGTGCGGGAAAATCCACGCTGCTGCGCACGCTGACGGGATTCAACGGGGCGGGCTGTGTCACGCGGGGAAGCCTTCGGGTGCTCGGCACTGAAGTCGCGGCGGCCGGGACTGATACGGGAAGCGGCGTGTTGCGCGGTTTGCGCGCGCGTGTCGGCCAGGTGCACCAAGGCTTGCACCTCGTGGGGCGTCTGCGCGCGCTGGACAACGTCTTGATCGGCGGGTCCGCTCGCCACACATCCGGCTGGGCCTGGCTGCGGCGCTGGCCTGCATCTGAACGCCTGGCCGCGCAGGCCGCCTTGGCGCGCGTAGGCCTGGCCAGCGCCGGTCATCGGCGCACGGACACCTTGTCCGGCGGTGAACGCCAGAAGGTGGCCATCGCCCGCGCGCTGCACCAAGGCGCACCGTTGCTGCTGGCCGATGAGCCCACCGCCAGCCTCGACACGGAGGCAGCCGACGAGGTGGTTTCCCTGCTGTCGGCCGTCGCCTCCGAGCGCCCGGTCACACTGATTTGCGTGGTGCACGATCTGGACCTCGTGCCCCGCCTGGCAGACCGTGCCATCGCGTTGAGGCGCGGCATGGTCGTAGCCGATGTGACCGTCGATGCCCATACACCAGCCCTGCTGCGCGGGGTTCTGAAGTGATGTCTCGCGGCACCACGAGCCGGGCTGCCTCCGTTTCGTCCGCAGACGAGACGCCGGGGCGCATCTGCCCGCTGCGCTACCGCTATGGCCCGGCCGCCGTCGCGCGGGCCAAGAACCGTGTCACCGACACACTCTATGTCGTGGGCGGCCTCTACGGGAACCGGCCTGCACTGGACGCCGTCGAGACGATGGCGCGCACCGATCGACCACCGGGAGCGCAGGCCCCTGTCGTGTGCTTCAACGGCGACTTCAATTGGTTCAACGTTGAAGACCGGGCCTTTGCGGAGATCAATCGGCGGGTCCTGGCCCATGACGCGATTGTCGGCAATGTCGAAGCTGAGTTCGACACCCCGGCCGAGGATGCAGGTTGCGGCTGTGCCTACCCGCCCAGCGTGGACGCGTGCGTCGTCGAGCGTTCGAACCGGATCCACGCCTGCCTCAAGGCAACTGCTCGGCGCCACGCCGACCTGCTGGACCGGATCGCACGGCTGCCGATGGTGGCGCGCTACCGCGTCGGCGACTGCCGGATTGGTGTGGTGCATGGCGATGCCGAGTCCCTGGCCGGATGGCGCTTCGACGTCACCGCACTTGACGACCCTGCGCAAGGCACCTGGCGTGGCAGGATGTTCGAGGCTGCCGAAGTCGACCTCTTCGCCAGCACGCACACCTGCCTGCCGGCCCTGCGCCGGATTCAGTTGCCATCGGGCGCAAGCGGCGTTGTCGTCAACAACGGCTCAGCCGGCATGCCCAACTTCAAAGGTGACCTGACCGGGCTGTGCACGCGCATTGCCACAACGCCATCGCCGCACCCCGCGCTGCATGAGCTCCAACTGGGCAGCGCCTGGGTCGCGCTGCTGCCGGTGCATTTCGACACCGTGCGTTGGAAGATGGAATTCCTGGCGCAATGGCCACCGGGATCGCCCGCATGGCTCTCGTACTTCGAACGCATCTCGACCGGACCAAACTTCACGCCGCAGCAGGCCCTCGCACCAGGCCGGCCCGATATTGAGTAAGCGCCGCGAAGCGCCGCGCGTAAGGATCCGCACCGCAAGCGCGTCTATCAAGCAACGAAGGCGCAGGCGCCTCAACCAATCTAGAGGGAATGCAATGCGTCTGGACAAGCGGTGGTGGATGCTGGTGACGCTGGGGGGGCTGCTGGCGCTGTTCTTCGGGCTTGACCTCGGTCGCTTCCTCAGCCTGGCTGCGATCAAGGAAAGCCAAGCGGACCTGCTGGCCTGGCGCGACGAACAGCCACTGGTCGCCGGGCTTCTGTTCTTCGCCAGCTACGTGGCGGTGACCGCGTTGTCACTGCCGGGCGCCGCTGTGATGACGCTGGCTGCGGGCGCGCTCTTCGGTCTGGGCTGGGGCACCGTGATCGTCTCGTTCGCGTCGTCGATCGGTGCCACTGTTGCGTTCTTGGTCGCTCGCTGGCTGCTCGGCGGCTGGGTGCAGTCCCGCTTCGGCGATCGACTGGCGTCTATGAATGCCGGCATCGCCAAGGAGGGTGGCTTCTACCTCTTCACCCTGCGCTTGGTGCCAGTGCTTCCCTTCTTCGTCATCAACCTGGCCATGGGCGTGACGAAGCTGCGCACCTGGACCTTCTACTGGGTGAGTCAGCTCGGCATGCTGGCCGGCACTCTGGTCTACGTGAACGCCGGTACGCAACTGGCGCGCATCGAGTCGCTGTCGGGCATCGTCTCACCCGGGGTACTGGGCTCGCTGGTGCTGCTTGGCGTCTTCCCTCTCATCGCCAAGAGGGTCGTCGACCTGTTCCTTGCGCGCAAGGTCTACGCCAGGTTCAAGAAGCCGGTCCGATTCGACCGCAACCTGGTCGTCATTGGTGGTGGATCGGCCGGGCTGGTCACGGCCTACATCGCCGCGGCCATCAAGGCCAAGGTCACGCTGGTGGAGAAGCACGCACTGGGAGGCGACTGCCTGAACACCGGCTGCGTGCCGTCGAAGGCTCTGATCCGCTCGGCCAAGTTCATCTCGCACGTGCAGCGCGCGAAAGAGTTCGGCATGCGTGGGGCCACCACCGACTTCGATTTCGGCGAGGTGATGGAACGGGTACAGCGGGTCATCCAGGACATCGAGCCACATGACTCAGTCGAGCGCTATACCGGCCTGGGCGTCGATGTGGCGCAGGGCACGGCGCGCATCGCTTCACCATGGGAGGTCGAGATCACCCACCGCGATGGCCGCGTCGAGACGCTCAGCACGCGCGCGATCGTGATCGCAGCCGGGGCACGTCCCTTCGTGCCACCGATTCCGGGCCTTACCGATCTCGGCCCCACCGAGCTGTTAACGTCCGACAACGTCTGGCAGCTGCGCCAGCGGCCGGAGCGCCTGGTGGTGCTGGGCGGCGGACCTATCGGCAGCGAGCTCACGCAGGCCTTCGCACGGCTGGGGTCGCGTGTGACCCAAGTCGAGATGCTGCCGCGGATCCTGGTGCGCGAGGACCCGGAAGTGTCGGAACTGGTCACGGCGCGCTTCCGGACCGAAGGCGTCACAGTGCTCACCGGCCACAAGGCCCTGCGCGTGCAAACAGTTGGCCTGGAAAAGGTGCTGGTCGCAGAGGCCGACGGTCAGGAAAAGCACATCCCGTTCGATGCCATTGTGGTTGCCGTCGGGCGCACGGCCAACCTGAAGGGCTATGGCCTGGAAGAACTGGGCGTTGCCACCGGGCGCACGGTCGAGGTCAACGGCTACCTGCAGACCAACTTCCCGAACATCTTTGCCGCGGGCGACGTGGCCGGGCCCTACCAGTTCACCCACACCGCGGCCCACCAGGCCTGGTATGCCGCAGTCAACGCGCTGTTCGATCCATTCAAGAAGTTCAGTGCCGACTACCGCGTGATCCCCTGGGCGACATTTGTCGAGCCCGAAGTGGCGCGCGTCGGTTTGAACGAGCTCGAGGCGAAGGAGAAGAACATCCCCTGCGAGGTCACCGTCTACGGCCTCGACGATCTGGACCGTGCCATCGCCGACAACGAGGCGCATGGCTTCGTCAAGGTGCTCACCGTACCCGGCAAGGACCGCATCCTGGGCGTGACGATCGTGGGCGAGCATGCCGGCGACCTGCTGGCCGAATATGTGCTCGCGATGAAGCACGGCATCGGCCTGAACAAGATCCTCGGCACCATTCACACCTACCCGACGCTGGCCGAGGCCAACAAGTACGTCGCCGGCAACTGGAAGCGCGCACACGCCCCGCAGGCGCTGCTGGCCTGGGTGGAGCGCTTCCACGCCTGGCGGCGCGGATGAGTGTGATTGGCCATGGCAGCCCTCCTCGACCGGATGTCCCGATGGCTCGGCGACCGGCTCAGCCGCTACCTCGCGCAATCGCACCACGTGCACGGCTTGGCGGCGCCGACCGATCCCGATCGGCTCATGGCGTGCATCCGCCCAGGTGACGTTTTGCTCGTCGAGGGCCAGAGCCGCTTCAGCGTGGCCGTCAAGTACCTGACCCAGTCCACCTGGTCGCACGCAGCACTCTTCGTGGGCACAGCCGGACGCCCCAGCGACGCACAGGGCCGCCCGAAAGGCTTCCTAGAAGCCGACCTGCGCGAAGGTGTGCGGCTGGTCAGTGTGGCGGAGTATTCGGGCCTGCATTGCCGCGTCTGCCGGCCGGTAGGGCTGCAGCCCGGCGAGATCGAAGCGTTGGTGCACCATGCAATGGCGCGGCTGGGACATCAGTACGACTTGAAGAACGTGATCGACCTGGCGCGCTACCTGCTGCCCACGCCACCGGTGCCGCAGCGCTGGCGGCGGCGCATGCTGGCGTTGGGCAGCGGCGACCCGACACGTGCCATCTGCTCCACGTTGATCGCCCAGGCCTTCCAGTCGGTGCGATACCCGATCCTGCCGATCGTCGAGAACGTGCCATCCAAGGATCCGATGTGTCCGGACTGCCTGGAGGAGATCCTGCACGTGCGGCACCACAGCCTGTTCGCGCCGCGCGACTTCGACGTCTCCCCCTACTTCGCGGTGATCAAACCCACCCTGCAAGCCGGCTTCGACCACCGGGCGTTGGCCTGGCACTCCGATCCCGATCTGGGCGGTTCGATCGATTCGAAGTTCCCATGAGCACAGACGTGAGACTCGTGCTGCCTCGCATAACGCGCGGCTGCCCAGTCTGTTGGCAATGGCCACGGGTGGTGGATGGGCGAAGGCCAACCCCAAGCCAGGTAACCAGCCCGCCCGTTACTCGCTGAAGGAGGGCGACCATGGATCGCAGGCTATGGATTGCGACAGCCGTACTCTGCTCGCCGATGGTTCGGTTCGCGGACGCCGCCGACGCCCAGCGGGCATCGGTCGGCGTGGCTGTGCCATTGAGTGCACCCGCCCCCTTGGCGCAACTGCATGTCGACCGCCAGGGGCGCTTGCTGGCCGTGTCGCGTGCAGGCGACCTGCTCGAGGCCCGCACCAACGTCTGGAAGGCGCTGGGTGCTGGATTGGACCCGGCGGCGCCGATCGCCAGCGGGCACGGTCGAGTGGTCGGGCGTAGCGCCAATGGCGGTGTCTGGGTGCTGGAGTCGGGTCGCGTCCAGGTGCTTGATACGCCTCGTCTGGCGCCGCGCGCGGGCATGCTTGTGCTGGCATTCGGCATCATCGCCGTCGCGGCCGAGCGCGCTGGCACGCACCGCGTGGTTCGGTTGGATCCCGCTGGCGGCGCCTGGGCGGAGTCGGCACGCTTTGCCGAGCCTGTGCTGCCGGATGCGCGCCCGATGCAGTTCGATCCGGCCGGCGCCGCACTGGGCCCTCAGGCCGACGACGACGGGCATGTGCTGGTGTTCGGCGCGCCCAGCGACACCCGCTATCGGCACGGTGTTCTGGGCGACGCTGTGGAGCCGGCCGCACTGATCCTGCTCGAGCGTCATGGGCTCAGGGTCTTGGCTCGCATTGACCTGCCGCCACCCCATGTGTTCGAGGACATCGCGCCGCGACCCATCGCCTGGCGCGGCGCTCGGGGCTTGCTGACCGTGCGCTCAGGCCCCCAGGGCGCTCAGCTGTGCGTGGTCGCCCTGGCAGCCAGTCAAGACCGGTTCGAACTGGCCGCGGTCGCAGAACCGATCGGCACCGCCCATCGCTGGCTTTCGCCCAGCACCGACGGCCGCCGGCTGCTGGCCGTGCATACGCCGCACATCGGCGGCGTGCTGCACCGGCATGAGCTACAGGACGGTCGACTGCACAGCCAGGTCATCGGCCGGGGTATCAGCAACCATGCCATCGGGCAACGTGACCTCGACGTGTCGGCCTGGGTCGGCTCGAGCTGGGTGGTCCCCACGCAAGACCGGCGACGCCTGCAGATCATCGATGCGGACGAACAGTCGCCCGCCACCGTCGCCCCCAGCACGGAGGTCGCGGCGCCAATCGCGCGGCTCGTGCCCTGGCACCGAGGTCGGCGAAGCGGCGTTGCGGCCTTGCTGGCCGATGGCAGCCTTTGGTGGGTGCCGGTCCAAGACTGAGCCGTGTATGGGGCGATCGTACTTTTCGTGCAGATTGGTGCGCTTTGGCCAGAAACCCAGCATCCATGCGGGTTTCGGGCCGACGCGTCCGTTTCCGCAGGCCGGACGCACTGAGCCAACAGCGGCCGCGGGGGGACATTGGCCTACCACCTGTCGCTGCCCGATGCCATGCCTGCGTTCGCCCTTCGCTTCGTTGGCCAGGAGGCCTTGCCGCCTCGCCTGAGCGAGTTCGACCTGGAGCAGGTCTTCACGCTGCTCTCGGATGACGTGGCGGCCATCCGGGCGCAGTTCCGCAGCGACCACCGGCTGCCTGCAGCGTTGATGCTGCTCTTCATGCGGGCGACCGGCCGACCACTGGACGGCTTCAACGTACTGCCTCGCATCCTCCTGCGAAAGACTGCCGAGGCGCTGGCGGTCTCTCCGCCGTCCATCGCCAGCCCGCGTTCGATCTACAAGCGCCGGCAGACGCTTTCGAAACACCAGCTCTGGGCCCTGTCCGAATACGCTGGGTTGCGAGGGTGCCGGCTGGTGTGCGTGTTGACAACCGTTGTCAAACAACCCAAGATTCCGCCATGAGCCGCCAGACCATGAGTTTCGCCCTGCCCGAGTCGATGCGTGAATACATCGACAACCGGGTCGCCGCCGGCAACTACGGCAACACCAGTGAGTACATCCGCGACCTGGTTCGGCGAGACCAGGAAGAGCAGGCGAGGAAGAGGCTGCGCGATCTCATCGAGGAAGGGCTGGCATCCGGGCCCGGTCGGCGTCGCACCAAGGCCGACGAGAAGGAACTGCTGGCAATCGCTCGCGGCGAGATCGATTGAAGCCGGCGGTTCTGCGCCCTCAGGCGCTGCGCGACCAGCAAGGCGAGGTCCGGTACTATCGCAAGGAAGGCGGCACCCGCCTGGCAGTGAAGGTGGCCAAGTCGACCAACGAAGCGCTCGACCAGGTTGAACTCGATCCGAGCATGGGCTCGCCGAGGCTGGGGAAGTTGCTGGACATACCAGGGCTGCGGACCTGGCCGATGGCGAAGTTTCCGCTGGTGTGGTGTTACTTCGAGCGAGCGGACCATCTGGATGTGGTCCGGCTGCTGGGTGAGCGTCAGGACATCATCGCGATCCTGGGCGGCGAGTTCGGCTCGAACTGACGCCGCCGCTTGCTTCGACACCGCGCGGGGCCGTCGACTCGGATCGACCCTGACCCGACATCCACGGTCCCGATCTCGCCGCCCTGAAGCTGTCGGTCGGACACCCCTCAGTCACCCATAGGAGGCCCCGCGGCGGAGGGCACGCCTCGGCGGGCAGCAGTCAAGGCGATTGAGGCACGGAGCACGGCTTGAGACTGTGCGGGCTCACCTCACCGGGAGCCCATCGTGCGAGCCACGGCGCAGCAGCCCCAGCGGGCTCCCGATGGCGCCCCGGTCCACTACGAACGCCACCGCCCCGAGCAGACCACGCTGTACCGCCTGGTGCAGCAGCACGCGGCCAGCTTCATCGCGCAGACCGAGGCCAGCACGGGCGCCAAGCTGCCCCGGTTCATCAAGGACGAGTTCGACGCCTTCCTCGAGTGCGGCATCCTGGCCCACGGCTTCTTGCGCCTGCGCTGCGGCGAGTGTGGCCACGACAAGCTGCTGGCGTTCAGCTGCAAGCGGCGGGGGTTCTGTCCTTCATGCGGTGCGCGCCGGATGTCGCAGACGGCAGCGCACCTGGTGGACCGCGTCATCCCGCAGGTGCCGGTGCGGCAGTGGGTGCTGTCGCTGCCGATCCCGACGAGGACCATCGTGTACCGATGGTCGTCATCGATGGTCGCGAGATCTCCTGGGACGAACTCGGCCGCAGGGTGGCGGCGTTCGAGGGCTGGCAGTTCAAGCTGGAGTTTCCCGACAGAAGCGATGAGGTCTGACCCGGCCGATCGCGGAACCTCGGGGTTTGGAACTCATACGGCCACCGGGGCCGAAGCGCACCAATCTGCACGAAAAGGATGGAGCGCCCGGAAGCGCCGAAAACGTAAGTGGCTGTCGTGCAACGGGTTTTCAGAGCAAAGCGCACCAATCTGCACGAAAAGTACGATTGCCCCTGTAATGTAACGGCGCACTTGCGCGTCCAACGGGGAACGGTCGACCCGGGATGCGCGCCAAACGCGGTACGTACAGCGGCTCGAGCGTCGCCCATTCGCGACCCCGTCGCCACGACTTGCCCCGCCTGCTCGGCGAGATCGGTACACCGCATGAACCGTCGTCACCTGGCCGCCTGGATCACCGCCTCAGCAACGACCGGCTGGATGGGCACGGCCGGGGCGGAACCCGTCCTGAATGGCTTCGATCTGTCTCAGGCCTCGGTGCCGATCGGCCACATCGAGCGCGGCGGACCGCCAAAGGACGGCATTCCCGCCATCGATCGCCCACGCTTCACAAGCGCCGCCGCAGCCAAGCTTGCAGATGACGACCGCGTGCTGGGCATCGCTCGGGAGGGCATCGCACGCGCCTACCCCGTGCGCATCTTGAACTGGCATGAGGTGGTCAATGACCGATTCGGTGCGCGATCGGTGGTGGTGACCTACTGCCCCCTGTGCGGCACGGGCATGGCCTTCGAGCCGCCCGCCGTGACCCGGGTTGCCGGGTTTGGCGTATCCGGCCTGCTCTACAACAGCGATGTGCTGCTTTACGACCGCGCGACGCAGTCACTGTGGTCGCAGATCTTGTCCACCGCGATCAGCGGCCCGCTCAAAGGCTCTGTGCTGCCATCTGTACCGCTGAGCCACACCAGTTGGGCTGACTGGCGCCGACGGCACCCCGGCACCGAGGTGCTGTCCACCGACACGGGCTACGAGCGCGACTATGCGCGCGACCCGTATGCCGGGTACGACCGTGTACCGCGGCTGATTTTCGACGTTCAGCACCGGGATGGTCGCCATCCGCTCAAGGAGTGGGTCCTCGGTCTGCGCGTCAACGGCACGGCCAAGGCCTATCCGTTCGGCGTGCTCGAGCGGGCCGTGGATCGCTCGGGCACGCTTCACGACACGGTGGCGGGCCAGCGGCTCACGATTCACTATGACCGCGTGCAACGCACGGCAGAGGCTGTCGACGAACGGGGGCGCCCGTTGACAGGCCTCATGGCTTTCTGGTTTGCCTGGGTGGCGTTCCACCCGGACACCGAAGTGCTGAGCGCACCATGACCATGAACCACCGCACTCGACAGAACAATCCGCGATGAACGACTTTCACGGTACTCTGCCACCGTCGAGCGCGGTCGCTGGCCCAAGGGGCGTCGCGGACACCACCGCTTCCCTCGAGGCGCACCTGCCTTCCCTGCGCACTCGCCTGCTTCGCCATGCCCGCTTTGCGCTGCACGACGAGGGGCTTGCCGAAGACCTGGTCCAGGACACACTGATGGCCGTGGTCGAGCAGCACGAAACGCGCAGAGGCGACTCGGCTCTGACCACCTGGGCCATCGCCATCCTGAAGAACAAAGTGGCTGACTGGTATCGATCGCCAACGAGAAAGCGGTTCGTCACCGTCAATGCCGAACACGAAAGCAGCGACGAAGCGATCGATGCGCTCTACACCGCCGATGGTGCGTATGTCGAGCAGATCCCAGCCTGGCAGCAACCCGACAACCGCACCGAACAGCGACAGATGATGACTGTCCTGGAGCGCTGCGTCGGGTGCCTGCCGCGCCAAACTGGCCGCGTCTTCATGATGCGTGAGTGGCTGGGCTTCGAGACCACCGAGATCTGTGCACGCCTGGGCATCAGCGCCGAAAACTGCAGGGCGATCCTGCACCGCGCCAGAATGTCATTGCGTGCCTGCATGCAGCGCGACTGGATCGAAACGAGGGCCCGAGCATGAAGTGGACGTATTCCTGCAGGCGCGTTGCGGAGTTGCTTTCCCAGCGTCTCGACGAACCCCTGGGGCTGCTCGATGAGATCCGGTTGAAGCTACATCTGTCGATGTGCGGCAACTGCGCCAATGTTGCTGCGCAGATCGACGCTGTTCATGCGGCCAGCTCTGATCTGCTGTCCACAGGGCTCGAACTCGACGAACCCACCTCGCATCCGCCGCCACGCTGACACCGTGCCTCGGTTGCCACTGAGCGAGCAAAGCGGGCGCCAAGGCGTCCGCTTCAGACCACCGAAGTCGGAGGCACGGCTCGAAGCCACCCCCAGGTGTCAACTTGCCGTCAACATGTCAGGAACCGCTACGCACAGCAACTCGCACCGTCGTCGCCCAGACGGCGCAGGGACAAGCGGGCGAGGTTCACGTGTGGCGACGAGTCAACGCGACTCCGAGCAGTCCGAGTGCGACCAGCGCGAGCACTGAAGGCTCGGGAACGCCCGGCGGTGGCGGATCGATGACCGGCGCGATCGAGATCCATGTCGGCTCCAAGTTCGCCCAACTCGCGAACGCAGGGTCACCCGCCTCAGTGAACTTCTGAAAGTAGCCATCGCCTTCGGAGGCCGTGATCGCCTGCTCGAACGGATCGGTCAAGGACAGCGGTAACGCGTCCAGATAGTCGATGAGTCGGTTGAACAGGATGTCGGTGGCACCCGGGTTGGCATCGCTGGGCTTGCTCTGCACTTCGGTCGCGATGACATCGACGACATCCGGACCGGCCTGGTGTTCATAGTTGCCGTAGTACTCTCTTCCAGCACTGACGGTGTGGCCATTGATGGTGATGCTCGCGCTCACCGCCGGCGTTGCCACGACGACCGGAAGGTAGTACGTCCCGCCGCGCAGCGCCTGGAAGTAGCTGCCAGTCGTCAGGTCGCCGAGTTCGGTGTCGAACCTGAAGGTCGCGGTATAGGCGACATCAGTGAAGCTGCTGTCGGGCCGCCCTCCGGACCCCGCCCCCAGCCCGAATACATCGAGCTTATCGGCTCCTGTGGCTGTTCCGGTCCAGGTCACGATGACGGGTGTCGCCTGGGCGACCCCCATCATGATGCAGGCGGCGCCGGCCAGAATCGTGGAAATAGGAATGCGCATCGTGGGTCTCCAGAAGTTGGGCGTGGTCCCGTTGCGGTAGCAAGCCGCGTACCCCGGCCAGACGACAATACCGCCGCCGAGCCTTCGCACAGATGGGCGCCGACCAAGGTGACGTGTCTGTGACGTGTTTGCGCAGACGCCAAGGTCGCGCTGCCGCACACAACCGGTGTAAAGTGAACCGACATGCTCGACGAGACCCGGATCGGCGCCGTATCGCCCAACCCGTCGCAGGCTTTGGTCGACGAGGAACTGCTCCGCCTGGCGGCTGCCCGAGTGTTTGCCCGCTCCTCGCGTGCGGTGCGCTTCCTGCGGCATCTGGTCAGCCGGACGCTGGCACGCGACGGCGCGGCGCTGCGCGAGATGGCACTGGGCGTGGAGATCTTCCACCGCAGTGCCGAGCACTTCGATCCCCAGACCGACTCTATCGTGCGGGTCGAGGCGCGCCGGCTGAGGCAGAAGCTGGCCCGTTACTACGCCGACGAAGGCGCCGACGCCCGTTTGCAGTTCGATTTGCCTGTGGGCAGCTATGCCGTGCAGTTCCGACTTCGCACGGTTTGCGGACTGGACGATACGCCGCGCTCGTCGGTGGCCGTCGTGGAGTTTGTCAACCGTTCTGCATCGTCGCAGACGCCGCGCGTCGCCGGTCTCGCCCGCGACATCACCGGCGCACTCGCGCGGCTCAAAGGCATTCGAGTGGTGGCTTACCGCGAGATTGCACCGACCGATGCGGACCGCCGGCGTGTTGCCCGGTTGCTGGCAACTGCCACGGTACTTCACGGCAGCGTGGCCTATGGCGACGACGTCGTGACCATGTCGCTGGAACTGATGCGCGCGGACGATGGTTCCGTTGTCTGGTCGCGCGAGGAGACTGTATCCACCGAAGCAGCCACCCGCCTGATCGAGACGCTGGCGCGCAGCGTGGTCCATGCCCTGCACCGCGATGCTCAAGCGCGGCAATTGCGCCGCGTCACCTTGTCGGGCAGCGCGCCCTATGTTCGCGGGCCAACCGATGGGCGGGCACGTGACGATCTGCATCGTGCGTTTTGGTGCCTGCGCACGCCGTCGATCGAAAGCACCGAGAACGCAGTTCGACTGTTGGAGCGCTGCCTGAGCCATGGTGACGACGCCACGGCGTTTGCAGCGCTGGGCTATGCCCTGGTGCGCCTGGTGGGCCTGAATGCACGGCCGGCGCGAACCGCCATGGAGGCTGCACGGAGCGCTGTGGGCTCGGCACTCGCGCTGGACCCCGAAAACGGCAGTGCGCATGCCACGATGGGCACCATCGCCCATACCTACGACCACGACTGGCCACGCGCGGAGGCATCGCTGTTGTCGGCCCTGCGTTTCGATCCCGGCCGGGCGGACGCACATTCGCGATATGGCTGGTCGCTGATGGTCAATGCCCGCTTCGCCGAAGCGCAGGCCAGCTATTACGAGGCGCGCAGGCTCGATCCGATCGACCTGACACTGCGCACTCATCAAGCGTTGATCTGGCTGTATGAGCGCGACTACGAACGCGCCGCCGCGGAGCTGGCGCTCGTGCGCGAGGTCGATCCACAGCGACTGGTCGCAGCAGCACTGCAGGCAGCGCTGTACCTCTACTCGGGGCGCTGGCGCCAAGGTCGCGAGGCCTACCTGGAGATGACGCACCGCTTCCCGGGCTTGTCAATCAGCCACTGCGGACTGGCGCAGGCCTACGCCCTGCTCGGTGAGCGCGGCCCGGCTCTTGCCGAGCTGTCATGGCTGCGCCGGGCCCATGAGGCGGGCCAGGCGCCACCGTACCAGTTGGCCATGGTGCATGCCCGGCTGGCCATGAGCAGCCCCGACGCCGCGGATGCCGTCCACGCGATGGACAGAGCATTCGCGGCATTGCAGCTGTCTGCCGATACGCGCGACTTCAACTTCGTCTGCACGGCTGTCGACCCCGCATTCGATGTCCTGCGGCTGGACTCGCGGTTCAATGCGCTGCTCACGAACCATGGCCTGGGTCACCTGGCGCGAGGTGCTGCGCCAACTCACGATGCGCGCGTGTGATCACATGCGCGTGCGGTCGATCCGATGCGCCCCTCGCGCGCGCGGCGGGCATTCGTGACGCACAGTCTGCGCGATGTTGCGCGCGGCGAACTGAAGTTCCCGACGCTGCGGATGCTGACGCCCGAGAAATGCTTGGAGGCCTTTCCATGTCCACCTTGACGATTCGTTTGCCGGATGAAAAGCACGAGCGCCTGAAGGCACTCGCGAAGTCGAACTCGATCAGCATCAACAAGCCGTTGTCCGACGACAAGTTTCGGTCACCCTCTTCAAGCGGGAACAGAACTGATGGCGCTGCCATCGGCGTAGCGGAACGGCGCGCCGATCTCGACGCCGCGCTCGCCGTGCAGCCAACGGACGGGCACACAGTCGAAGGTGCCCTTGGCCTTGATTGAGGCCTCGCGCTGTTGCTGTGTGAGCGAGACCACCGCGTCAAGAGCTTGGATGCTCGTGTCAGCCTTCCGGGCTACCAGCCGGCCCGGCCCAAAGCCGAGCAAACTGGAAGGACAGTTCGCGGTGGTGCCGAATCGACAGCAGGTGAACCAGATGCCCCGGCGTCGCCACTGTGTACAGAATCAGGTAGTCCCCATGCAGGTACTCGCGCAGGCGATCTGCGGCACCCGCCGGCAACGCAGCGAGCTGCGCGAGTGCCTCGGCAGACTGCGGTAGCTGGTCCAGATAGCGCCGTCCGATGCGGGGAAAGCGCCGAAGATTGGGGATGACAGTGCTTCGGAACTCGCCCAGCAGCATGTCGCAGGCCGATGCTGCGTCATCTTCGGTCAGGAAGGACTCGATCGCCGCCATCCGGTCCAGGAAGCTGGCCGTCAGTTCGACGCGAACGACCGACTCAGCCACGTTTGCGCGCAGTCCCGCTGGCCTTCACCTTGCCCTTCGTGCCGTCCGGTGGAGCACCGGCCCGCCGCGCCTGCAGCGCGGCGATGCCTGCATCCGCGTCCTGGGTCCGCCCGGCCGCGATGTCCGCGAGGCCACGCCGGGCGTCGTCGATCAGCAGCAGGTGGATGCGCTCGCGCTCCAGGCGGTGGTAGTAGTCCAGGCGCTCAGCGTCGATGAGCGCAACGTAGCTCTCGCCGTTCTTGGTGATGATCTTCTCGGCACCGGCCTTGACCTGCTCGGCCAGGTCGGACAGCGTGGCGCGCGCCTGGGTGAACGGCACCACATCGCTGGCGGAGATACCCATTGCACGCCCATCCGGAAGTTGCAGAATTCTGCGCAGTTTATGCGCTTGCGCACGCAGCGGAAAGGCCAGCGAACCTGGACGGCGAGACGCCTGGCACCAGAAAAGACAAAAACCCCAGTCGAATCAACGATCTGGGGCTTCGTTCGGGACTATTCGGGACTATCCGGGACGTCCAGAGACGCCCCGGGACTGCGTCACATATGGTCGATCATCACATGGAAATCGCACCTAAGTCCGCGTCGCATAACGCTCCGGCCCCGCTGGCACCCTCCATCTCCCGTCAAAGGACCCTCCATCGGGAAT
>JABWBN010000131.1 GCA_013360485.1 Burkholderiaceae bacterium | reverse complement strand
ATGGCCCGCAGCCCAGAAGACTGGAGCGCGCTGCGTCTGGCGCTGTCGCGGGCGCTGCGCGAGGGCGCTGCCGCGCAGGCTCGGCTGGCCCCGGCCCTGGTGCCGCAGGCACAGGTCGAGTACACGGTGCCGGCTCGCATCGGTGACTACACCGACTTCTACACCTCGGTGCACCATGCCACCAACATCGGTCGCCTCTTCCGGCCCGACCAGCCGTTGATGCCCAACTACAAGTGGGTCCCGATCGGCTACCACGGCCGCGCGTCGACCATCGGGGTCTCGGGACAGGCGTTCATGCGGCCACAGGGGCAGACGCTGCCGGCCGGCGCCACCCGACCGGCATTCGGCCCCTGCCAGCGCCTGGACTACGAATTGGAGCTGGGCCTGTACATCGGAGCGGCCAACGCGCCGGGCGAGCCCATTGCCATCGGCCAGGCCGAACGCCACCTGTTCGGCATCTGTCTGCTCAACGACTGGTCGGCACGCGACATCCAGGCCTGGGAGTACCAGCCGCTGGGGCCGTTCCTGTCGAAGAACTTTGCCACCACGGTCTCGCCCTGGGTGGTGACGCTGGAAGCGCTGGCGCCCTTTCGCGTGCCCTTCGTCCGCCCGGACGAAGACCCGCAGCCTTTGCCCTACCTCGACGATGCCGAACAGCGGCGTGCCGGCGCGCTCGACATCCAGCTCGAGGTTTGGCTCGAGACCACGACCAGCCGCGGCGCCGGGCGCGGCGCGATGCGCCTGAGCCGCACCAGCTACCGCCACGCCTACTGGACACCCGCTCAACTGGTGGCCCATCACAGCGTCAACGGCTGCGCACTGCAGCCGGGCGACTTGCTGGGCACGGGCACGTTGTCGGGCCCTACGCCGGGCGAGGCCGGCGCGCTGATCGAGCTCACCCGTGGCGGCCGCGAACCCCTGGCACTGCCCGACGGCTCCACGCGCACCTTCCTGCAGGACGGCGACGCGGTCATCCTGCGCGGCTGGTGCGAGGCGCCGGGCGCGGTGCGCGTCGGCTTCGGTGAATGCCGCGGCTGTGTGCTGCCGGCGAGGGCGCTGTCCGGCTGAACGCCCCAGCGTGTGTCCGCGAGGCCAGCCCAACTCGTCAAACGGAGGTGGTCCAATCGGGAGTCATGAGCACGACCGATCGATCCGAAAGTGGCGCCCAGTTGCATCCGGCCGACACAGGGCGACTGCTGCCGCCCCCGGTGACCGGCTACGGCACCGACGCCGATGGCCTGATCTGCGGCTACCTGTTCGAGCCCGGGCAACCGGCCCGTGCGATGGACTGCGCCAATGCCCTGAGCTGGCTGGACAGCTCAGCCGGCGGTGACGGCGCCTTCGTGTGGCTGCACTTTCACGCCGCCCACGGCGGCGCGCTGCCCTGGCTACGGCAGCACGGCCGGCTGCCCGAGGCGTTCTTTGCAGCACTCAGCGCGGGGTCGCGCTCCAGCCGCATCGAGCGCGACGGCGAAACGCTGTTTGCCGTGATCAACGATGTCACCTTCCACTTCGGGTTCGATGCCAGCGACATCGCCACGTTGTGGGTCAGTGCCGGGCCCCGGCTGGTGATCAGTGTGCGGCGCCAACCATTGCGTGCCATCGACCGCCTGCGCGCTGCGGTCAAGCAAGGCGAACCCCTGCAGTCCAGCGTCGAACTGCTTGGGCACCTGCTGCACGACCAGGCCGACGAATTGCAGCGCATCGCCCGCGAAGCCGGCGAGCGGGTCGACGACATCGAAGACCTGTGGCTGGCCCATCGCCCAGGACCCTATGCCACCGACCTGTCGCGCCTGCGCCGCCTGACGATGCGCCTGCACCGCCTGCTGACCCCGGAGCCCGGAGCGCTGGCGCGCGTGCTGGGCAGCCCGCCCGGCTGGCTGCATCCGATGCACCTGCAGCGCCTGCGCGAAGCCGGCGACGACTTCAACGTCACGCTGCGCGACATCGCCACGCTGCAAGAACGCATCAAGCTGCTGCAGGACGAAGTGGCCTCCCGCGTGGCCGAGCAGAACAACCGCAGCCTGTTCCTGCTGACCATGGTGACCGTTCTGGCCCTGCCCATCAACCTGTTGGCCGGTCTGCTCGGCATGAATGTCGGCGGAATCCCACTGTCCGGTCATCCGGCCGGGTTCTGGTGGGTGCTGTTGGTCATTGTGGGCATCACCTGGGCGGTGGGCTGGCTCGCGTTACGTCGGCTGGCTAAGCGGGGGTGATGGGTGCGGGCTGCCAGGGTGGTGCGTCAAGCACATGCAACCCGTCGCCGCGCGCTTTGGCGACGCGTTTTGCTGCCGCGGCGGCGTTGGCCACTTCCTCCGCGCTGCGCATGCGTTCGCCGTTCACCCGCAGGATGCCGATGCTTAACGTCGTGCAGGGATGAAACCGCATCACGCCGTGGCGATCCTCGGCGTGGATGCCTCCCGCCGCGACAGCGGCCTCGTCGAACAGGCCCAGTGCCATGTGGTTGAAGGCCTCCACGATGCGGCCGCAGCGTACGTACCAGTCTTCGCTTTGGAACAGCAGGACGAAGTCGTCGCCGCCGACATGACCGACGAAGTCGCGCCGCGAATCGCAGTGGGACACCACCACTCGAGCCAGAAGCCGAATCATCTCGTCGCCACGCCAGTATCCGTACTGGTCGTTGAAGGGCTTGAATTGATTGAGGTCGGCATAGGCTGCAGCGAATTCGCGTCCGCTGCGCAGCAGGCGCTCGATGTGGTGCGTCAGCGGAATGTTTCCGGGCAGGAAGGTCAGCGGGTTGGCGTGGCGCGCAGCTTCTATGCGCGCCTCGGTCACCGTGCGCACGAGTTGCTCGCCGGTGCCGAGGCCGAGGTAGCGCCCGCCCTCGGTGATGATGAAGCCGTCGACCAGGTAGCGCTGGTCGCTGGCCGTGAGCACTGCGATGAGTTCGTCGACGCCGGTGTGTACGTCCAGCAATAACGGCGTGGTGTTCGCATGCATCAGTGCCGGGCGGCGGTTGAACAGTTCCTTGAAGTACGGCCTGGCATAGCTGCTGATGAAGGTCTCCCGACTGAGCAAGCCAATTGGACGTTCGCCATCGACGATAGCCAGGGCATGCGTGGCCGGCTCACGCTGGAATCGATCCAGTGCCTCCTCATGGGTTGCGCACGCCAACAGGGGGTCGACCTGACGCAGCAGGCGGCCCGCAGTCATCTGGTGGTCACTGACCCGGCGCAGCTCCGGAAGCACCGCGATGTCACGACTGGCGAGCACGCCCAGCGCTTGCTCGGGCACAGTACCGAGCGCCTCGGCCTGCGGGCGGCCCAGCGCCCATCCTTGCCCGAAGCGTATGCCCAGGTCACGAACGACGCGCAGGTCATCCAGGGTCTCGATTCCCTCGGCGACCAACCTCGTGCCGAAGGTCTCCGCGATATGCAGCAGGGCGCGCAGCGTCTGCAACTTGTTGCCCTGCCGCGTGAGGTCGTTGATGAAGTACTTGTCGATCTTCACGACCTCGGGCCTGAGCTCTGACCATAGCCTCAGGCTCGAGCGCCCGTCGCCGAAGTCGTCCAGCGCAACAGCAACGCCGTGGCGGCGCAGTTGCGTGGCGGCGTCCACCAAGGCCGCCACGTCCCGAACGTGCTCGTGTTCGGTAAGCTCCACGACAACCGACGAGGCCGCGACGCCTCGCGCCTGCATCAGAGCCGCAGCGGACTCCAGCCCATGCTCGCGCAGCATTTGCAGAAGCGCGCTGGCGCTGAGGTTGACGAAGAGGCGGCCGCCCATCGGGCTGCGGGACCAGCAGCGCAGCGCGCTGCGCAGGCACTCGAGCTCCAGCGCGATGGCGACGCCCTCTGCGCGAGCAGCAGCGAACAGCGCGTCCGGGTTGGGCCACGCGCATCCGGCAGGCGTTCGCACCAGCGCCTCATGGCCATGCACCCGAGCGTCCGGCAGGTCGACGATGGGCTGGAAGTGCGCCACCAGCGCGTGTTGTTCGATGAGCTGCCGCACGCTTGACCAGGCCGTTGTTGCCGGGCCGCGCTCCGAATCCTCGACGACCGGGATCGAGACAGTCGGTGGATGGGACATGGTCGAGACTCCAGGTTGCGTCGCCTAGGGTATCGGCGACGCGTCGCCAGCACTTGAACCTTGCCTCGATCCTGTAGGGGTCAATACACGGTGTCATCGCAGTGACACACACAACATGCAGCAACGTCTTGCGCGCGGCATGCGTCCTTCGCCGAGTGTTCCGGTGAAGCTCGCTTGCCATAGGTGCTCAACCCCGCGAAGTCCACGGTGCCGCGGGTTCCAATGCCATCAGCAGGTGGCCAACCGGAAGCGCTCCAGTAGCCGCAACGGTGCCCCCGGCGCGTCCTCGCGCCAAACCGCGATCGCATGCGCGCGCAAGGGCTGCTCCAGGGCTCGCGCGAAGTGCGTGCGGGCCCGCGCCAGCAAGGCCGGCGCATCGGCGGGGTCGCGATCGCTCAGCGTGAGATGGAAACGCCAGTGACCCAGCACGTGCGGGTAGCCCCAGCGGCGCAGCAAAGCGAGTTGCTCATCGTGATGCGCCGGTGGCAGGGCAGAACCCCTGCGCTCGATCTCGGTGAGATCCATCGGCGCACGACAGTCGTCGAGTTCGGTCACGCACGCATCGGCCAAGCGCCGCAACGGGTGTCCCGGCGCCGGCGCGCTGGATGGGCGCAAGGCCAGGAAACCCGCGAGCCAGTTCGCCTGCAGCGGGGGCAGGGCAAAGTCGCGATGGCGCGCCGCCAGGGCCGCCACCGCTGAAAGGAAGCGTTCCTCGCTGCAACCCGGGCGCAGTGCCATCGGCGCTTTCAGTGTGGCGTGAAAGCCGTAGCGCCACGGGTCGCGGGCGTAAGCAGGTGGTCGCTGCTCCGGTGCATCACCGACATGGGGATCGCGGCCCAGCCATTGGCAGCCGGCTACCCACAGCGGGTGATCCGGCGCCGGCACCCAGTAGACAGCCAGCCTTGCGGTCGCGACTGCTCCAGCATGGGAAAGACGCGTGGAAATCGGCGGCTCACGCAATGCGCTGGGCGGAGCTGATGCACGCATGTCTGCTGCGGTCCTTCAATAAACCGTCACGACTGGTCCGGATACTGGTACCCGATCGTAAACGCAGTGGGATGACGAGGACGTGACACAAGCGCAATGCAACGCGCGCCGGGACTGGCTGTGGGCACTGGTGCACGCATCGCGCGAGCGGCTGCAGTCGGCGGCCACGCGGATGCTGGCGCCGCATCGCTTCGAAGGACTGCGTGAACCCGAGACCGGCCTCGTCATGGTGAGGGGACGCATGGGCGGTACCGGCGACTCGTTCAATCTCGGCGAGGCCACGGTGGCCCGCTGCGTGCAGCGGCTGATCGATCCGCAGGGCCTGCACTTCGTCGGCGTGGGCTATCGGCTGGGGCGCGACCTCGAACTCGTGCGCTGGATCGCCCAGTTCGACGCGTTGCTGCAGCATCCGGCGCACCAGGCGGACCTGCTGCGATCGTTCATCGACCCCTTGCGCGACGAGATCCATGCGACGCGGGCTGCGCACGCGCGGGAGGTCGAGGCCAGCCGGGTGCAGTTCCAGACCCTCGATCCGCAGGTGGCATCGTGATGTTCGGCGCGTCCACTAACGAACTGGACGTTTGCCCCGGTTGGGCCGATCCGGTCGCGGATGCCCAGGCCGTGTTCAGGATGGTCCTGCTGGCGATGTCGTTCCCTGGCCGGATCCAGTGCCTGCCATCACGGGTGGCCGCGACCATGGGCGTGCCGCAAGTGGCTGCGCCACCCGCGTGGCCGACAGCACTGGCGGCCGTGTCGCTGTGCCTGATGGATGCCGACACGCCGCTGTACTTGCACGGCACGCTGGATCAGGCCGGCGTGCGCCGGTGGTTGAAGTTCCATGCTGCAGCGAGCGTCAGCGACGAGCCGGGCGCAGCCGCGTTCTGGCTGGCCAGGGGCGGCGAGCTGGCCGTGCTGCCGTGGGATGCGATGGTCCTGGGCACCGACGAAGCGCCGCAACTGGGCGCGACCTTGTGCGTGGAGGTCGACGCACTGGCCGATGGTCTTGCCGCGGAACTGCCAGCCACCGCCAGCGACCCGCTTGCACTGAGCCTGCGGGGCCCGGGCATCGCTGTCGATCCCCGGGCCACGCGATCGCTGGCAGTGGCAGGCCTGCCGCGCGACATGTGGTCGCGTCGCGAGGCCATGGTGGAGGCGTTCCCGCGCGGGTTCGACCTTATTCTCACCTGCGGGACGCGGTTGGCTGCGCTGCCGCGCACCACCCGCGTGGAGCTGGCTTGATGTACATCGCCGTCACCGGCGGCGAGCGCGCAATCGAGGCATCGCGCGAGCTCCTGGCACAGACCCGCCGCGGCGATCCATCGCTGCCCGAGCTCGATGTCGCGCAGCTGGCCGCCCAGTTCGGCATGGCGGTGGCACGGGTCATGGCCGAAGGCTCGCTGTATGACCCGCAGTTGGCGGCCCTCGCGCTGAAGCAGGCCCTGGGCGACGCGGTCGAGGCCGCGTTCCTGCTGCGCGCCTATCGCACCACGCTGCCCCGATGGGGCTACACCGAGTCGGTGCAGACGCAGTCGATGAGGGTGAGGCGGCGCGTGTCGGCTGTATTCAAGGACCTTCCAGGCGGGCAGCTGCTCGGCGCGAGCTTCGACTACACGCAACGATTGCTCGACTTCGACCTCCTGCAACCGGCGCCGGCCGATCGACCGAAGGAAGCCCGAGCGAAGGCTGACGACGACAACCGGGGAGTACCGGTGCAGCCGCTGCCCGACGCGTTGGAGGCCTTGGTCGCCGACGGCCTGTTGGAACCCGCAATCACGACCACGCAGGCCGCGCCGCCGGACATCACGCGTGAGCCGCCGCACTTCCCGCTGCCGCGCAGCGCCCGCCTGCAAATGCTGGCGCGCGCAGACGAGGGTTGGCTGCTCGGCCTGGGCTATGCGACGCAGCGCGGCTATGCCAATGCCCATCCGTTCGCGGGCGAACTGCGCGTCGGCACCGTCGCGGTGGAGTTCGTGCCGGACGAGCTGGGTTTCCCGATCGAGTTGGGGGAGGTCGACCTGACCGAGTGCCAGATGCTGGCCCAGTTCATCGGCCGCGACGAGCAACCGCCGCAGTTCACGCGTGGCTACGGCCTGGCCTTCGGGCATGCCGAGCGCAAGGCGATGGCGATGGCGCTGGTCGACCGCGCGTTGCGGGCAGAGGAGCTCGGCGAGACCGTCGAAAGCCCCACGCAGCTACAGGAGTTCGTCTTGTCGCAAGGCGATGCGGTCGAGGCCTCGGGGTTCGTGCAGCACCTGAAGCTGCCCCATTACGTGACCTTCGAGTCCGAGCTGCAGTTGTTGCGTGCCTTGCGCGCGCGACCCGGCGATCAGGAGCCGAAGGAATGACGGCCACGGGCTACAACTACGCCTATCTCGACGAGCACACCAAGCGCATGATCCGTCGCACCGTGCTCAAGGCCGTGGCGCTGCCCGGGCACCAGGTGCCCTTCGGTTCGCGGGAGATGCCGCTGGCTTACGGCTGGGGTACCGGCGGCATCCAGGTCACCGCGGCGCTGATCGGGCCCGACGATGTGCTCAAGGTGATCGACCAGGGCTCGGATGACACCACGAACGCGGTCAACATCCGTCAGTTCTTCGCGCGCACCACCGATGTCGCGACGACCACCGGCACCGCAGAGGCCACGCTGATCCAGACGCGGCACCGCATTCCCGAGCGGCCGCTGCACGAAGGCCAGATCCTCGTCTACCAGGTGCCGCAACCCGAGCCATTGTTCAGGCTGGAGCCGAGACGCGCGCAGGCGCTGGCACTGCATGCGCTGCAGGAGTATGGGCTCGTCAACGTCAAGTTGTACGAGGACATCGTGCGCTGGGGTCGCATCGATGCGAGCTACGATCATCCGGTGCGTGTGCACGGCCACTACGTGATGTCGCCTTCGCCCATCCCGGCACGCGACAACCCGCGGATGCACCGGATGGCCGCGCTGCAGCTGTTTGGTGCCGGGCGCGAGAAGCGCATCTATGCCATCCCGCCCTACACCGACGTGCGCAGCCTGGACTTCGAGGACCACCCGTTCGAAGTGCAGCCGCCTGCGCATGCCTGCGCCCTGTGCGGCTGCCGCAGCAGCTACCTCGACGAGATCCCCCAGCCTGACGGCACGCGCCGATGGACCTGCTCGGACACCGACTGGTGCCGCGAGCAGCGCGAACGATGAGATCGCCCGCGCACGGGCACCCCGAGGTGCCGGCCAGCCTCATGCAGCCGTTGTTGCGCACGCAGGGGCTCGGGCTGCGCTACGGTGCGGCCGGGCGCAGCGACTGGGCCTTGCGCGACGTTGACCTCGAGCTGCGCGCAGGCGAAGTGCTGGCGGTGGTGGGCGAGTCCGGCTCGGGCAAGAGCACGCTGCTGGGTTGCCTCGCCGGTCGCCTGCAGCCCACCTGCGGGAGCGTGCACTACCGGGATGCCCAGGGTCAGTGGCTGGACTTGCGCCAGCTCAGCGCCCGGCAACTGCGCCTGCTGGGCCGCACCGAGTGGGGCTATGTGCACCAGCATGCCGCCGATGGCCTGCGGATGGATGTCAGCGCCGGCGCCAACGTGGGTGAGCGCCTGATGGACCAGGGCGTGCGCCACTACGGGCGGCTGCGATCGGAGGCCTTGCACTGGATGGAGCAGGTGGAACTCGACATCACCCGCATCGACGACACCCCGCGCGCGTACTCCGGCGGTATGCGGCAACGCCTGCAGATCGCTCGCAACCTGGTCACGCAACCACGGCTCGTGCTCATGGACGAGCCCACGTCGGGGCTCGATCTGTCGGTGCAGGCGCGCCTGCTCGACCTGATTCGCGGCCTGGTCGACCAGCTTGGCGTGGCGGCCGTGATCGTCACGCACGACCTGGGCGTGGCCCGCTTGCTGGCCCATCGAACGCTGGTGATGCGCCAGGGCTGTGTGGTCGAGCAGGGCCTGACCGACCGCGTCTTCGACGACCCGCGCCAACCCTACACCCAGCTGCTGGTGGCTTCGGCACTGACGCCATGACCCCACAACCCGTGCTCGATGTACAGCAGCTCGTGAAGGGCTTTCATCTGCATTTGCGCGGCGGCCTGCACCTGCCGGTGCTGCAGGGCGTTTCGATGTAGGTGCACGCCGGCGAGTGCGTGGCCCTCGTCGGGCCGTCCGGGCGCGGCAAGAGCACGCTGCTGCGCTGCCTGTACGGCAGCTACGGCATCGACTCGGGACATGCGTGGCTGCGCCCTCGCGCGGGCGTCGGCGAGGCGGCGCCACCGGCGGTGGATCTGGCGCAGGCGCATGCGCATGAGGTCATCGAGCTGCGCCGACGGGCACTGGCGCATGTGAGCCAGTTCCTGCGCGTGGTACCCCGGGTGCCCGCGCTCGACATCGTGGCCGAGCGCGCATGGCAAGCCGCCGATGGGTCGCTCGAACGCGAAGCCGCCCGCGAGCAGGCCCGCGCAGCGGCAGCCGATTTGCTTCAGGCACTGAACCTGCCACGCCCGTTGTGGTCGTTGCCCCCGGCCACTTTCTCGGGCGGCGAGCAGCAGCGGGTGAACATCGCGCGGGCGCTGGTCGTGCCGTCGCGCCTGCTGCTGCTCGACGAGCCGACCGCGTCGCTGGACGCGGGCAATCGCCGCACCGTCATCGACCTGATACGGCGAGTGATGGCGGCGGGCACCTCGGTCGTCGGAATCTTCCATGACGAGGAAGTGCGAGACGCGTTGGCCACGCGGCAGGTACAACTGGGCGAAACGGCCGATCGGACGCATGCATGATCGATGAGCAGGTCTACACCAACGCCCGCGTCGTCTTGCACGACCGGGTGCTGCCGAACGCAAGCGTGTGCGTACGCGCGGGTCGCATCCACGACGTGAGCGGTGCGCACAGCCAGGCCCGGGGTGCGCTCGACCTGGACGGCGACTGGCTGTTGCCTGGCCTGGTCGAGGTGCACACCGACAACCTGGAGCGCCACGTCACGCCACGGCCGAAGGTCGTGTTCCCGATGCACGGCGCCGTGCAGGCGCACGATGCGGAGATCGCCGCGGCTGGCATCACGACGGTGCTCGACGCGGTGGGCGTGGGCGATCCCTACGGTGACGGCTTTCGCGCGCGCGACCAGAGCGCGCTGCTCGATGTGCTCGACCGCATGGAGACGGCCGGCCTGTTGCGTGCGGAGCACCTGATCCATGTTCGATGCGAACTGCCGGCCGACAACGCCCGCACGCTGTTCGCACCATTCGCCGGGCATCGTCGCCTGCGCCTGATTTCGCTGATGGACCACACGCCTGGGCAGCGGCAATGGAGCGATATCGCCCACGCGCGCACCTATTACACCGGCAAGAAGGGCTGGAGCGACGAGCAGTTCGACCGGGAGGTGGCGGTGGCCCCACGCCGGCAGGCACAGCACGCGGCGCCCAACCGCGCCTGGTTCGCCAGCTATGCCCGTGCCCATCGCATCGCACTGGCCACGCACGACGACACGACCGCCGATCACGTGGACGAAGCTTGCGCGTTGGGGGCCATGATGAGCGAGTTCCCGACCACGCTCACCGCGGCGCGGCGCGCCCGCGAGCGCGGACTGCACACGGTGGCCGGCGCCCCCAATGTCGTGCGCGGGGGTTCGCATTCGGGCAACGTGGCGGCGCTCGACCTGGCCCGCGAAGGACTGCTCGACGCGCTGTCGAGCGACTACGTCCCGGGCAGCCTGCTGCAAGCCGCGTGGTGCCTGCATCGGCAGGCGGACCACAGCATGGCCC
>JABWBN010000130.1 GCA_013360485.1 Burkholderiaceae bacterium | reverse complement strand
GCCCTCGGGCAAGGCCTGGGCCCAGTGGCGCAGCAGGCGCGCCTCGTGCACGGGCTGGGCGCCCAGCGCGCGCAGGCGGTGGCGCAGATCGTCGATGCGCATGGGTGGGCAGTCTGGGGTGGGTTCGGCCAGCGTGCAGTCAGCGTGCGGCCAGTGGGTGACCGAATTGTCGATGATCCTCCCGCCCGCACACGGTCGACGGCTGTGCGGCACAGGCGCAGCGGCAGGGAACGAGAGCGCATCCGATATACCTTGACGGGTATGCGCGTCGTGACTAAGATAGTAACAAGTCACTATCTTTTGCCATGGACTCCCGCACCCGACACCTGCCCGCAGAGGAGCGTCGCGCCGCGACGGTGGATGCCGTCATCGAACTGGCCGCCACCCGCGACCCGGGCGAGATCACCACCACGGTGATCGCCCGGCACATGGGCGTGACACAAGGGGCGCTGTTCAGGCACTTCCCCAGCAAGGACGCCATCCTCGAGGCGGTGATGGGCTGGGTGGCCAATCGACTGCTGGCGCGTGTCGATCGCGCGGCCGAGGGTGCGCCCAGTTCAACCGCCGCGCTGGAGGCGGTGTTCAAGGCCCACACCGGCTTCGTCGCCGAACACCCGGGCGTGCCTCGCATGATCTTCGGCGAGCTGCAGCGCTCCGGCTCGACGGCCACCAAGCGCATGGTCGCCACCCTGCTGCGCCACTACGGCGAGCGCTTGCGTGCCCTGCTCGAGACGGGATGCCGCAATGGCGAGTTCCGGCCCGACCTGGATGTCGGCGCTGCCGTCACCTTGTTCCTGGGCAGCGTCCAGGGTCTCGTCATCCAGGCCCTGTTCGCCGGCGACGTGCAGGCCATCGGCCGTGATGCGCCGCGTGTCTTCTCGATCTACATGCGCGGCATCTCCCGGGGGTGAACATGAACCGCTTCAAGCTCAGCCGTCGTGCACTGTCCATCGCATCGGTGGTGTTGGTTCTGGTTCTCTTGCTGGGCTGGGTGGCGCTGCGCTCGGGGCCGATGGCGCCAGTGCCGGTCACCGTGGTCCGGGTCGAGTCCCGTGCATTGCAGCCCTCGCTGTTCGGCGTGGGAACGGTCGAGGCGCGACAGGTGCACCGCATCGGCCCGACCGCACCGGGTCGCGTGCAGCGGCTGAATGTCGATGTGGGCGACACCGTGCATGCGGGCCAGTTGCTCGGCGAGATGGACCCGATCGACAGCGACGACCGGCTGCGCTCGCAGCAGGCGCAGATCCAGCGGGCCACTGCTGCGGTGGCCGAAGCCGAGGCGCGGCACGCGCACGCCCAAGCCCAGGCACGCCGCTACGAGCAGTTGTTTGCCCAGCAGGTCGTCACGCAGGAGTTGCTGGCTGCGCGCCTGCAGGATCTTCAGGTCGCCCAGGCCGCACACACCGCTGCGCGCAACGATCTGACGCGCGCGCAGTCCGATGCGCAGGCGCTGCGCACACAGCGGCAGAATTTGAAGCTGATCTCGCCAGTCGACGGCATCGTCACGCTGCGAGAAGTCGAACCCGGCACCACGGTTGTGGCCGGGCAGGCTGTGATCGAGATCGTCGACCCGCGGTCCTTGTGGGTGCACGCGCGCTTCGATCAGGTCAGCGCCACAGGCTTGAAGGAGAAGCTGCCTGCTCAGGTGTTGCTCCGATCGCGTCGAGAACATCCCCTTGCGGGGCAGGTGTTGCGCACCGAACTGCGGGCAGACGCGATCACCGAAGAACTGCTGGCCAAGGTCACGTTCCAGGCCGTTCCACGGCCACTGCCACCCATCGGCGAACGCGCCGAGGTCACAGTCAACCTGCCACCGCTGCCAGAAGGTCCGGTCATTCCCAATGCTGCGGTTCAGCGGCAAGGCAGCCAGATCGGGGTCTGGACAGTCGCCGACGAGCGGTTGTCCTTCGTTCCGGTCAAGCTCGGGCGAACCGACCTCGATGGCCGTGTCCAAGTGATGACCGGTCTGCGCACCGGTGACACGATCGTTCTGCACGCCGCGCGCCCGCTGACCAGCCGCACCCGTGTGCAGGTGGTCGAGCGTATCCCTGGGGTGAGCACATGATCAGCCTGGCCGGCCGCGACATTGCCCACTCCTGGGGCAAGTTCGTCTTCACCGGCCTGGGGCTGGGGCTGCTGCTGGGCGTCACGCTGGTCATGGCCGGCGTCTACCGCGGAATGGTCGACGATGGCAAGGCGCTGCTGGACAACAGCGGTGCCGACCTGTGGGTGGTGCAGCGCGACACGCTGGGCCCCTACGCCGAGCCGTCGAGCATCCCCGACGACACCGACCGCGCCTTGCTCGCCATGCCGGGCGTGGCCGAGGCGACGAATGTCACCTATCTCACGATGCAGGTGCGTCACGGCAAACGTGACGTGCGCGCGATGATCGTGGGGATTGCCCCCGGCGATGCCTGGGGTGCCCCGGGGTGGCCGCCCTCGCTGGTGGCCGGGCGCCGCCTGACACGCGGTCACTACGAGGCGATCGCCGACGTCGCCTCGGGCCTGCAGCTCGGTGAGGTCGTGCGCATCCGTCGCAACGACTACACCGTCGTGGGCCTGACGCGCCGGATGGTGTCGTCCGCCGGCGACCCCATGATCTTCATCGCCCTGAAAGACGCGCAGGAAGCGCAGTTCCTCAAGGACAACGACGCCATCGTGCAGGGTCGTCATCGCACTGCCGCCAACCCGTCGCTCAACCGGCCCGGCGTCCCCGGTCTGCTGGATGCGGTGAACGCCGCGTTGGGAAGCAGCCATACCGTCAATGCCGTTCTGGTGCGCCTGCATCCGGGTGCCGACCCGAATGAAGTGGCCGAGTCGGTGCGCCGTTGGCGGCACCTGACCGCTTATACCCGCACCGAAATGGAGGACATCCTGATCGGCAAGTTGATCGCGACTTCGGCCCGCCAGATCGCGCTGTTCCTCGTCATCCTGGCGACCGTCAGCGCTGCCATCGTGGCCTTCATCATCTACACACTGACGATGGACAAGATCCGCGAGATCGCCGTGCTCAAGTTGATTGGCACTCGCAACCGGACCATCGCCTCGATGATCATGCAGCAGGCGCTGGCCTTGGGCCTCATCGGCTTCGCGGTGGGCCGCATCAGCGCCGCATTCTCCGCGCCCCTGTTCCCGAAGTACGTCCTGCTTCTGGCGCAGGACTCGATCGCGGGCCTGCTGATCGTGCTGGTCATTTGTGCACTGGCCAGCCTGGTTGCCATCCGGATGGCGCTGCGCGTCGACCCGGCTGAGGCCATCGGGGGTTGAAATGCCGGCCAAGGGCATCCGCATCGAGGGCCTGCGCAAGCGCTACGGCCAAGGCGACACCGCCGTCGACGCGCTCAAGGGCGTGGACATGCAGGTGGCGCCGGGCGAGGTGGTGGGGCTGATCGGCCCGTCGGGCTCGGGCAAGAGCACGCTGCTCAAGTGCCTGGGCGCGGTGATCGACCCGACTGCGGGACGCATGACACTCGGCGCAGAAGTGATCTACGACGACGGCTGGAAGGTCGGCGACCTGCGCGCACTGCGCCGTGACCGCATCGGCTTCGTCTTCCAGGCGCCCTACCTCATACCGTTCCTCGATGTCACCGACAACGTGGCATTGCTGCCCATGCTCGCAGGCGTACCCAATGCGCAGGCGCGGGCTCGCGCGCTCGAACTGCTCACGGCCCTGGACGTGCAGCACCGCGCCCGCGCCATGCCCACTCAGCTTTCGGGCGGCGAGCAGCAGCGCGTCGCGATCGCACGCGGCTTGGTGAACCATCCGCCGGTGATCCTGGCCGACGAGCCCACCGCACCGCTGGACAGCGAGCGCGCGCTCGCTGTCATCCGCATGCTCAACGACATGGCGCGCCGATACGAGACCGCGGTCATCGTGGTCACGCACGACGAGAAGATCATCCCCACGTTCAAACGCATCTATCACATCCGCGACGGGATCACCCACGAGGAAGCAGGCGAGGGCAGGCCGATCGAGGCCTGAGCCCCACACCCCTGCAGCACCCACCGCAACCTGCGGGTCTCCAGACGCACGCCCGACCATTCGATCGCCATCCACAACCGCGAACCAGGAGTGACCATGACCGCCTTCCGCTACGCCCCGTCCCAGATCATCGTGCACTGGCTGGCCGCCACGGCCGTCGTGTTCCTGCTGCTGGGCGGCGCATTCGTCCTCGAAGACATGCCCAACAACGCCGACAAGATCGGCAACCTGCGCATCCACCTGATCGTGGGTGCACTGGCGGGCATGCTCGTCATCGTGCGCGTGGTGCTGCGCAAGCGCCTGCCGGCGCCGCCTGCCGTGCCGGGCGAGCGAGCCGCCCGCATCGGCCACATCGCGCTGAACGTCGTGGTGCTGCTGATGGCCTTCAGCGGCATGATGCTGGCGCTGCAAAGCGGCCTGATCGACGCCGTGTTCGGCAGCGGCACGCTGCCGCAGGACTTCCGTGCCTACACGCCACGCAAGGTGCACGGCCTCGTCGCCAAGATCGCCATGGCGCTGGTCACGCTGCACGTGCTCGCCGCCCTGTACCACCAGTTCATCGTGCGCGACAACCTTCTCGCCCGCATGCGGCCGGGGCGGGGGGCCTAACGGTCACAATACCCGTTGCGATTCAAGCGCCTCGGCAGGCCGATGGGTTCTCCTCCAGCGAGTCGTGCCACCTGGTTGCTGTTGGAGTCACCTCGCATGATCAATTGGCGCTTCGGCCTCGCGCTGGCCCTCGGCTCTCAGGCAGTCAACACCGCCCAAGCCGACCCGCATGACGCGCGCGTGGCCTGGGCAGCGCTGCTGCGAGCGGCCCACGTGGTGGTGCCTGCGGGTTCCGGGTGCGAAGGCGACTACGGCCAGAAGGGCCCAGCGCGGCTGGGCGATGTGCTCGCCATGCAACTGGCCTACATGCACGCAGGCGAAAACGCCATCGTGGGCAGATGCGACGCGCAAGGGTGTCGGGTCGAACTGAACCGCCGCGCGGGTGAAGACGTCTCGTCGGCGCGCATCGACTTCAATTTGCGCGACGGACGCTTGCAGACAGCCAGCCTGCGCTGCGTGATCACTCCCTGAACGACTCAAGCCGGGTCGGGCTTGGCTGCAGCGTGTTCACGTCATCACCATCCACGCCCCCCAGCCAGCCGCAGCGCTGGCAACCGTGCCCCAGGCCATGTCCACGGGCGCCAGGCGGCGCGGCCAGCCGCGCACGGTGGCCAGGTTGGTCAGGTCGTAGGTGCCGTAGGCCATCAGCCCGGCCAGCGCACTGCGCCAGGCCGCGGTGGTGCCGTCCTCGGGCCAGGGTGTAAGCGCCAGCAGCACCAGCGCCAGCGGGTAGCCCAGGTAGAACAACGCCGCCGGCTGCCACCGCACTGGTTCGGCCATCCAGGGCGCGAGCGCCCGCCGATAGAACTGCCGAGCCATCGAGCCCAGCCACCAGGCGTCGAGCACGCCGGTGATCAGCAGCGCCACGCCCCAGGCGGCCAACAGCGTCGTCGCCTCAGGCACGGGCTACCCCTGAGTGCGCCTGGGCTTGCGCACCGGCCGGCACGGCTTGCGCCTGGCGCCACATGTCGAGTTGCGGGGCGATGGCGCCGAGTTCGGCCAGCAACTCGACACCGGTCACGCCGCGCCGTTGCAGGCTGGCATGCGGCTGGCCTGCCCATAGGGCGACATCGACGGGGAGCAGCGCCCGCAGGTCGGCGAGTGCCTGGCCCAGAGCCGCCGGCACCGAAGCCGCGGATGCGCTGATCACGACGATGTCCGAGCGCAGCGCCCGGGCCGCCTCCACCAGGTCGCGGGCCGGCGTTTGGCAGCCCAGGCTGACGCAGGCGCAACCCTCCACCGCGAACAGGGCCTGGGCCATCAGCAGGCCCAGGCCGTGGTGCTCGCCCTGCAGGGTGCTCAGCAGCACGCGAGGTCGACCCTGCGGCCCGGGCTCGGGCGACGAGGCCAGCGCATTGCGCAAGACAGTGTCGAGCACGTCGCTGGCCAAGTGCTCCTCGAACACCGCCAAGCGACCCACCGACCACTCGCGGCCGATGGCATGCACCAGCGGCACTGCCGTCATGGCAACGAACCGTGCCAGCCCCTGGCCCAGCAGGCGCTGGGTCAGCACCCGCCGCAGGGACTGCGGATCGTGCGCATGCACCAGCGCCAGCAACTCGGCCAGCGCGTCGTCTGCTGCCGCCACGGCGAGGTTGGGATAGACCCGCTGCGCCGCCGGCTCGCCGACCGCATCGAGCCGTTGCAGCGCCACCGGGTCGAGCGGCACCACCCGCCCGGGGCGGTGGCCGGCGTCCAGCAGGCGCTTGACGGTGCGCAGGCGCGCCACCTGGTCCAGCGGGTACAGGCGCTCGCCATTGGCATCGCGCTGGGGGTCTGGAAAGCCGTAGCGGCGCTCCCACACGCGCAGCGTGTCCTTGGCGATGCGCGTCTCGCGCTCGACGGCCGCGATGTTCAGCAGGGGCGTCGAGTCCGTCGGCGGGGTGTTGGGGTCGGAGTCGGTGGTCATGGGACTGGGCGCGGGTGGAAGGCCCGCGCAACAACTGTTGTTCATATTTTGTCCTAGACAACGAAAAAAGAAAAGGTGTACTATCCGCCTCAATGGATGTTTGTCCTGGACAAACAGTGAACACCAACCCGAACCATCCTCGAGAAGGGCAACCATGAAGCGCATCGCCGTCGTGGGCTCAGGCATCGCCGGACTGTCCGCCGCCTGGCATCTGTCTGACCCGGCAGACCGCTGCCACGTCACCTTGTTCGAGGCCGAGCCGCGCGCTGGCGGGCATGCCCACACGGTCGATGTGACGCTGCCCGACAGCCACGGTGAGCCGGTGACGCACGGTGTGGACACCGGCTTCCTCGTGTTCAACCACCGCACCTACCCTCGCTTGAAGGCACTGTTCGAGCGCTTGGGGGTGGACACGGTGCCGTCTGACATGTCCTTCTCGGTTCAGGCCGACGACGGCGCGCTGGAGTGGAGCGGCCACGATCTCGACAGCGTCTTCGCCCAGCGACGCAACCTGCTGCGACCGCGCTTCATCGGCATGCTCGCGCAGATCGTGCGGTTCAATCGCCTGGCAACCGCACAGGCGCAGGTGCTGGCCGCAACGCCACTGCAGGGCGAGTCGAACGCGCTGCAGCCTGCCTCAGGCCTTACCGTGGGCGAGTTCCTCGATGCCCACGGCTTCTCCCAGGCCTTTCGTCGCTGGTACCTGCTGCCCATGCTCGGTTGCATCTGGTCGTGCCCGGCCGAGCAGATGCTGCGGTTCCCGCTGGTCACCATGCTGCGCTTCTGCCACAACCACGGCCTGCTGCAGGTGAACGACCGGCCGCAGTGGTACACGGTGCGCGGCGGCTCACGGAACTACGTCCAGCGCATGCTCGATCGCATTGGCTCGGTCCACCTGTCCACGCCGGTGCTGGGCATCCGCCGCAACCCCGCCGGCGGTGCCGTGGTGCGCACGCCCCACGGCGCGGAGTACTTCGACCGCGTCGTGCTGGCCTGCCACACCGACCAGGCCTTGCGCCTGCTGGGCGAGGATGCCACCGCAGCCGAGCGCGACGTGCTGGGCGCCATTCGCTATCACGCTAACGAAGCGGTGCTGCACACCGATGTGCGGGCGCTGCCGAGCCGCCCCAAGGCCTGGGCCGCCTGGAACTACGAGCAGGCCCGCGCCGAAGGCCAGGAGCGCGGGGCCGTCTGCCTGCACTACTTGATCAACCGCCTGCAGCCACTGCCCTTCCAGGCGCCGGTGATCGTCACCCTCAATCCGATCCGACCGCTCGATCCCAGCCAGGTGCTGCGCCGCATGCGCTATGCGCACCCTGTGTTCGATGAAGCCGCAATCGCCGCCCAGCGCCGCCTGCCCGCCATCCAGGGCCTGCGCAACACCTGGTTCTGCGGCGCATGGGCAGGCTACGGCTTCCACGAGGATGGCCTGACATCCGCGCTGCAGGTGGTGCACGATCTGCGGCAGCGGTCGCAGCGCAGCGAGGCCACGAACGTGAAATGGGCCGCCTGATGAACCCGACTCATCCGGACCCGACCGATCACGGGGCCGTGGGCGGCACCGGGGCCTTGCTCGGCCGCGGCCAGGTGATGCACACCCGGCTGGCGCCGCGCTTGCACGCCTTCCGCTATCCCAGTTGGTTCCTGCTGTTGCCGATGCGCCAATTGCGCACCCACCCGACACTTCCGGGCGTGGCCATCAACCGTCGCGGCATCGTGAGCTTCCACGACCGCGACCACGGCGACGGGCAGGGCGACGCGCTGGGCTGGGTCGAACGCCTGCTGCGCAGCCAAGGGGTTCAGGCCGACGGCGAGATCTGGCTGCAGACTTTTCCGCGCCTGTGGGGCTGGGTCTTCAAGCCGGTGAGCTTCTGGTACGCACACGGCGCCGACGGCCACTTGCGCGCCGTGGTGGCCGAGGTGAACAACACCTTCGGCGAGCGGCACGCCTATGTGCTGCATGCCGACGACCCCACCGACCGCCTGCCCTGGGGAGCCCCGCTGCAGGCGCGCAAGGTGTTCCATGTGTCGCCGTTCTGTCAGCCCAGCGGCCGCTACCGGTTTCGCTTCATGCGCACGAGCGCGAGATCCGATCCGGGCGAGCGCCTGCTGGCCCGGGTCGACCACGACGACGAATCAGGCCAGCCGCTGCTGCGCACAAGCTGGAGCGGCAATCTGCAACCGCTGACACACCGGGCGCTGTGTTGGGCTTGCGCCGCCATGCCACTGCAGAGCCTGTCGGTCTTCGCCCGCATCCACTGGCACGCCCTGCGCCTGTGGCTCAAGCATGTTCCCCTCTACACCCATCCCCGCCATGTCTGACACCCTTGCCAACACCGGCGCACTGGGCGCCGACCCCACCCGCCTGCTCGAACCCCATGCGGCACGCATGCGCGCAACGCGTACCGACCTGCCGACGACGGCTCGAGCGGTTCTACAACTTCTGGCCCACCTCGCCCACGGCACGCTGGAACTGCACTTGCCGGGCGCTCGCCTGCACCGCGTGGGCACGGGATCCGAGCCGCGCGTGGCCATGCACCTGCACGACTGGAGCACGTTCTCCGACGTGCTGGCGCGCGGCGACATCGGCCTGGCGGAGGCCTGGATCCGCGGCGCCTGGGACACGCCCGACCTGCCCGGCCTGCTGGCGCTGTTCAACCGCAACCGGCAGGCGCTGGAGTCGGTGGTCTACGGCACCTGGTGGGGCTCGCTGCTGCACCGCCTGCGGCATGCGCTGAATCGCAACAACCGCCGAGGCAGCCGGCGCAACATCCACGCGCACTACGACCTGGGCAACGCGTTCTATGCGCGCTGGCTCGACGAGACCATGAACTACTCGAGTGCCTGGTTCGACGGCAACCGCGACCAGACCCTGGCCCAGGCCCAGCACGCCAAGGTGGCACGGGCCCTGGGCGAGGCCCGCGTGGGCGCAGGCACGCGCCTGCTGGAGATTGGCTGCGGCTGGGGTGCAGTGGCCGAAGCGGCGGCACGCGCCGGCGCGCAGGTGACCGGCGTGACGCTGTCGACCGAGCAGTTGCACTGGGCCCGTGAGCGCCTGACTGCACAGGGCCTGGAGCGGCGCGCCAATCTGCGGTTGCAGGACTATCGCGACATCGACGACGGTCCGTTCGACGCGATCGTCTCCATCGAAATGTTCGAGGCAGTTGGGCAGGCCTACTGGCCCGTGTTCTTCGACACCGTGCGCCAGCGTCTGGCCCCGGGGGGGCGCGCCTGCCTGCAGACCATCACCATCCGCGACGATCTCTTCGACCGCTACGCCCGCTCCACCGACTTCATTCAGCAATACATCTTCCCTGGTGGCCTGCTGCCCAGCGACGAGCGCCTGCGGGCGGCCGCCGGTGCCGCCGGCCTTCGTGTCGAGCGCGCGCTGGCGTTCGGCCCGGACTACGCCGAGACCCTGCGCCGCTGGCGCCGCGCCTTCATGGAGCAGGCGGCCGAAATGGCTGGGCTGGGCTTCGACGCTCGCTTCGTGCGCACCTGGGACTTCTACCTCGCCTACTGCGAAGCCGCATTCGACACCGGCACCACCGACGTGGTGCAGTACACGCTGTCGCGGTCATGAGCGTGTCCAGGCGCTCCTGTCTGGCCCTGGCCGTGCTGGCCGGTGCCGGCGGCATGGTGCGTGCGGCCACCACTGCAGCACCGCCGCCGGAACTGGCGGACTGGCCGCAGCCGGCCCGGGCGCAGGGGCGCGCCCGGTTCCGCTGGTTGGGCCTGCATGTGTACGACGTTCAACTGTGGGTGACCGAACCGGTACCGGTCGACGGCTGGGCGGACCACGCCTTCGCGCTCGAGCTCGTCTATGCGCGGGCCCTCGCCGGCCGCGCGATCGCCGAACGATCGCTGGTCGAGATGCGCCGCCAGCGCGAGATCGACCGCCAGCGCGCCACCGCATGGCTCGATGCCATGGTGCGCGCTTTTCCCGATGTCGCCGCGGGCGACCGCCTGTGTGGCTTGCACGATCCGGGCACGGCTGCGCGCTTCTTCCACAACGGACAACCGACAGCCGACGTCCCCGACCCCATGTTTGCCGAGTCCTTCTTCGGCATCTGGTTGTCTGCACGGACGTCGCAGCCGGCACTCAGGCAGGCCCTCCTGGGAGCCCCGCGGTGAAGCCACCCGCCGACGCCGCCTACGGTGCCATCGGCTGGGCGCTGGCGTTCGCCGCACTGCCGCTGGTGGTGCTCATGCCCGCTCACTATGCCCGCGAGCATGCGGTGCCGCTGGGCACGCTGGGTGCCTTGCTGCTGGCGGTGCGGGCCATCGACGCGGCCTGGGACCCGCTGGCTGGC
>JABWBN010000129.1 GCA_013360485.1 Burkholderiaceae bacterium | reverse complement strand
CTGGGCGCTGCTTGCCGCTGGCCTGGCGGTTGCCGGCGCGTGGCTGATCGCCGATGCCTGGCGCCTGGATCGCCAGGCGCAGCACCACGCGCGCGAGTTGCAGCTCGTCGCCTCCAGTGCGTCGAGGCCAACGCACGCGCTGGCCTTGACCGCGCCAGCCTACGCCGACGATGCGCTGACCATTGCCCGCACAGCCAGCATCGACTGGACGGGAATTTTCACCACAGTCCAGGCCGTCCAGGTCACGGGCGTGCGTGTCACGATGCTGGCAGTGGCCGCGGCCGAGGCCAGCGTGCAGCTCAGTGTCGAGGCCGACCGGCTGGAAAGCGCCATGGACTACCTTCGACTGCTCAATGCGGGCGAGCCCGATACGAAGTGGCAGCTGAAGCGCCTGGGCGCGCGCGGCACATCCACACAGCCCGCGGCCGGACAGCCACCAGGCGGCGCGAGCCCGCCCGTCGTGGCCCACTTCGCAAGGCCATTGCACGACGCGCGCACAGGCGCAGGGCCAGCGCCGCTGGAAACACCGCCCGCTGCACCAGCCAACGCCCGCCGCGTCGCGCGGTGACGCGCGCGAACGCACGTCACCTGGTTCCACCACCATGCGGATCGGCCCGCAGGTAAACACCTTGTTACGTGAGGCGCGCGTACGCCACCAGAACCAGGGATAGCCAGCGGCATCCCCGCGTGTATGGTGTGCGTCCGGGTGCTGTTGCACCTGCAAGCCCCGAAGGGGCCTTGAAGACGCCAGCCGGCGGCGAGCGCGCCGCCGCACGCGATGGCGGCTGGGCATGCAAAGACGACATGTACGGGAGGGATGCGATGGGGCCGTTGAACTTTGAGCGGGCACTGTTGTGGACACGCCGCCTGTGGCGGCACGCGCCGGCGGCTGCGCTTGCAGTGGCCATCGCGGCTCCCCATCCCGCACGTGCCGGCACCCCTGTGCCGGTGACGCCACCAAACCTGGCGGGCGCCCTGGCCGGGGCGGTTGGCGGCGACTTGAGCGTCAGCGCCCATGGGTCCACGCGCTACAGCATTCGGCTGAGCGTGCCCCCAGGGACGGCGGGCCTCGTGCCGGTGTTGTCGCTCGAGTACGACAGCGCGGCGGGCAGCGGCATGCTGGGTGAAGGCTGGAGCATCGGCGGGCTGTCAAGCATCACCCGTTGCGGCAAGACGGTCGTGCACGACGGGCTGCGGCGCCCGGTGCGCCTGGACGCCGAGGATCCCTACTGCCTGGACGGGGCGCGACTGATACGCCTGAGCGGCACCCACGGCGCGATGGCCGAATACCGCACCGAGCTCGATGCGTTCGGTCGCATCACCTCGGCCGGATTGCGCCCTGCGATCGGTCCGGCTCGTTGGCGCGTGTGGAGCAAGTCCGGTCAGCTCCTGACCTACGGTGCAACCGCCGATGCGAGCGTCGAGGCGCCGGGGGCCGAGCCGATCCTGTCCTGGGCTCTGTCGCGCATCGAAGACCGCAGCGGCAACTACGTCTCCTACCACTACACCGAAGACACCGCCACCGGCGAGCACTACCTCAGCCAGATTCGCTACACCGGCAACTCCGTGTCGGGCAAGAGCCCATACAACGCCATCAATTTCGTCTACGCGGCGCGCCCCGATGTGTGGAGTGGCCATGTCGCAGGCAGCAAGCTGCAGCGGCTCAAACGCCTGGAGGCCATCGTCGCGGTCATCAACGTCGATGCCGCGGGCTCAGGCGGCACCGCGGTGCGACAGTGGAGGCTTGCCTACGAGCCAAGCCCGTCGAGCGGGCGCAGCCTCATGCGCGCCATCAGCGACTGCGATGGTGCCGGCACGACATGCCTGCCCGAGACCGTTTTCGACTGGACCCGCCGCAACCCCGCCGACAACGCGCCCGGGGCGGGCAGCGGCGACTGGGGCGGCCCCGGCCCGATCGTGCTCAATTCGCTCTCACTGGTGCCCACGCTCGCCCAGCTGCAGACCAAAGTGGTCGCCGCCGACGTCAATGGCGACGGCAAGACTGACCTCATCAGCAGCGAGAGTTCGGGACCGTGGCGCGTGTGCCTGAGCACGGGCTCGCGCTTCGAGTGCACCGAGTGGGCAGGCCCCGGTCAGCCGCTGTCGGCCGTCACGCTCGGCGACTTCAACGGCGACGGCAAGACCGATGTGCTGGTGCCGCCCAGTTCCACCGGCGGCGCCGCCGGGCCGGCCACCGTGTGCCTGGCCAATGGCACGGCCTTCGACTGCACGGCCAGCGTGCTGCGCGGCTACGGCTCCAATCCCAACGGCTACATGGCCGGCGACTACAACGCCGACGGCCGCGACGACGTGATCGTCATACCGGACTACGCACCGTCGGACCAGGTCTACCTGTGCCTGTCGACTGGCACGGGGTTTGGCGACTGCACACCCTACGGCAACACGCTGGCCTTCTACGTCGACCCCACGCTGCCGCCCCAGGTGCGCCAGTTCAGGCACATCGGCGACATCAACGGCGATGGCCGTCCGGACATCGTCACCTTCATCTCCAGCGACTTCGCCAGCGCCCTGCCGCCCGGGATCATCTGGTCGCAGGGCCTGAGTCCCAGCGACGCGCCCGGCTCGGGAACAGGATTCTTCGCCGTCTTCCCCGCGACCACCGCAGGGTACTCCTCTGGCTACGGCTTCACGCGAAGCACGGGTGTGTTCAAGCCGCTGCAGGGCTACACCAAAGTGGCCGACAGCAATCGCGATCCCTACGACGCCTATGCCGACATACACGCGGCCTCCGTTGTGCTGGAGCCAACAGAGAAGTGGCAAACACACGTGTGCCGCTTCAGCGGGGCATTGGGCACCACAGCATTCTCCTGCACCACGCAGGAGCACGCTGGGCTGGCCACCCAGGACCTCGCGCAACTGGTTGACATCCAGGACTACGACGGTGACGGCAAGCCCGACTGGATGGCCCTGGGCAAGTACGGCCAGATTCGCGCCGACGGCACGCTCGACACGCCGACAGCCTTCAGCGGCGCCGGCAATACCTCCGGGCTGTGGCTGCACGGGGACTTCAACGGCGACGGTGTGGTCGACACGATCACCTATGACGGCAGCCGCGACTCGCCAACCTACCAGACCTGGAAGGTCACGCTGGCCGGCTCGGGCAGCTACCCCGACTTGCTGGCCAAGGTCACGAACGGTCTGGGCCGCGTGACCGAAATCGACTACCGCGGCTCGCACGCGCCCGAGGTCTACACCCCGGGCAGCGGCACCGCGTATCCGGTACGCGACGTCCACGTCGCATCGCCTTTGGTGGCCGTCGTGCGCGCCGACAACGGTATCGGTGGGTGGCTGCAGACCCAGTACCGCTACGAGGGCCGGCGAGCCGATCTCCTCGGGCGCGGCAGCCTGGGCTTCGAGCGCGTGACCAGCGTGGACATGGTCAACCTCATCACGACCACGACCACATACAGCCAGTCCTTCCCGACGATCGGCATGCCGCTGCTGGTCGAGGCCGTCCAGGACAACGGCGTCGTGCTCAGTCGCACCGTCAACACGATCGCCGCGTTCGAAACCATCCCCAAGGCGTTTCACGTCTACGTCCGCCAGGCGCAAACCAGCCTGCGTGACCTCAATGGCGCCGACATCGGCACCAACACCAGCTTGGTCGGCAGCACCGTTGGTGGCACCGACGGAATCGACGGCTACGGCAACGTGACCTTCAGGGTCGACACGGCAGCCAATGCCGACGGTTCGTTCCGCACCGAGACCACCCACACCTACGAAAATCGCGTCGACGACTGGCTGTTCCTCGAGCGGTCGAAGTCAGTCACCGCGCACGCGCCCGACGTGGCCAGTGTCACGCGGCTGAGCACCGCCGACTACGACAGCAAGGGCCGACTGACGCAGACCGTTGTCGAGCCCGACGATCCGCAACTGCGCCTGCAGACCGATCTCACGCCCGAACCGACCTATGGCGTGTTGACCAAGCGCCAGCTGCGGTGGACCGATCCGCGCGACGCCTCCCTGGTCGTGCGCGACGTGCAAACCATCCTCGAGTTCGACCCCCACTTCCGCTTTGCACGCAAGGTGAAGAACGCCAAGGGCCACATCGAGCAGCGGGTCCACGACGAGGCCACGGGCAGTGTCCTGGAACTCACCGATCCGAACCTGCTGGTCACGACATGGGAAGTCGACCCCTGGGGGCGCAAGACTCGCGAGTTGCGCGCCGATGCGAGCTCGTCCACCTGGGCCTATCGCCGCTGCGTCGACGCATGCCTGAACGGCGCCGAGGCGGTCACCATCGCACAGAACTGGCAGGGCGCCGAGCAGACCACGGTACCGACGGAGACTTTTCTCGACCGGCTCGGCCGAGAGGTCGTCTCCCGCTCCTGGGACCACGTCGGCTGGATCGCCCACGCGGTCACGACGTACGATGCGCAGGGCCGACTTCGGTCCCGCACCCGCGTGCACTACCCGGGCGCCCCGCATGGCGTCCAGGAGCGCGAGTACGACGCCATCGGTCGGGTGCGGTTCGTACGGACCACCAACGCAGGTGGGGATGGGTTCGACACCACCGAGACCATCTACAACGGCGTCGAGCGCACCACCATCGACCCGCGCGGTCACAGCCGCGTCGAGCGGCGGGCCGCAAACGGCAAGATCGCCCAGATCACCAACGCCAAGGGTCAGACCACTTCCTACCGCAGCGGCCCGTTCGGACAATTGGTGCGGCTGACCGATCCGCTGGGCAACGCCATCGATGTGACCTACGACCGGCTCGGGCGGAAGAAGGAGCTGCGCGACCCCGATCTGGGCACTTGGCAGTACCGGGTCGATCCCCTGGGTCAGACCTACTGGCAGCAAGACGCCAAAGGCCAGGTCACCGCGTTCACGCACGACGAGCTCGGGCGCCTGACGCGCCAGCTCGAGCCCGATGCGGACAGCTACTGGGTCTACGACAACGCTGCCAACGGCATCGGCAAGCTCGACGAGACCTACACGCTGTCCGGCACTGGCATCAAGGACTTCCGGCGCGTGCACACTTACGATGCCTTGTCGCGGCCCGCTCGCGTCGTCACGAGCCTGGACTGGGACTATGCGCAGGAGTTCACCTACGACGACTATCAGCGCATCAGCACGGTCTCGCATCGCCGCTCTTCGCGAGGCGGCACAACCGGCCCGGTCAACACCTTCACTTACGACTACAACACCTTCGGGTTCGAGGAGCGCATCGGCCGCCTGATGAGTGACGGCTCCAAGCGCAGCATGCTGCACACCACGTACCGCGATGCCCAGGGACGACTACTAGACGGCCATCTCGGTGTAGGGATCCAACACACTCGGCGCTACAACGACTATACAGCGCGCATCAGTGACATTCAGACGGGCACACCGGCCACCTTCGGGCGTCGCCCCACCGGAGCCCGCAACGGCCTATATGAGCACATTCAGGTAGACACCTACGACTACGACAGCGTCGGGAACCTGGTTTGGCGCAGCCAGTTGGCGGACGGCCCCGGCACCGAGTTCTCAGACGTCTATGAGACCTTCACGTACGACGAGTTGGACCGGTTGCAGTCGGCGACTGTCTACAACTACAACGCCACCACCGATTACAACTACGACGCCATCGGCAACCTGAGCGTCAATGCGGGCAGGCTCTACACCTACCCGCCCTCAGGCGCGGGCAGCGTGCGACCCCACGCGGTCAGCTCGATCACTGGCATGGTCGGTGGCGTCGTGGACCCCGTCTTCACCTACGACGACAACGGCAACTTGCTGAGCGGCGTCAACCGCAGCTACGCCTGGACCGCGTCGAACCACGCCAAGCACATCGACCGATGGTCCGCTGGTGCGGCCGTCCAGCGCACGGAGTTCGTGCTGGGTAGCGCCAAGGAGCGCGTCCAGCAGACCGTGCGCGCCATCTCCGGTGGAGTCCCGGGCGCCGCGCAGCGCGTCATCTACTACGCCGGTGCGATCGAAAAGGAAATCGACTTCCAGGCCGGCAAGACCAGGATCCGCACCTACATGCCACAAGGCCTGGGCTTCGTGCAGGAAGAGCTCGAGGGCACGGCCGTCACCCCGGACAGCGCGATCGCCTTGGATTCGCGCCAGGAGCGCCTGTACCTGCGCGACCACCTGGGCTCGGTCTCCGGCGTGTTCGACGGCGAGACCGGGGTCAGTCTTCAGTTCCTGCGCTACGACCCCTGGGGCCGCCGCCGCAACGCCGACGGAACCGAGGACGCCGACCCCGAACTCGGCGCACTGCGCAACGAACACGACCGCCGCGGCTTCACCGGTCAAGAACACCTCGAGGAGCTGGGCCTCGTTCACCTCAACGGCCGCATCTACGACCCCATGACCGCACGCATGGTCAGCGCCGACCCGACCGTGCCCGACGCCTACGACCTGCAGGCCGTCAACCGCTACGGCTACGTCCTCAACAACCCGCTGGCTTACACCGATCCGACGGGGTTCGAGCCGGCGTGCCCGCCGGGCGGGGTTTGCATCGCTGGCGAGAGGCTTAAGCCGGATACCGCTCAGTTGCGGGAGACGCAATCCAGGGAAGGCGGCTTTCCCTACACTTCTTTTTCTCTAGTGAAAGAACGTGTCTCTGTACCAGGATCCAGAATTCCCGTAACCAGGACGTTCGCGGCCTTCCACGACGGCACTGGCAGGCAATTCTTAGTGATGCCTTACGAGGACTTGGTAGAGGCCGGTGACAAGGATTCTGAAGGCCTGGGACTGCAAGCAAAGATCCAGGAATGGATCGACTCCGGAGTTGCAGGTGCCGACTATTCCCTGGTGGCGCGACTCCTGGGGGCAGTGGGCACAGGTCTGAATGTTATGTTCATTCCGGACTCTCGGGGCGAGCTCATAATGGTCGTGTTTCCGCCGGCCAGGCTGGGCGGCGTGGCCTTTAAGCTCGCGGCGAGGACCACAAAGGCCGCAAATAGACTTGCGGGTGTTCCGGGGCGCGTTGGATCGCGGATCAACCTGTCCAATGAAGGTATGGAGCACGTGATCGCCCGTCATCTCTCGGGCAAGGCCAATGCAAGTCAGTTCTCGCTGTCGGAGGCTGAGCTGCGGTCGGTGCTGTCGAGTCGTGCCGCAGTGAGTTCGCCGGTCGTTCGGAGTGTGGAGAGCGCGGATGGAATTCGGTACGTGCGCGAGTTCGATGCCGGGCGAGTTATCGGGGCGGACAAGTTCAATGGCAATCAAGCCACGTCGGTGATGACGATCATGACGGACCGCTTCGGCAACCTTGTGAGCACGTTCCCGGGATTGCTCAAATGAAGCTGATTGGAAGTCACACGGAACAGCAGATGCGCGAGGAGTTGGTTCGCTCGAATCTCGCGCTGCAGGACGGTAGCTATGGACGGTTGGCGAACGCTCTTGAGTCCGAGAATGTGAACGTCGCAGGAGCTTATGTCCTCAACTGGATTCCGGAGCAGGCCGAGGACATCTATGCCGTCCTTGTGTCTGCAGGCGAGGTTGTGACCGTTGAAGTGCCACGTGGTGAAGGTCAAGTTCTGGTGGAGCGAGAGGAGCTTGCGAAATACGAGGGCAAGTGCTCGAAGGTCCAAAGGCTAAAGATAGCCGTCGCTCGGGAGCTGCTGGCATCCAGAGCGTCCAACCTCTCTCACTGAAAACACAACTCCACAAGGGCCGCTGTCGCGGCCCTTGTTGCATCTGAGTGCTGCTCAGCGCTGAGCGAGCACGGTCTGCAGCATCTCGGTGACGAAGCGCTGGCGGGCCTTGGGCAGCTTGGCGATGGCCTCGATCTGCTGCTGCCACTGAGGTGCCGGGCCGCGCTTGGCGCGAGTGGCCGGCTTGTCCTCGCCGAAGAGTTCATCGAGCGATACCGACAGCGTGCGTGCCACGACCGGCAGCGCCGACACCGGGATGCGCCGGCGTCCCACCTCATACGACTGCAGCGTCTGCTGCGAGATGCCCAGCGCCTCGGCGAGCTGCACCTGGGTGACGTTGTTGGCCTTGCGCAACGAGGCGATGCGTTCGCCCATCGCAACAAAAAACGCGCGCTCTTCGGTGGTGATGGCCATGGTGGCTGCTGAGGACAAGCCCAGTGAGACAGCCATGAAGATAAACCTCGGGTTGACGAAACGATGTTCAGTGTACTTCGATTCGAAGTACACTGAATCGGAGTTATTTTTTTAGCCGCCAGTACGGGGCAAAGACCACAGGTTCCACTCGGACAAAGGACTGACCCGCCATGCCCCGCATCCCCGAAGCAGAAGTCGAGCGGCTGAAGGAAGAGGTGTCGGTGCAGCGCCTGGTCGAGGCGGCGGGGGTGGAGCTGAAGAAGGCGGGCAAGGACTGGCTGGGCCGCTGCCCGTTCCACGACGACCGGGAAGCGTCGTTGGTGGTGACGCCGGCAAAGAACCTGTGGCACTGCTTCGGCTGCCAGATCGGCGGCGGGCCGATCGACTGGGTGATCAAGAGCCGGGGCGTGAGCTTCCGCCACGCGGTGGAGCTGCTGAAGGACGACGCCGGTCTGGCTGCGTGTGCAGCAGTGGATGGCGAGGTGAAGCGCTCGAAGGTGCGCACGCTGCCGTCGCCGGTGGCCTTCGACGCCGACGACCAGGCGCTGGTGAACCAGACGATCGACTACTACCACCAGCGGCTGAAGGAGAGTCCCGAGGCACTGGCGTACCTGCAGGCGCGCGGGCTCACGCACGCGGAGCTGATCGCGACCTTCAAGCTCGGCGTGGCCGATCGCACGCTGGGCCTGCGGCTGCCGGACAAGAGCCGCAAGGCCGGCGCCGAGATCCGGGCGCGGCTGCAGAAGATCGGCCTGATCCGTGAGAGTGGCCACCCGAGTTCATCGTGCTGTGCCGGCAAGACAACGTGGCGCCCGAGCTGGTGCTGCGCGGCTTCATCGCCGACCTGTGCGAGATCATCAGCTGGTGCGACAGCCCGCGCACCGATGGCTACGCGAGCAACGGCAGCGACGAACGCAGCATGGCGCGTGCGTACTACGAGCGGGTGGGCTACCCGTGGTTGTTCAAGCCGAACTGAACCGAAGTGGTTCAGTGCAGGCGGCTGGCGCCGCCTGCACCGGCACGGCCGGTGCAGTTCGACGGCCGCCGCAGCTTCGGATGCGGCGCAAGCCGAAGACTCGGCCTGCACCGCACCCGGCCAGCGTCTGGGGTTCGGAGCGCGTCAAGGGTTCGCTTCGCCGCGCTGCGCCCTTGACCCGATCACCGCCGTGCCCGTGCGTGAGGCCGCAAGGCAGCTAAAGAAGGAAGCGCCGGGCGCTTCCTCGCGCGTGCGTGTCCGGCCAAAACCGCTTCAGGGGGTCTCGGCCGCTACACTGGCGGGGATGTCGGCACTGACCGGGCTGCGGCCCGCATGAACACTGGGGCCTCGGCCCGGATGTACGACAGGGAGCGGTGGGGTGCGCTGTTGCCGCAAAGGGAGTGACGAGCCTCAGTCCATCCTCGATCCGGTTCAGTCAGTCTTCGGTGAACGGCGTTGACGAAATCGCGGCAAGCATGCGCGCCAATGGTTGGAAGGGTGCTCCGATCGACGTAGTCCGAATGAGCGACGGAAGCTTGACGACCTTTGATAACACCCGCTTGCTGGCCGCGCAGCGCGCCGGTATTGATGTGCAAGCTACCGTTCGCAGCGCTACAGAGGCATTCCCTGCAGGGCGGTGGACACCTAGAAGTGGTGTTCAGCCAGCGACTTGGGAAGATGCAGTTCGGGCCCGAATTCAGCAACAGAACAGCGGGTTCCGTAGCACATACCCGAACGGTTCGCCGTACACCGGATCAACGCAATGAAGCCCCTGGACCTGCTTACGGAGAATGAGTGGCCGGAGGGCTTCAGCTACCCCCGGCAGTTCCGACGAGTCATCGAGCATGGTCTAACCGAGCTGGAGCCGTGGTACTTCCTAGAGGGAAGACCGTTGCGAGACACGATGCATGGGCTCGCCGAACGGTACTCTGGTCGCAAGCTCATCCCCTTCGCTCGCCGGCAAGACAATGATGATGTCGCGTGCTGGCAAGTCGGAGCGAGCGAAAGCGTGTTCATCATCCATGACTTCGCTTCGCCTGGCTGGGAACAACGTGGTCAGTTCGCGAGCTTCTACGAATGGCTCCGAAGTGCCGTTGAGGACTTCGTCGAGTTCGATAGTTGATCTTCGTCGGCTATTGACAAGAACTCCGGCGGCACCTGATCGGTCAGCCACACGCCGTTGTCTGCGAGGTAGAACTTGAAGCCCTTCGCGTGCATGCGAAGGGCTTCGATCTTGAAGATGACAGGCTTGCCATGACGCTGGCCCACGCGGTGCGCGGTTGCTTCGTCTGCGGACAAGTGAACCTGCTGGCGAGCCTGCGGCCTCAACCCGGCAGACAGGATCGATTCGACGAATCGCGTTGCAGTCCCGTGGTACAGCACGGGCGGTGGTTCTTGAGGCGATAGACCAAGTTCGACGGTAACCGAGTGGCCTTGGGCGGCGCGGATGCGCAGGCCGTCGGCCGAGATGGAGAACCGCTTCTTGTCACTGGTCTCGACAACCTGCCGCAGGTCGTCTTGATCGAACTGTGTGCCAGCGGCGTTACCCCTCTCGATCAGCTCGTCAATGCTGGCCCAGCCTTGCGGGTCCAAGGTCAAGCCGATGGCATCGGGCTTGTGGCGCAGGACGAAGCTCAAGAACTTGCTGAGCTGAAGGGGATCGGCCGACATCAACCCTTCGCCTTCTTGCTCTTGTCCTCTGGCGTGACGAACCCGATAGGCCGCTTGGGCGGATCGGGTGGCGTCATCAGTTCGCGCAAGGCGTCGAAAACCTGCTTGAGCTGATTGCGGGTGTTGCGGCTGAAGGTGTCGTGGTTCATGGCCAGCGCCTCGGTCTTCTGCTCCAGCTCATCGAGCCGCTTGGCCATG
>JABWBN010000128.1 GCA_013360485.1 Burkholderiaceae bacterium | reverse complement strand
GGGGGCTGGGAGGCGACCACCGCGCCCTGCGACGGGCTGAAATGAACGATCTCCGTCGCCCGCAACGCGTCGGGCAGTTCGAGCCGGGGAGCGAACCCGAGTTCCCGGCACAGCGCCCACTGGAAGCGCAGGACCGCGCCGGGCGTCGCCACCGGCTCGTCCATGGCCCGCAAGGACGCGAGCGCCGCATCGAACAGCCCCTGGTGCGGGTCCATCGGTCGCAGCGCGTGGTGCAGCACGTCGGCGATCATCATCGCGCCGTTGTGGGCCAGAAGGTCCGACCGCGCGGCCCGGAAGACCTCGCGCAGGTCCCAATCGGTGAGCGTGGCGAGTTCGGAGTTGGGCTTGATCGAAGCGCCGAGTTCTCCCAGCGTCAACGTTTCAAGCCCGCCGCTGAACGACGAGCGGTCTCGGCGCGAACCCTTCGCCAGCCCACGGACGCTCCCGTGCTCGCGCGTGAACAGTGACGCGGTCTGGGACGTCTCGGAGTAGTCCCAGGTGCGGAGCACGATGGCCTGGTCTCGGATCGGGGGCACGGCGGGCTTCTCGGTGGCGGCGTCCGGGGTGCGGTGTCAGGGGTCCGGGGTCAGGGAGCGGCGGGCGCGCTGAGCACCACGCACGCCGACCCGCAGGAAACGACGATCACGCCGTCCGCGATGGCCACCGCCGAGGGCGCTCGGGGCAGTTCGATCCGGGCCTGCCCCAGCGCCTTGCCGCTGGCGAGCGAGACGACGTGGACGTTGAACAGCCCGCCGTCGATCATGCCGGGATCGGGCGATTCCGCGGGCCCGGTCTCGACGATGGCGGCGGCGGTCTGGCCGAGCTGCGGCGGGTAGACGACGGTGTCCCGCCCGAGGGCGTCGGCGGCGACGATGGCGCCCGCAGCGTCGTGGATCACCAGACCGCGCGTCGTCACCAGAGCCGTGCGTTGGCCCAGCGTCACCAGCGAGGCGTCGACGAACGCCTGGTCGGACTTGCCCAGCGTGTCGAACGGCGCGGAGGCGGGCTGACCGGTGGCGGCGTCGAGCGCGTGCAGGCGACCGTTGCGGTCGCGGACAATCACGCGCCCCTGCACCGACCACCCCTCGAACGAGTCGGTCAGCGGCGCGCTCTCGTGACGCCACCGCGCCTCGACCCGCGCAAGTTCCGTGGCAAGCGCTGGGCCACGCGCGCGCGGCCCTGGGTGGATCGGCTGGCTTGCGCCTGGCTGATCCGCCGCTTCGTTGATCCCGAGGCGCGCTTCGTCTGGCTGGCCGATCCGGCAGGAGCGACCCCCGCACCTCGTGGCGCGCTGGGCTTCGACTACGACGGTGCGCGCTTCACGCACGTCGGCTCGCGCGTGAGCTTCGAAGTGCTGGCGGCCAGCTTCGGGCTGGATACGGACCCGAGGCTGCAGCGCATCGCGCGGGCCGTGCACTTCCTCGACATCGGCGGCATTCCCGTGCCCGAGGCTGCCGGTCTGGAGGCCGTGTTGTCCGGCCTGCGCGAGGTCCACGCCGACGACGATCAACTCAACCTGGCGGCGGCGTCCGTGTTCGACGCGCTGTACGCCGCACCGGGACCAGCGACATGAGCACGGCCACGACACCTATCGCCGAGGAGCCCACGGCTCCCGCAGCCGCACCGGCCGCAGTGAGCTTTGCCGAGGCCTTCCGCTTCTGGCTCAAGCTCGGCTTCATCAGCTTCGGCGGCCCGGCCGGGCAGATCGCAATCATGCACACCGAGCTGGTCGAGCGCCGGCGCTGGATCAGCGAGCAGCGTTTCCTGCACGCGCTCAACTACTGCATGCTGCTGCCGGGCCCGGAGGCGCAGCAACTCGCCACCTACATCGGCTGGCTGATGCACCGCACCTGGGGCGGCATCGTGGCCGGCGCGCTGTTCGTGCTGCCCTCGCTGTTCATCCTGATTGCGCTGTCGTGGATCTACCTGCGCTTCGGTGACGTGCCCTTGGTGGCCGGCATCTTCTTCGGCCTGAAGCCCGCCGTGACCGCACTCGTGCTGCACGCCGCCCATCGCATCGGCACGCGGGCCTTGAAGAACCGCTGGATGTGGGGCATCGCCGCGGGCTCGTTCATCGCGATCTTCGCCTTCGATACGCCGTTCCCCGCCATCGTGCTGGCGGCCGGCCTGGTCGGCCACTTCGGCGCGCGACGCTGGCCGCAGGTGTTCGCGCTGGGCGGCGGTCACGGCAGTGCCAAGGCCAGCTACGGGCCCGCGCTGATCGACGACGACACGCCGACGCCCCGGCACGCCCGGCTCTCGCGCCGCCACCTGGCGAAGGTGCTGGCGGCGGGCTTCGGGCTGTGGCTGCTGGTGATGGCCGCGCTGGTGGCGGCGAACGGCCTGCAGGGCACGCTGACGCAGATGGGCTGGTTCTTCACCAAGGCCGCGTTGCTCACCTTCGGCGGCGCCTATGCGGTGCTGCCCTATGTGTACCAGGGCGCGGTCGAGACGCACCAGTGGCTCAGCGGGCCGCAGATGATCGATGGCCTGGCGCTGGGCGAGACGACTCCCGGCCCGCTGATCATCGTGGTGGCCTTCGTCGGGTTCGTCGGCGGCTGGCTGAAGCAGGTGCTGGGGCCCGAGGCGCTGTTTGTCGGCGGCGCGCTGGCCGCCACCGTGGTCACCTTCTTCACGTTCCTGCCGTCGTTCGTCTTCATCCTGGCCGGCGGGCCGCTGGTCGAGGCCACGCACGGCAAGCTGGGCTTCACGGCGCCGCTGTCGGCCATCACGGCGGCGGTGGTCGGCGTGATCCTGAACCTGGCGATGTTCTTTGCCTACCACGTGCTCTGGCCACAAGGCTTCGGCGGGCGATTCGACCTGCTGTCGGCGGTGATCTGCCTGGCCGCCGCAGTGGCGCTGTTTCGCTTCAAGGTCGGCGTGATCCCATTGCTCGGCGCCTGCGCCGCTGCCGGCCTGGTCATCACCTTGTTCGCGCCTGCGCTGCGCTGAAAGGGCACTTCCATGGACGCACGCATCCAACCGCTGCCGATCGATCCCTCGACGCTGCGCAACCTGTCCCAGGAGCTGATCGACAGCCACTACGACAACAACTACAGCGGCGCCGTCAAGCGCTTGAACGCGATCCGCGCAAAGCTGGCGGCCCTGCCGTTCGGCACCGCGCCGGGCTTCCAAGTCAACGGGCTCAAGCGCGAGGAACTGATCGCCACCAACTCGATGCTGTTGCACGAGCTCTACTTCGGCAGCCTCGGCGGCGACGGCGTCACGATGGAGCCGGCCATGAAGCTGTCGCTCGATGCCAACTTCGGCAGCGTCGAGCGCTGGCGCGAGGAGTTCATTGCCATGGGCAGGTCCTTGGGTGGTGGCTCCGGCTGGGTGCTGCTGGTGTTCCAGCCGCGCGAAGGAACCCTGGTCAACCAGTGGGCCGCCGACCACACCCACACGGTGGCCGGCGGCGTGCCGATCCTGGCGCTGGACATGTACGAGCATGCGTATCACATGGACTACGGCGCTGCCGCGGGCGCCTACGTCGATGCGTTCATGGGCAACATCGACTGGGCTGCGGTGTACGGCCGCTACCAGCGGGCCGTGCACTGTGCCAGCGAGGCCTTCGGCGCCAGCCTGGACGAGGTCGGCGACGCGGTGGTGCTCGACGTGCGCCGGGCCGGCGTGTTCGCGCAGGCACGCAAGATGCTTCCCGGGGCACGCTGGTGCGACCCTGCCTTGGCGGCCGACTGGGCCGCAGAACTGCCCGCCGACCGCGAACTGGTCGTGTACTGCGTGTACGGTCACGAGGTCGGCCGAGCGACGGCGATGCGACTGCGTGCCGCCGGCCTGAACGCGCGCTATCTGCGTGGCGGCATCGACGGCTGGCAGGCAGCGGGCCGGCCCCTGGTCGACAGGCCCCAGACACCATGAGCGCCGTGCCCGCTCCGAGGGTCGCGCTGCTGTATCCCGGCGACCGTTCCGCGCGCGACCGTGCCGACCCCGCGGCGAGCCGATTCGCGGCGCTGTTCGAGGCACTCGCTGAGGCCGGCGTGGTCGCCGAGCCGGCGGTCTGGCACGACGATTTCGCCGACGAGGTGATGGCCCAGTTGCGCGGCGTGCAGGCCGTGCTGGTGTGGTGCAACCCGATCGAGGATGGCCGCCGGCGCGACCGTCTCGATGCGCTGCTGCGCGAGGTGGCACAGGCCGGCGCCCTCGTCAGCGCGCACCCCGATGCGATCGTGCGCCTGGGCACCAAGGACGTGCTGGTCGAGACCCGCGACCTGCCGTTCGGCAGCGACGTGCGCCGCGTGGACAGCCTGGCGCAGCTGGCGTCGGAGTTGCCACTGCGCCTGCGCCACGGCCCGCGCGTCCTCAAGCAGCATCGCGGCCACAGCGGCATCGGCGTGTGGCGGGTCGAGCAGGCCGGCGATGGCGTTCTGACCGCGCGGCATGCCCAGCGCGGCAGCACGTCGCAGTGCATGGACATGGCGACACTGCAGGCGACGCTGGCGCCGTACTTCGAGCCTGCCGCAGGCGGCCACATGATCGACCAGGCGTGGCAGCCGCGGCTGAGCGAGGGCATGGTGCGCGCGTATCTGGTGGCGGATCGCGTGGCGGGTTTCGGGCTCCAGGCGGTGAACGCCCTGCATCCCGATGCCCCGCTGCCGGGGCCGCGGCTCTATCACGGGCCAGAGCTGCCTGCATTCCAACCGCTCAGGCAGCACTTGGAGTCGGGCTGGATCACGCTGCTGCGAGAGCGTGTCGGCCTCGCGCACGACCAGCTTCCGCTGCTGTGGGACTGCGACTTCATGCTCGGCGAGCCCGCGGCCGACGGCGCCGAGCGCTACGTGCTGTGCGAGATCAACGTCAGCAGCGTGTCGCCGTTTCCGCCGTCGGCGATCGGGCCCTTGGTCGACGCGGTACGGCGCCGCGTCGGCCCGTAGCCCTTCCGCGCCGGCCGCAACGTCCCGCGCTCAGTGGCGATGCGCGTGATGCGCATCCGGCACATGGGCGTGTGCATGCCGCATCGGCTCGTGCCGGTGGCGGTGGCTGTGCTCACCCACGGGCATCACATCGTGCACGTGCTCGTGGTGCCCGTCGTCGTGGCGGTGGGCGTGCTCGTGCTCCAACGCCTCGTGCTCGTGCTCGTGGCCGTGCGACTCGGCCAGGTGCAGCAACACGCCGGCCAACATCAGCACGCTGCCCAGCAGCATCAGGCCGCTGACGGCGCGGTCGCCCAGCAGCACCGCGAACGCCGCGCCGATGAAGGGCGCAAAGGCGAACACCGAACCCGTGCGTGCAGCGCCGAAGGCCCGCTGTGCCAGCAGGTAGAACCGCAGGCTCAGGCCGTAGCCCGTGGCACCGATGACGAACAGCGCCAGCGCCGCCATCGCCGAAGGCAGCGGCTCGCCGAAGGCCAGGGCCAGCGCAGCCGTCGCGGTGGCACCCAGCAGCGCCTTGGCCATCACGACCTGCCCGGGGTCTCGCTCCGCCAGCGCCCGAGACAGGGTGTTGTCGATGCCCCAAGCCGCGGTGGCCAGCAGCACGGCCAGCAGGCCCCACAGCTGGGCACCTCCCGTGCGACCCTGGTCGAGCACCAGCACCATGCCCCCGGCCAGCAGCAGCGCCATCGCCGTCCAGACGCGACCGTCCATGGTCTCGCGGTACAGGCGCCAGGCCAGCACGGCGGTGAACAGCGCTTCGAGTGTGAGCATCAGCGAGGCGCTGGTGCCGCTCGTGTTCTGCAGGCCCCAGGCCAGCGCCACCGGGCCAATGGCCGCGCCGAAGGCGGCCATGGCCAACAACCGCGGCAGGTCGCTGCGCTGCAGGCGGGCTTCGCGCTCGATGCGCTGGCGCGACAACAGGCCCACCGCCGCAGCACCCGCGTACAGCAGCGCTGCGGTGCTGAAGGCGCCCAGCCCGGCACCGAACTGCTGCACCAGCGGCGTGCTGACGCCGAACAGCGCCGCGGCCAGCAGGGCGAGCAGCCCGCCTCGCAGGGCAGGCAGTGCGTCGGGTGACAAGGCCATCTACTTGACGGTGAAGCGCACCGTGATCGCCTTCTTCGCCGGGGTCGTGAGCGCGGCCACGACCTTGGCACCCGGCGCCAGTTTCACGCCCTTGGCCTCCAGCTTGTCGCCGGCCACGGTCAGCTCGGCTTCCGACTTCTCGGCGCCGTTGAGCACGGTGAGCTTGCCGCTCATGCCGGTAGGCGCCATCGGCTTGCCGTGGTCTTCGATGTAAATCGCGGCGCCTGCGGGCGTGCCGACCAGTTCGAAGCCCAGGTCGCTGGCGGTGGCGACGACGCCGCCGTGCTTGGGCTTGGCGCCACCGTGGGCCATGGCGGCGTTGAACGACAGGACCGACAGGCCCAGCACGACGGCGGCCAACAGCTTGTTCTTCATCTCTGCAAACTCCTTTGGGGTGCGGCGCACTGGAGCAGGCGGCGCCGCCAGGCCTGATTTCAACTCAATAGGCTTCCTGCGCCGGCGTGGCGTCTGGGGCCGGGTCGAGCTCGGGTTGGGTCAGCCGCTTCGTGGCCTTCTCGCCGAACAGCCAGAACAGCACCGGCGTGAGCAGCGTGTCGAGCAGTGTCGAGCTCACCAGCCCGCCGAAGATCACCACCGCCACCGGGTGCAGGATCTCCTTGCCCGGCGCGTCGGCCGCCAGCAGCAGCGGTGTCAGCGCGAAGGCCGCCACCAGCGCCGTCATCAGCACCGGCGTCAGCCGTTCCAGCGAGCCGCGCACGATCATCGCCTGCGAGAAGCTCTCGCCCTCGAACTTGACGAGGTTGATGTAGTGGCTGATCTTCAGGATGCCGTTGCGCGTGGCGATGCCGGCCAGGGTGATGAAGCCCACCATCGACGCCACCGACAGTTGCACGCCCGCGATCCACATCGCCACCACCGAGCCGATCAGCGCGAGCGGGATGTTGGCCATGATGATGCCCGCCAGAACCGCCGACTGGTAGCGGCTGTACAGCACCAGGAAGATCATCGCCAGCGATACGACTGACAGGCCCGCGATCAGGCGCGTTGCCTGTTCCTGCGCCTGGAACTGGCCTTCGAGACTGATGAAGTTGCCGGGCGGCAGGGGCGTCTTGGCGATGATGCCGCGGATGTCCTTGATGACCTGCCCCATGTCGCCGCCGTCGGTGTTGGCGTAGACGATGATGCGGCGGCGCCCGTTCTCGCGGCCGATCTGGTTCGGCCCGTCGGTTTCTTCCACCGTGGCGATGCTGGACACGGGGATGCGCCCGGCCGGCGTGTCGATCAGCGTGCGCGCCAGGTCCTGCGGGCTGCGCTGCTGGTCGGGCAGGCGCAGCACCAGTTCGTAGCGGCGTGGCCCGTCGACGATGTCTGCGCGGTGCGCACCGTCGGTCAGTGCCTGCAGCACGCGGATCGCCTCGCCGGGCGACAGGCCCATCTGCGCCGCCTTGCGGTGGTCCAGGCGCACGGTGATCTGCGGGATCAGCACCTGCTTCTCGACCGTGAGGTCGACCAGCCCCGGCACGGTGGCCAGCTTGCCGCGCGTCTCCTCGGCCAGGCCGCGCAGCGTGTCGGTGTCGTCGCCGAAGATCTTCACGGCGATCTGCGCCCGCACGCCCGACAGCAGGTGGTCCAGCCGGTGGCTGATGGGTTGGCCGATGGCCACCTGCGCGGGCAGCGTGGACAGGCGGTCGCGGATGTCGGCCATGATGGCCTCGCGGTCGCGGTCCGAGCGCTTGAGGTCGACGTCGATCTCGGCCGAGTGCACGCCCTCGGCGTGTTCGTCGAGTTCGGCGCGGCCGGTGCGGCGGCCCACCTGCGCGACCTCGGGCACCTGGCGGATCAGCGTCTCGGCCACCGCGCCGACGCGGTTGGCCTCGGCCAGCGACGTGCCCGGCTGCATCACCAGGCCCAGCACCAGCGAACCCTCGTTGAAGACTGGCAGGAAGGCGCGCGGGAAGAAGGGCACCGTCGCCGCGGCACCGGCCACGGCCAGGGCAGCCAGCGCGATCAGCAGCCGGGCGCGGCCGAAGGACCATTTCAGCAGCCGGGTGTCCTGGCGCTTGAGCCACGCGACCAGCGGGCTGTCGCCATGGTCCAGCCGCTTCATCGTCGGCAGCATGTAGTAGCACATGACGGGCGTGACGGTCATCGAGACCAGCATCGAGGCGCCGATGGACACGATGTACGCGATGCCCAGCGGTGTGAAGAGGCGCCCCTCGATGCCCGGCAGCGCGAACAACGGCACGAAGACGAGCACGACGATGACCGTGGCGTAGACGATGCCGGAGCGCACCTCGACGCTGGCGCGGCGCACCACCTCCAGCACCGACAGCGGGTTGCCGGTTGCCCGGTTCTGCTTGAGCCGGCGAAGGATGTTCTCGACATCCACCACCGCATCGTCGACCAGTTCGCCGATGGCAATGGCCAGGCCGCCGAGCGTCATCACATTGATCGACTGGCCGAGCCACTGGAACACCAGCGCCGTGACCGCCAGCGACAGCGGGATCGCCACCAGCGAGATGACTGTTGTGCGCGCCGACAGCAGGAAGGCGAACAGCACGATGGCGACCATGATGGCGCCGTCGCGCAGCGCCTCGGCCACGTTGCCAATGGACGCCTTGATGAAGTCGGCCTGGCGGAACAGCACGCGCGGTTCGGCGAGGCCTCGTGGCAGCCCCTGCTTCAGCTCGGTGAGCGCCGATTCGATCTGCGCGGTGAGCTTGACGGTGTCGGCATCGGGCTGCTTCTGGATGCTGATCACGACGGCCGGCAGGCCGTTGTAGCCGGCGTCGCCGCGCTTCAGTCCCGCCGCGAACGAGACCGTGGCGACCTGGTCCAGCAGGATCGCGCGACCGTCCTTCCAGGCCACCGCGATGCCGCCCAGGTCCTCGGCGCGGTTCGTGCGGCCCAGGTGGCGGATGAGGTACTCGCGGCTGTTCAGGTCGATGAAGCCGCCGCCAGCGTTCGAGGCGTAGCCCTTCAGCGACTGCTCCACCTGGGTCAGCGAGACACCGAACTGAGCCATTCGCGCCGTGTTGGGCGCCACGCGCAGCGTGCGAACCTCGCCACCGATGGGGATCACTTGCGACACGCCCGGAATCGACAGCAGGCGCGGGCGCAACACGAAGTCGGCGTACTCGCGTGCCTGCATCGGCGTGGCCACGGGTGCCTTGCCGTCACCGGGAACCAATGGCAGCGCGACGAGCATCACCTCGCCCATGATCGACGACACCGGGCCCATCACCGGCGTGATGTCGCCGGGCAACTGGGTGCGCACGATGGCCAGCCGTTCGGCCACCAGTTGGCGGTTGCGGTAGATGTCCGTGCCCCAGTCGAACTCGGCGTAGACCAGCGACAGGCCGACGCCCGAGGTGCTGCGTACGCGGGTCACGCCGGGCATGCCGTTGAGCGCCGTCTCCAGCGGGAAGGTGACGAGCTGCTCGACCTCTTCCGGCGCCATGCCGCCGGCCTCGGTGAGCACGGTGATCAGCGGCTTGTTGAGGTCGGGGAAGACGTCGACCGGCGTACGCCAGGCCGTCATCGCGCCGTAAACCATCAGCAGCGCCGCGACCGCCAGCACGAAGAGCCGGTTGTGCAGGCTGTAGCGAACGATCCAGTTGAACATGAGAAGTCTCCGTTCAGCGGATCTGCGCGATCAGCGGTGCGCCCTGGACGACGACGCGGTTGTCCGCGCTGAGGCCCTGGGTGATGACCACCGTGTTCGCGTCCAGCGGCCGGAACTGAACCGGCTGCGGGATGAAGCGCTCGGCGCCGGACTTGATCCAGACGATGGGCTCGTTGGACGGGTTGCGCACCACCGCCTCCGCCGGCAGCACGACGCCCTTGATGCGCTCCTTCGATTGCGCCACCACCGTGACCGGCTGTCCGATCGCCAGCGGCAACGCCGTGCCCGGCTTGGCCGCACCGACGGCGAAGGTGATCGGCAGTACGCCGTCTCGCATCGAGCGCGACGCGCCCAGCAGGCGCAGCGACACGTCCGGAAGTCCTTGCACTGAAGCGCCGGCCAGGCGGGCCGCCAGGCTGGCGTCGGCGGTGGTGGCCTCGACCAGCATCCGGGCCGGGTCGACCACTTCGAACAGCACGTCGCGCGGCTCGACGACCTGCCCGACGACGAGGTCCGCGCGGGCGATCACGCCGCTGATCGGCGCGATGAGCGCCTCGCGCGACGACAGGCTGGCGCCGATGCTGCGCTCGCGCTCCGCCAGGCTCTTTGCTTCGGTGCGGGCCGCGTCGATCTCCTTGCGCGGCACGGTGCCTTCCAGGCCTTCGAGGCGCTGCACGCGCTGCTCGGCACGGCCTATCCGAAATTCATCCCGGCCTTCGCCGGCTCGATGATCGAGTACGAGTATTTCGAGCCCGATCTCGCCGTCTTCGCGCGCCAGGCGGCGATGGGCGACGCCGAGGACAAGCTGTTCTTCGCCAGCCATCGCTTGCTCTACGGCACCGACCCGCATGCGTTCCCGTGGCTGAAGCGGACGACGCATTTCGGCGGCTGCGTGCGCTTCGGCGAATTCGACTGGCCGGGCGCCGTGGCGCGCATCGAGACGCTCGAGGGGCGGCTCAGGAACGCCGCGTATCGCAGCCGGCTCGCCGACCTCAAGCAGCGCATCCGGCTCTATCTTTCGAAGCCGGCGGTCGAGCGCGAGGCGGGCAGGAAGCCGGTCGTCGATTCCTGCGCGCCCAAGGCGCGCACGCTGGCCGAGCTCGAGACGATCGCGAAGGCGCTGGCCGCGCGCAAAGGCTGGGAGAAGGCCGCGGCCGGCCTGCGCAAGGCCGCCGACGACATCCGCGCGAACCGCGTCGAGGTGTGCAACGGCTGCAGCGCGAATTAGAGCGCATCCCGATTAGTTGGAATAGCCAGCGTTGGCGAGATAGTTGGCGCATTCGCGTGTCGTGAAGCGAAGCAAGGCGTCGGCGATAGCGGTGTG
>JABWBN010000375.1 GCA_013360485.1 Burkholderiaceae bacterium | reverse complement strand
TAACATGGCCGCGTGAATTCCATCCAGAGCCCTTCATTCAGGAGATCGACATGACAGCCGTCGTGGGTACACCAAGCACTGCCTACCAAGGCAATGACAAGCTGCTGTATGGCATCATCTTAGGCGTCATCACATTCTGGCTTTTTGCACAGACGGTCCTCAACATTGCGCCGGACATGCAAAAGGACCTCGGTCTCGATGCCAGCATGATGAACAATGCGGTGGCCATCACCGCACTCTTTTCCGGCATCTTCATCGTCGTCATCGGCGGGCTTGCAGACCGTATCGGCCGCGTGAAGACCGTTCAGATCGGCTTCCTGCTCAGCATCGTCGGTTCCCTGCTGATCGCCCTCGCCCCCACCGGCAGCCTGGCGACCACCTTCCTGCTGGTAGGTCGTGCCCTGCAGGGGGTTTCGGCAGCCTGCATCATGCCAGCCAGTCTCGCGCTGGTGAAGACGTACTGGGACGGTCCGGCCCGTCAGCGCGCGGTGAGCCTGTGGTCCATCGGCTCCTGGGGGGGTCGGGTGTCTGTTCGCTGTTCGGCGGCCTGGTCGCGGAGAACCTCGGCTGGCGTTACATCTTCTTCGCCTCGATCGTCGTCGCCGTGATCGGCATGCTGATGGTCAAGGGCACACCGGAAAGCAAGGCCGAAACCAAAGGCGCCTACAAGTTCGACCTGCCGGGCGTGCTGACCTTCATGATCAGCATGGTGGCCCTGCAGATCGTCGTCACTCAAGGCAACAAGATGGGCTGGACCAGCCCGCTGATCATGGGTCTGATCGCCGTCGTGGTGATCTTCGGCACCCTGTTCTTCCGTATCGAAAACACCAGCGGCCAGCCCTTCGTCGATTTCAAGCTGTTCCAGAACCCGACCTATACCGGCGCCACCCTGTCCAACTTCCTGCTCAACGGTGTGGCCGGCACCCTGCTGGTTTCGCTGCAACTGGTTCAACTGGGCGGCAACATGACGGCGCAGCAAGCCGGTGGCCTGACCCTGGGTTATGCGATCGCAATCATCGCCTTCATCCGTGTCGGTGAAAAGCTGCTGCAACGCTTCGGCGCCCGCAAGCCGATGATCTGGGGTTGCCTGATCGTGGGCGTGTCGATCGTGATGCTGTCCCCGGCCAACCTGCTGCTCGAGGACTACAACACCCTCGCCATCATCGGCTACACCCTGTTCGGGGTCGGTCTGGCCTTCTACGCCACGCCTTCGACCGACGCCGCGCTGTCCGCGCTACCGGCCGCCCAGGCCGGTTCGGGCGCGGGCATCTACAAGATGGCTTCCTCGCTGGGCGCCGCCTTCGGTGTGGCGATCTCCGCTGCGATCTTCACCGCGCTCAGTGCCAACCCCGAGAGCATCGCCTGGCTCGAAGGCGTGATCACCTTCGCCGGACGCCAGGACAACCTGGCCGTGCGCGAGGCAGCGATCATCGCGCTGATGTTCAACGTCTTCATGGTGGTGGTGGCGATCATGTCGATCATGCTCACCGTGCCGAAGTTCGTCGGCAAGAAGAACTGACCCGCTTCCAGGGCAAACCCCTCTCCGCGCCGTGCGCAGTGGATTCCAGCATGGCGCGTGCGCACAGTCAGCCCGGGCCGATCGCATCGGTCCGCACGGCCCGGGCGTTTCATCAACCGGTTTCAGATTTCGATCGGGAGTCATCATGAGCACGCTTTTGCAAGAGTTGTCGGCGAATCAGGAAGCGATGAAGACCTGGCGTCACCACATGCACCGCCACCCCGAGGTCGCGTTCGACGAGCACAAGACGGCCAGCTACATCGCCGGCCTGCTGCGGGAGTGGGGATACGAGGTCACCGAAGGCGTCGGCAAGACGGGCGTGGTGGCCAGGATGTGCTGCGGCGACAGCAAGAAGTCGATCGGCCTGCGTGCCGATACCGACGCCCTCGCCGTGCAGGAGGCGAATGACAGCGACCACAAGAGCACCATCGAAGGCAAGTCGCATACCTGCGGTCATGACGGTCATAGCGCCATGCTGCTGGGGGCTGCGCAGCACCTGGCGCGTACCCGTGCGTTCAACGGCACGGTCAACCTGATCTTCCAGCCCGCCGAAGAAATCATGGGCGGCGCGGTCGCCATGATCCAGGACGGTCTGTTCGAGCGCTTCCCGATGGATGCGGTCTTCGGCATGCACAACATGCCCGCGCTGGAGCAGGGCAAGATGTACTTCACCTCCGGCCCGCTGTTCGCCGCGGTGGACAACTGGGAAATCGTGCTGACCGGTGTCGGCAGCCACGGCTCGATGCCCGAGAAAAGCATCGACCCGGTGGTGGCGGGAGCTTCCCTGGTCATGGCGCTGCAGACCATCGTCTCGCGCAACGTCGCGGCCAAGGATTCGGCCGTGGTGAGCGTCGGCGCCTTCCTGGCGGGCGATGCCGGCAACGTCATTCCGCAGACCGCGACCCTGCGCCTGAGCACCCGCACCAGCAAACCGGAAACGCGTCAGCTGGTGCTCGCCAAGATCAAGTCCATCACCGCGGCACAGGCCGAGGCCTTCGGGGTCCGCTACGAAATCCGCGAAGGTTCGCCGGGTGCCGTGCTGGTCAATGATCCCGCGCTGACCGAGGAGTGTGCCGACGTCGCCCGCAAGCTGCTCGGCGAGGATCAGGTGGTGATGCCCGGACCGACCTACATGGGCAGCGAGGATTTCGCCTTTTTCGCCCAGCTCAAGCCGAGCACCTACTGCATCATCGGCAACGGCGACACCGCCATGGTTCACCATCCCAAGTACGACTTCGACGACGACAACCTGCCCGTGGGCGCCGCCTACTGGGTGGCGCTGACCCATCACCACCTGAAGTAAGCGCGGCAACCAGGCGCTGGAAACGCCTGCAGCCTCGACGAGCCGGTCGCCGAGGCCTTGCAGGCTCGTGGCACGCGGAAGTTTCCGCAAATCGCGGCGATTCGTCCGCCGCGGCCTCCGCAAGCAATGGGCTGTCCACCTGGCCGCGGCCGAAGTGCCCCCCGGACCATCCACACCACCGCTCGCCATCGCCCGTCGCGATGGTCTGGATGCGCTGCTGCGAGCATCTCGAGCACACCCTCGCCGCCATCCCGGCGCCGGTGTAGGAAGTCCCGTCAAACGGGTGGGCAACCGCGATCGCCGGCCGCCTCCACCCAGTAGGTCTGCTTGTGTCCGTGCGCCTCGAAGGCGCGCACGGCCGCCTCCGCCTCGTCCCGGCAGGCGAACACCGCCACCAGGAAGCGGTTGCCGTTGTCGTCGAGCCGCCACAGTGCCCAGCCCGCGATCGGCTCCGCGGCGCGCGCGTTTTCCGTCACCAAGCGCGGGTCGGTGGGGCCGCCGGTGATCCACATGATCAGGCGGATCATGTTGCGGTCGAAGAAGCCGTAGCGCGGGTATTCGATCTTGCCGCCGAAGACCTCCACCTGCTGCGGCTTCCAGCGCAGCTGGCCGAGGAACTTGCGCACGTAGGGGTTGGTGTCGGCCTGGCGCTTGTGCGGCTTGCGGCCGACCGCGTTGACCGAGAAGAAGGCGTTCGGGCGCACCTCGAGCGCCGCCTGGTGGCGGTCGATGAAGGCCTTCACCGCGGGACGATGGTGACCGTAGCGGATGCTGGCGCCGATCACGATGCGGTCGCAGGCCTCGAGCTGTTCAGCGCTGGCCGACTCCACCTCGGCCAGCTCGACCTCGTGACCGGTCGCACGCGCGATCGCGGCGATGCGCTCGCAGATCTCGAGCGTATGGCCGTCGATGGTGGAATAGACGATCAGCAGTCGCATGCCCGCTCCGGTCGCGCAGGTCATTTTTGGGTGACGATGCCCTCGACCACCTTCTTGCCTTCGGAGTAGAGCGCTACCTGGCCTTCCTCGAGCTCGAGGTTCATGCAGCCGGTGTTGCCCTTGAGCTTGCCGTCGAGCCATTCGCGGCAATAGCGCGCCTGGTCGTCCACCCACCAGCGCGCCTTGGCGCCGGTGGTGTCGGTGAGCGTGCCGTCGGTGCCGAACTTGAGCGTGTAGGCCGATTCGGTGCGCAGATACACGCCGATCAAGGTGGCGCCGGTGAGCAGCTTCTCGACCTCGGCCTTGTCCTTCATGAAGTTCTGCGCCAGCGCGCCAGTGGAGACCGTGACCAGTGCGACGGCGGCAATCAGGCTACGGACGGGTTTCGAGTATTTGCGCATCGTTGTCTTCCTTTGTTGCGGGTACGGATCCGGGGAAAGCGATCGGAGACGCCGGGCTGGAGCGGATTCAGCCGCGCGCGCCCAGCCGGCCGACGAGGCCGCGCAAGGTCTCCTGGAGGTCGGCGGGCATCACCACGATCTTGGCGCTGCCGGAGTCGCCCAGCTTCTCGAGCGCGGCGATGTACTTCTCGCCGAGCAGGTACATCATCGGGCCCGCCTGGTCGCCGATTCCGGCGGTGACGCGGCGGATCGACTCGGCCGAGGCCTCGGCGAGCATGACCTGGGCGTTGGCGTCGCGCTTGGCGGATTCGAGCCGCGCCTCGGCCTCGAGGATGGCGGCCTGCTTGGCGCCCTCGGCCTTGGTCACCGCGGCCTTGCGCTCGCGCTCGGCGGCGGCCTGCAGCTCCATCGCCCGCTGCATGGATTCGGAAGGCTTGATGTCCTGGATCTCGACCGACTTCACCGTGAGGCCCCAGTCGACCGCCTCGTCGGCGATGCTCTCGCGCAGGCGCGCCTTGATCTTGTCGCGCGAGGACAGCGCCTCGTCGAGCTCCATCTCGCCGACGATCGAGCGCAGCGTGGTCATGATCAGGTTGCGGATCGCCTCG
>JABWBN010000127.1 GCA_013360485.1 Burkholderiaceae bacterium | reverse complement strand
GCCGCCGCGCGCGGGGTCGCCGCTGCGCATCGTGCCCTGAGCGTCGCGCCCGGCGTTGGGCGTCGGCGTGCCGCCAGGGCAAGCGTGCCTTGGCGGCAGCTCGGCCCAATTGCGGCATCGGAATGCCGTTTTTCCGCGGTTGGCTGCTTCGCGGCTCGCGCCAGACTCGGATCTCGCCCCAGCAGTGGGCAGCCGGTGGGCCGATCGCGCTGAACGCGCGGTTGCGGCCGGGTTGACGCCCTGACTGAGAGTCGGGACCCAGAGATGGAAAGGCCAAGAAAAGTGAAGAAGCTCGATGACGTGTCGCTGTCGACCAAGTTGTGGGTCACCTATGCCGTGCTGTTGGCGGCGATGGCCGGTGTCGGGCTGTGGTTGCAGTACAGCGCAAACCGGGCACACGAGGTGGCCGCGCAACGCACGCGTGCGGCCGACGACTTGATCACCCTGGCCACCACCTGGAAGACGATGAGCTCGGCCAACACAGCGGCCACGTTGGCGTCGCTGATGAGCACGGAGCCGCAGGTCGTCCAGTTCTTCGGTGATCGGCTGAAGGCGGGCATCGCAGCGAGCAGCGAGATGCAAAAACGCATCCAGGCACTCGCGACCACCGATGCCGACAAGAAGTCCTTCGAGGACATTGCGGCGCGCCGGACCGTGGTGCTCGGCCTGGTCAAGAAGAACCAGGAGCTCAAGAAGTCCGGCGCCCAGGCCGAACTGCTGGCCACGATCGAGAAGGACTTCCTGCCGGCCGTGACCGCCTACGAGGCGGCCCAGGGTGAACTGGCCGCTGTGCAGGTGCGCCAGCGCGACGACATCCAGCGCGATGCCGATGCCGAGGTCGCGCGTTCGGGTGTGATCGGCCTGCTCAGCGTGCTGGCTGTGCTCGCGGCGGGCATCGGTTGGCTGGCCGTATTGATGCGCTCGATCCAGCAACCGCTTGCGGATGCCGTCGGCCTGGCCGAGGCGGCGGCCGAAGGCGACCTGACGCGCAGCGCCCAGGCGCAGCGGCAGGACGAGCTCGGACGACTGATGCGTGCCCTGGACCGCATGTCGCAGCAGCTGCGCGGCGTGGTGACGCAGGTGCGCCAGGGCGTGGGGTCGGTCACCGTGGCTTCATCGCAGATCGCCACGGGCAACCAGGATCTGTCGGCGCGCACCGAGCAGACCGCATCCAACCTGCAGGAGACCGCCTCGAGCCTCGAGCAGCTCACTGGCACGGTCACCCAGTCGGCTGACGTCGCGCACAAGGCCAGCGAGCTGGCCGATACCGCGGCACGGGCGGCGGCCCACGGCGGCGAAGTGGTCGGCAAGGTGGTGGCGAGCATGGATCGGATCGCCACCTCGTCGACGAAGATCGCCGACATCATTGGCGTCATCGACGGCATTGCCTTTCAGACCAACATCCTGGCGCTCAACGCCGCCGTCGAAGCCGCGCGCGCCGGTGAGCAGGGCCGCGGCTTCGCGGTCGTGGCGGGCGAGGTTCGTTCGCTGGCGCAGCGCAGCGCCGATGCAGCGCGCGAGATCAAGTCGTTGATCGGCAACTCGGTCGAAGCGGTCGAGACCGGCACCTCACAGGTGGGCGAGGCCCGCACGGCCATGGCGGGTATCGTCGACGGCGTGCATCAGGTCTCGGTGCTGATCGGCGAGCTCGCGCAGGCATCCCTGGAGCAGCGCGACGGCATTCGCCAAATCAACCAGGCCGTCGCGACCATCGACCAGATGACGCAGCAGAACGCGGCACTGGTCGAGGAATCCAGTGCCGCTGCGTCGTCGATGAAGGATCAGGCGCAGAGGTTGAGCGACGAGGTCGCCGTGTTCAAGATCGGCGCCGTCTGACGGGTGTTCCGGGCGGCGGCTCATGGCCACCGCCCGGACCTTGGTGGCTCGTTCAGGCCGGAACCGACGGCAGCCCCGACAGCGCCATCGCCAGCTCGGCCTCGTCGTAGTTCTGGTCGACGAGCTTGCCGGCGAAGTAGGCGCTGTAGGCGCTCATGTCGAAGTGGCCGTGGCCGCACAGGTTGAACAGGATCACCTCGCTGCGGCCCTGGGCCTTGCAGCGCAGGGCTTCCTCGATGGCGCCCTTGACCGCATGATTGGCCTCGGGTGCGGGCACGATGCCCTCGGCGCGCGCGAACATCACCCCGGCTTCGAAGCAGGCGCGCTGGTGATAGGCCACGGCCTCGATCAGCGACAGATCCTTCAGGTGCGACACCAGCGGCGCCATGCCGTGGTAGCGCAGGCCGCCGGCATGGAAGCCCGGCGGCGTGAAGGTGCTGCCCAGGGTGTGCATCTTGGTCAGCGGCGTGAGGTGGGCGGTGTCGCCGAAGTCGTAGGCGAACTTGCCGCGCGTGAGGCTGGGGCAGGCCGCGGGCTCGACGGCGACGATGCGCCGCTTCTTGCCGCCGCGCAACTGCTGGCCGATGAACGGGAAGGCGATGCCGGCGAAGTTGCTGCCGCCGCCGGTGCAGCCGACGATGACGTCGGGGTCGTCGCCGGCCATTTCGAGCTGCAGCATGGCCTCCTGGCCGATGATGGTCTGGTGCATCAGCACGTGGTTGAGCACCGAGCCCAGCGCGTACTTGGTGTCGTCGTGCGTGGCGGCGATTTCCACCGCTTCGCTGATGGCGATGCCCAGCGAGCCCGGGTGGTTCGGATCCTTGGCCAGGATGGCGCGGCCCGAGTGGGTCATCTCGGAGGGGCTGGGGATGCAGCGTGCGCCGTAGGTCTCCATCAGTGCGCGGCGGTACGGCTTCTGGTCGTACGACACGCGCACCTGGAACACCGTGACATCGATGCCGAACAGCGCACCGGCGAAACTCAGCGACGAGCCCCACTGGCCCGCACCGGTTTCGGTGGTCAGCTTCTTGATGCCGGCCTGGGCGTTGTACCAGGCCTGGGGCACCGCGGTGTTGGGCTTGTGCGAACCCGCTGGCGACACACCTTCGTACTTGTAGTAGATCTTGGCCGGCGTGCCCAGCGCTTTCTCGAGCCGATGCGCGCGCACCAGCGGCGCGGGCCGCCACAGGCGGAACACCTCGCGCACCGGCTCGGGAATCTCGATCTCGCGCTCGGTGGACACCTCCTGCATGATGAGTTCCATCGGGAACAACGGCGCGAGGTCGTCGGGCCCCACCGGCTGCAACGTGCCGGGGTGCAGCGGCGGCGCTGCCGGCACCGGCAGGTCGGCCATGATGTTGTACCAATGGCGCGGCATCTTGCTCTCGTCGAGCAGGAACTTGGTGGGCTGGGACATGCGGGCTCCTGAAGTGTGGATGCGGATCGCAGGCCGTACTGAAGGGGGCGGCCTTCAAGGGTGGTGGCGCGTGCACTGGCGTGGTGCGCCTGGCCCATCCTAAGCGTCAGCCCGGCTCCAGCGGTCCCGGGGTCAACCCGGGGTCGGCAAACTCACCAGTTCGGCCTGTCCGGTCAAGATCGGGCCACACAGAATGCGGTAGGCATCGACATCGAAAGCCGGGTCGATCGGCGTCGTGGCGTCGGCCTGGCTTGCGTCGGCCACCGTCTGCACATGGCGCCAGCGATGCACCACGTGGATCTGCTGCTCGGTGCCGAAGCGTTCGACGATGCCCACCGCGCCTTCGAACGGCCAGATCGCCACGCGCATGGCCTCCAGCGCTGCCAAGGTGCGCTGCCAGTGCGACTGTGGTGTTTCGTCGCCCCGGCATGCACCGGCGCAACGGCCGATCATCGCCCGCAGGCAGGCCCGGTGGCCCACCGCCGGCTCCACGCCCAGCGTGACCAGGCACAGCCGGTGGGCGTCGGCCAGTTCGGCCAGATGCTGCACCGCGGCACGGCGCGTGCCGTACAGGCCATACAGGCCTGGCGTGGTGGCGAACTCGCGTTCTCGCGTGTCCACCAGACGCAAGCGCGCATCATTGCCGGCGTGCCAGGCGCACAGTTGCCGGCTGCGGCGCAGGCGCTGGTTGAGCAGCGGCTGGCGCGACTTGATCAACCGCGACTCGAGCAGCAGCGCGCCGATCTCGCCGGCGGTGCGCTGGTGGCTGATGTGGCGCGTCTGCCGCAGCAGGCGCGCCTCGTCTGGGTTGCGCAAGTGGGCCAGCACGCGGCTGCGCAGGTTCACGCTCTTGCCGATGTACAGCGGCAGGTGCTCGCTGTCACCATGGAAGATGTACACCCCGGGCGCGGCAGGCAGGGCTTGCGCGGCCGCGCGCAGATGGGCCAGCTCATCGTGTCGCGTATGACTCCAGGTCGACATGCGCGCCTCCGAACGGCGTACCACGTGGCGCGCCGCCCGGCTGCGCCGATGCGGGAATTGTGCGCGCTGGCCGTCGCGATCGGTGGCCTGCCTGGCGGCATGGCAACATCGCACCTGTACACCCGTGCGGTTCGTCCCGCAGTGCGGGATCGGCCGTTCAGCGTTGCCACACGTCACCGCAGCTACCGCGTCCCCACTCTCGTTTGAGCGCTCTCGCCCCAATTGCCGTGTTCGGCCTGCCACCTCGACCCGTCCGCGATCGCCTGCGCTGGCGTTCACTGGCCTGCGTGGCCGCGGGCCTGCTGGGCCTGTCGCTGACGGCCTGTGCCGGGCCGGGCGCGCCGATGCCGGGCGCCGACGCCTACATCCCGACGCGCGCGCAGTTCGACCAGCTGTTCCCGAACCGCATCGCGTTCTACACCTACGAGGGTTTCGTGCAGGCCGTGCGCGCCACGCCGGGCTTTGCCGCCACGGGTACGCCGCAGCTGCGGCGCCGGGAAATGGCCGCCTTCCTGGCCCAGGTGGCACACGAGTCCGACGGACTGCGCGCCGTGCGTGAGTACGACACCACACAGCGCGACCGCTACTGCCGCGCCAGCGTCGACGACCCGTGCGCGAGCGGGCGCCAGTACTACGGGCGCGGCCCGTTCCAGCTTTCGTGGAACTTCAACTACCGCGCGGCCGGCCAGGCCATCGGGGTCGACCTGTGGGCCGACCCCGACCGCGTGGCCACCGATCCCACGGTGGCCTGGCAGACGGCGCTGTGGTACTGGATGACGCAAAGCGGCCCGGCGCCGCGCAGCGCCCACGAGGCGCTGATGGCCGGCATGGGATTCGGCGAGACGATACGTGCCATCAACGGTGTGCTCGAATGCGGGCAGCCCGAAGGCTCGCTGGCTGCGCGCAAGGTCGCGCGCCGCATTGCGTTCTACCGGCAGGTCGCGGCGCTGCTGGACGTGGCGCCGGGTCCGGACCTCGGCTGCTGATCGCCGGGCCTGCCAGTCGTCGGGCCACCGCCGACGTCAGCGCGGGCACCCTTGGCCCGTCCGGCCCCAGTCTGCGGATCTGGCCGCAAAGAGGGGCTCATTTCGACGCAATCCGCGGGCCGCGTTGTCCGATAGTTCCATGGACAAGAGCGAGCCTTGGTTGTCACGAAGAGGCCGATCGATGCGCCGTAGACCGCCGACAGGGACGGTCCGGCACTTGATACGCGAAGTACGAGACCAGGGAGCGTCGCGTCCATGACAACCGCCCATTGCGAAGTCGAGGGCCGTCCCGCCAGCCGCATTCCGGCGTGGCGCGGCAGTCCATCGCATCTGCGTGCCAGCCTCATCGTTGCGGCCATCGGCGGTGGATGCATCGCCGCCACGGCGCTGGCGCCCGATGCGGCGATTGCCTGGGGCGGTCTGTACGCAGGGGCCTGCCTGGCTTGGGGCGGCTACCGCAGCCGCAGCGCACGCGCATCGGCAAACCCTACCCCGGCCGGCGATGCCGATACACCCGCGCTTGATGCACTGTGTCTGGCCGTCCTGCCCGTGTGGTCGCGCCAGATGCAGGGCGCGCGCGACCAACTGACCGGCGCAATGGACGAACTCACATCGCAGTTCGCTCACATGTCGAGGCGGCTGCGCGAGGCCGGTGAAGGCGCGGCCAGCGAGCGTGGCGATGAACTGCTCGAAGTGCTGCGCCAGGTCCAGGACGAGCTGGTGCGCTGGCTGGACGACATGAACGGTGCTCTGCACGCGCGGGGCGAACTGCTGAACGGAGTGATGTCGATGACACGTTTCATCGACGAGCTGCACGAGATGGCAGCACAGGTCGGCGCGATCGCACGGCAGACCAACTTGCTGTCCATCAATGCCGCCATCGAGGCAGCCCGGGCGGGCGAGAGCGGCCGCGGCTTTGCGGTGGTGGCGCAGGAGGTGCGCACGCTGTCGACGCAGTCGGGCAACGCGGGCGACCGCATCGACAAGGTCGTGCAGCAGATCAGCGCATCGTTTGCCCGCGCCAGCACGGATCTCGAGGCGTTCTCGCGCGGCGACCGGGCGACGGCCGAGCACGCCAACGCCACGATCAAGGGCGTCGTGCAGCGCATGCACGATGCGGTGGATGCCGTCAGGCAGCGATCCCAGGTGCTGAGCGACGAGAGCCAGGCCGTGCGTCACGAAATCGACCGCGTGCTGGTGGCCGTGCAATCGCAAGACCGCATCAACCAGGTGCTCGAGCATACACAGGCCGATCACGAACGCCTGGTCGAGACCCTTCGATCGAAACAGCATGTAGCCTCACCTAACGCGCTTGAACCGCATGCATGGGTCGAGCATCTGCGACAAACCTACACCACTGCAGAGGAGCAGGCCGCGCACAGCGGACTGCCGATGTCGCGTGCAAAGTCATCCACCGCGACCAAGGCGCCTGCCGTTGCCGAAGACGTCACATTCTTTTAACTCGCTACCGTATAGCCATGACCAAGAAGACCATACTGATCGTCGACGACTCCACATCGCTGCGCGCGGCCGTGCGCATTGCGCTGGACAGCGCGGGCTACGACGTCGTCGAAGCCTCGGACGGGCAGGATGCCCTGGGCAAGCTCGACGGACGCAAGCTGCACCTCGTCATCAGCGACGTGAACATGCCGCGGCTGGACGGCTACGGCTTCGTCGCGGCCATGAAGCAGAAGCCGTCCTACAAGTACACGCCGGTGGTCATGCTCACCACCGAGGACAGCGCGGCCAAGAAGGAGCGCGGGCGTGAGGCCGGGGTCAAGGCCTGGATCGTCAAGCCCTTCCAGCCCCCGACCCTGCTCAACGTGGTTTCAAAGCTGGTGCTGCCATGACACACCTGAACACCCACACCCTCGCGGTCGACGGCGAGCTCACCGTCTACCGCGTGCACGCCCTCAAGGACGAGTGGCTGGCGGCCCTGGCCACGCACGCCGTTCTCGCGATCGATCTGGTCGACGTGAGCGAGGTCGACGGCGCGGGACTGCAACTGCTGCTGTCGGCCCGCCACGAAGCCCGGCTGCGCGGCGGCAGCCTGTGCATCGCCGGGCACAGCGCGGTGACGCGCGAGGCCGTGGAACTGGCTGGCCTTTGCATGGAGCTCGGCACCGACAACGCACCCGCCGCGGAGAACGCATCATGAACCTGGATACCGCCCTGCAGGCGTTCATCGTCGAAAGCCGCGACTTGCTCGAGGGCATGGAGCAGGCGCTGCTGCAGATCGAACGCGATCCCGACGACCCCGAGACCATCAACGCCATCTTTCGCGCGGCCCATACCATCAAGGGCTCGGCCGGCATCTTCGGTCTCGACGACATCGTGGCCTTTACCCACGTGGCCGAGAGCGTGCTCGACCAGGCGCGCGGCGGAACCCTGCGCTTCGACGGCGAGCTCGCCAATCTGTTCCTCGGCGTGTGCGATCACATCCGCGCGCTGGTCGAGCGGGTGGCTGGCGGCACCACGGGAGCGGACGGCTCTGCCGCCGACGGTGACGTCCTTGTGACGCGCATGCAGGCCGTGCTGGGCGGCGGCTGTGCCAGTGCCAGCGCGGCCGTCCCCAAGACCGCTACTGCGGGCGAAGTGCCGGCCGATCCCGATGCCGCAGCGCCTGCGGCCACGACCGACCCGAGCCGGCCGGACCACTGGCACCTGTCGCTGCGCTTTGGCCCGGACACCATCCGCAGCGGCTTCGATCCGCTGAGCTTCATCCGCTATCTCACGACGCTGGGCGTTATCACGCGCATCGTCACCCTGGCCGACGCCGTGCCGCCGCTGAGCGCGCTCGATCCCGATGCCTGCCACCTGGGATTCGAGCTGGCGCTGCGCAGCGATGCCGACAAGGCCACGATCGAGGGTGCGTTCGACTTCGTGCGCGACGACAGCCAGATCCGCATCCTGCCGCCGCGCAGCAAGGTCAGCGAGTACATGGCGTTGATCCACGCGCAGACCGAAGACCTGCGCCTGGGCGAGATCCTGGTGCGCTGCGGCACGCTCACCCGCGTCGAACTCGACGCCGCCATCGACGAGCAGACCGCCGCGCAGTGCGCCGGCCAGGCCGCGCAGCCGCTGGGCCAGGTGCTGGTCGCGCGCCAGCAGGTACACAAGGAGGTGCTCGACGCTGCACTGGCCCAGCAGACGCAGATCCGCGCCACGCGGGTGTCGGAAGCGGCGTCGCTGCGCGTCGATGCCGCCAAGCTCGACCACCTGATCGACCTGGTGGGCGAGCTCATCATCGCCGGTGCCGGCGCCCACCTGATCGCGCGACAGCACAAGATCAAGGACCTGGTGCAGGCCACTTCCGGCGTCACGCGGCTGATGGAGCAGGTGCGCGACACCGCGCTGGGGCTGCGCATGGTGCCCATCGGTGGCACCTTCCAGCGCTTCGAGCGTGTGGTGCGCGACGTCAGCCGCGAACTGGGCAAGGAGATCGCGCTCGAGATCAGCGGCGCGCAGACCGAGCTCGACAAGGGCGTGGTCGAGAAGCTCGCCGATCCGCTGACGCACCTGGTGCGCAATGCCATCGACCACGGTATCGAGAGCGCGCCGGTACGCGAACAGGCCGGCAAGCCCGCCCGAGGCACGGTGCGCCTGCACGCGCGGCACGAGGCCGGCCAGGTGGTGGTCGAGGTGGCCGACGATGGCGGCGGCCTGTCGCGCGAGCGCATCCTGGCCAAGGCCATCGACCGCGGCCTGACCACCGATGGCGCCGCGCTCAGCGACGAGGAGGTGTTCGACTTCATCTTCCAGCCGGGCTTCTCCACCGCCGAGCAGGTCAGCAACCTGTCGGGCCGCGGCGTCGGCATGGATGTCGTCAAGCGCGGCATCGCCGCGCTGCGGGGCACGGTGGCACTGCGCAGCCGTGTCGGCGCAGGCACCACCGTGAGCATCCGCCTGCCGCTGACGCTGGCCATCATCGATGGCTTCCTCATGGTGGTGGGCAAGTCGGCCTATGTCGTGCCGCTGGGCGCCGTCAGCGAGTGCGTGGAGCTGGCGCGCCAGGACACCGACGGCCGCGACTGGTTGGACCTGCGCGGCGAAGTGCTGCCGCTGGTGCGGCTGCGCGAGCTCTACGGCGTCGAGGGCGAAGCCGGCCGGCGCCAGAACGTCGTCGTCGTGCAACGCGCCGGCCAGCGCGTGGGCCTGGTCGTCGACCAGCTCATGGGCGAACTGCAGACTGTCATCAAGCCGCTGGGGCGCGTGTTCCAGCAGGTGCGCGGCATCGCCGGCTTCACGATCCTGGGCAACGGTTCGGTCGCGCTGTTGCTCGATATCCCCAGTCTCGTTCTTCAAGCCGTTCAGGAGAGCGACCAACGTTGCAGCCATCCCGGCGGGCCGCCCGCGGGATCGCCCCATGCGTCCATGCCCGGGCGTCGTCCGACGCCCGCCCACTACTGAACCCCGAAGGAGAACCGAAATGCTGAAGAACATGAAAGTCGCAACCAAGCTCGGCCTGGGCTTTGGCCTGGTCATCCTGTTCATGCTCGTGGTGTCGTTCGTCGGCATCACGCGCATGGCCCAGCTCAACGAGTCGATGCGGCTCGTGGGCGAAGAGCGCTGGCCCCGGGCCAATATGGCCAACGAGGTGATACAGAGTGGCAGCACCATTGCCGTCGCGCTGCGCAACATGATGCTGTCCAGCAGCCGAGAGGACATCGCCAAGCAGAAGGAATCGATCATGGACACGCGCCGCAAGCTGGGCGCCGTGTTCGACAAGCTCAAGGCCGAGATCCAGAACCCGAAGGGCAAGGAACTGCTCCACGCGATCGAGGGCAACCGCGAGCGCTATGTTGCCGGCCAGGAAAAGCTGATCGCCCTGATCGAGGCGGGCGACGCCGCGGCCGCGCGGACCTACCTGCAAAGCGAGCTTCGGCCGGTGCTGCGCGCCTATCAGGAAGCCGCCGCGGCACTGGGTCAGTTCCAGGGCGAACTGCTCGATGCCGGGGTCAAGGAGGCCCGGGGCAACTACGAGACGGCGCGCATGACGATGATCGTCTGCGTCGGTGCGGCACTGTTGGTCGCTGTCGTGGTTGCGGTGCTCATCACGCGTGGCCTCGTCAAGCAGATCGGCGGCGAGCCCGACTATGCGGCCGGCGTCGTCGGGCGCGTCGCGCAGGGCGACCTCACGGTGCAGGTGCAACTGCGCCCGGGTGACACCACCAGCATGCTCGCGGCCATCAAGACCATGATCGACAAGCTGGCGGGCATCATCAACGAGGTGCGCGCCGCGTCGGACGCGCTGGGCTCCGCCTCGGAGCAGGTGTCGGCCACGGCGCAGAGCATCAGCCAGAGCGCCACCGAGCAGGCCGCCGGCATCGAGGAAACCTCGGCGTCGATCGAGCAAATGACCGCCTCGGTGCAGCAGAACGCCGACAACGCCAAGGTCACCGAGAGCATGTCGGGCAAGGCGGCCAAGGAGGCGGCCGAGGGCGGCCAGGCCGTCAAGGACACGGCGGTGGCCATGAAGACCATCGCCGAAAAGATCGGCATCGTCGACGACATCGCCTACCAGACAAACCTGCTGGCGCTGAACGCCGCGATCGAGGCCGCGCGCGCCGGCGAGCACGGCAAGGGCTTTGCCGTGGTGGCCGACGAGGTGCGCAAGCTGGCCGAGCGCAGCCAGGAAGCCGCGCAGGAGATCGGCGAGGTGGCCAAGAACAGCGTCTCGCTGGCCGAGCGCGCCGGCACCTTGCTCGATGCCATCGTGCCCTCGATCGCCAAGACCTCGGACCTGGTGCAGGAGATCGCCTCGGCCAGCCAGGAGCAGACCGCCGGCGTCGGCCAGATCAACAACGCCATGGGGCAGTTGAACAAGGCCACCCAGCAGAACGCC
>JABWBN010000126.1 GCA_013360485.1 Burkholderiaceae bacterium | reverse complement strand
CCCAGGCCTGCGGCAGGTAGGCGGGCAGCCCTGAGGATGCAACCAGCAACGGCGCGCCATGCACGGCACGCGCGAGTGCAGCGAGGTCGAAGTCGTCGATGGCATCGGCGATGACGTAGCCGGCAGCCTGCGCATCCAGGTGCCCGTGAACGGCGTCCGGGCCGCCGTGCGTCACGGCGCGCGGCAGGCGCCCGACTGCCAGGTCCGGCCCGACCTGCGCCTGCAGCAGGCGAACCAGGTTGGCATCGGTCATCGGCGTGAGCGGATGCAGGCGCATCGGGCTGTCGCTGAGCAAGTCCGTGCCGACGAACAGGTGCCCTTGGTACACCGTTCGTCCGTTCACCGGCAACGCCGGGGCAACGACGACCCGGCTCGCCCCGGTCAGCTCGCGCAGGGCATCGGCGACCGGGCCGATGTTGCCGTGCGGTGTCGAGTCGAAGGTTGAGCAGATCTTGAACACGAGTTGCCGTGCGCCCCGCGCGCGCAGCCAGCGGGCCGCTGCCAGCGACTCCTCAACCGCCTGCATGACAGGCGCCGTGCGCGACTTCAACGCGACGACGATCGCGTCGGCCGTGTCGGCATCTGGCCCCGGGGTCAGCCCGTGCACCAGCTGAACGCGCAGCCCCGCGCCGACGAGGCTGCTCGCGATGTCGGTGGCGCCGGTGGTGTCGTCGGCAATGCAGCCCAGGCGCAGACTCATGGCGCATCCGTCGCGTGCGGCATGGCTGGCGTGCACGCGCTCACTCCAGTCGGCTCCAGGCGTGGACGGCCTTGCTCAGGACCCAAGGCGCGACCTCGCTGTCAAAGGCCTTGAAGTGCGTCGTCTGCAGATGGGCGGCAAATGCAGCCTCGTCGTCATAAAGCTCGTAGAGGAAGAAGCCGTGGCCGGTCGCGTCGACGCCGACATCGAAGACCCGGCAGCCGGGCTCGCTGCGCAGCGACTGCCGGGCATTGGCGACGACCGCGGCCCGGAAGGCCTGCTCCCGGCCAGGGCGGATCTCGAAACGCACCGTGATGCAATGCATGACCGTACCTCAACCCCCGTGAAGCAGACGCGGCAGCCAAAGCGAAAGCGCGGGCACGTAGGTCACCAGCAGCACGACGGTGATGGTGGCCGCCATCAGTGCGCCCAGGTGCCGCGAGATCTCGCCTATGCCCACACGGGCGAGCTTGGCGGCGACGAACAAGGTGCCACCGACCGGCGGCGTGTACAGCGCAATGGCGAGGTTGGCGGTCATGACGACGCCGACGTGCACCATGTCCATGCCGAAGTGCCGGGCCAGCGGCAGGAACAGCGGCGCCGACAGCAGCATGGCCGGCAGCGGCTCGATGAACACCCCCAGCAGCAGCAGGCAAATGTTGAACAACGCGAGGAAGATCCACGGCTGCGTGGCCACCACCTGCACCCAGGCCGCCATCTGCGCCGCCACCTGCTCGACGGTGATGAGCCAGGCCATCGCCCCGGTGGCGCCAATCACCAGCATCACCGTGGCACTGGTGACGAAGGCACTGAGCAACAGCTGCGGGATGCGCCGCCAGTCGAGATCGCGGTAGTAGAACAGCGAGACGACCAGGCCGTAGACGACGGCGATGGCCGCCGACTCGCTGGGTGTGAAAAGCCCGCTCCAAATCCCACCAATGATGATGACCGGCATCGCCAATGCGGGGCCTGCCGCCCGCGTAGCGGCCCAGATCTGCGCCGGCGTGCTGCGCTCGCCGCCTCGATCGACCCCGGTGCGCCGGCCCTGCCAGACACACACCGCCGCCAGTGCGAGCGCCGAGGCGATGGCGGGCAACAGTCCTGCCATCGACAGGCTGCGCATCGAGACGCCCGAGATGAAGGCATAGACGAGGAACGGGATGGACAGCGGCATGAGCAGCGCGATCGTGCCGGCCACCGCCAGCAGCGCGGCGGCGAAGCCGCGCGAGTAGCCACGCGCCACCATGGCCGGGATGACCAGCGAGCCGATCGCAGCGGTGTCGGCGATGGCCGAGCCCGACACACCGCCGAACATCGTGCAGCTCATCACCGTCACGACCCCCAGGCCACCGGGCAACCAGCCGAACAGCACCCGCGCAAACTCGACGATGCGCTTGCCCACACCGCCCTGCGCCAGCAACTCCCCGGCGAAGATGAACAGCGGCACGGCCAGCAGGATGAACGGCTCGACGCCGCCGATGAACGACAGCACGATCGTTTCCAGCGGATGCCCCAGACCCGCGGCGACGATGATCCCGAAGGTGGTGGCCAGCAGCGCGATCAGCAGCGGCACCCCAGCCAGTGCCACGACAAAGAACACCGCGAACAGGGTCAGGGCAAGCATGGCGCGGTCTCAGCTGGGGTAGCGGCGGTCGCGCGGGATGCCGCGCACGATCTGCGCCAGATCCCAGGCGACAAAGACGGCCATCAGCGACACGCCGATCGCCATGCCCATGTACTGGATCGCCATCGGCCACTCGAGGACTGTGAGCTCATTGCCCCAGTTGCCCTGCACCAGCGCCCAGCCGTAGCGCACCAGCACGACGAGCACGACCAGGCTGAGCGACTGCACCGCGGCGTCGGCCCAGCGGCGGTGATGCGCGCCCAGCTTGTCGATGAACTCGGTGATGGTCATGTGCATGCCGCGCTGCGCGGCGCAGGCGCCGCCCAGGAACGTCACCCACACCATCAGCAGCTCGCCCAGCTCCGTCACCCAGGCCAGGTCACGACCCAGGAGGTGCAGGCTGACGTTGAGGAAGACGAGCGCCGTCATACAGGCGCCCATCGCAATGACGCTCCAGTCGACGATCCGGCCGACGACGCGCACGGGCCAGGGCGCCGCCGGCAACGGTTCGAGCCAAGTTGCGGGCATCGGCGCGGACCTACTTGGTCGCCTTGCGCACGAGCGTCGCGTCGGCCAGCAGCGCATCGACATCGGCGCCGTACTTGTCCTTGGCCTTGGCGTAGACGGGCTGTACCGCTTCACGGAAGGGCCCCACCGCCGGTCGGGCGACCTTGGCGCCCTTGGCGGCCATGGCCGCGAGCTGCTTGTCCTCGATGGCCCGTACGAACTGGCGGCTGTGCTGCGCGGCGATTCGAGCCGCCTCGACGACCGCCGCCTGGTCGGCCGGCGCCAGCTTCTGCCAGGTCTTTTCCGAGATGGTCAGCGGAATCGGGCTGTAGACGTGCTGGGTCAGCGTGACGTGCGGCGCGACTTCGTAGAACTTGTTCGAGAAGATCGTGTCGACCGGGTTCTCCTGGCCCGCCACGGCGCCCTGCTGAATGGCCAGGTAGACCTCGGGCAACGGCATGATCTGGATGCTGAAGCCGACGGCCTCGAGGGTCCAGCGCATCATTTCGTTCGGGAAGGTGCGCAGCTTCTTGCCCTTGGCATCGGCCGGCGAGCCCAGGGGCTCCTTGGTCGTCATGTTGCGAAAGCCCGCTTCCCAGGTCGCCAGAAAGCGAAATCCCTTGGCCGGTGCCTTGTCGAACTGGGTGCGCAGCCATTTCGACTCGTCATAGAGTTTCCAGCCCTGTTCGAAACCGTCGACCAGGTACGGCAGCATCATCAGGTTCAGCGTGGGCACATGTGGCGCGTACGAACCGGTGGACGACACCGTGAAGTCGATGCCGCCCAGCGCCAGTTGCTCGATGTTCTTCGGATCGTTGCCGAGTTGGCTGCAACAATAGACCTGGACCTTGTAGCGCCCCTGCGTCAGTTCCTCGACCTTGCGCGCGAACAGCATGGCCGCACTCTGGCGCCCCCCCTCCTGCTGGTCGGTGTGGCTGAACTTCAGCACGGTCTGCGCGTCCGATGTCGGCGCGGCGAGCAACGCCGCAAGCGCCAGGGCTACGGTTGAAGGGATCTTGGCGTTCATGGTGGTCTCCTGGTCAGGGTGGTCAGGTCGCATCGTCATCGAGCGCCACGCGTGCGCCCTTGTGGTGCGATTCGTAGATCGCGTCCTGCACGCGCAGGTTGGCGAGGTAGTCACGCGCAGCGTTCTCCAACGGCTGCGACGGGTCGCGCAGGTGCGCCAGCACGTGCGCCTGCAGTGATGCAACAGCACCGCCAAAGGGGCCGGCAGCGCCGCGGGCATAAGCGCGCTCACGCTCGTCGCCGCCGAAGGGCTTGAACCAAAGCCGTGCATCGCCGTCCAGTCGCAGCACGCCGCGCTCGCCCTCCAGCCACATTTCGCCCATCGTGCGACGCAGGTCACCTGCGGGGTGCTCGGCCAGGCGATTGCCGTCGAACACCGCCATTCGGTCGTCATCGAACTCGAAGATCACGACGCCTGCATCCTCGCCCGCGATGACGGGGTTCAGGCGGCGCAGGCGCGCCGTCACCGCGCGTACCTCGCCCAGCAGGTAGCGGAACACATCGATGAAATGAATGGCCGTCTCGCGCACCAACAGGCGCGGCATGGTGCGAAACGCGGGTTGACGCTCCAGATAGGCAGATTCGCCCTGCCCGTCACCCGGGCGCAGCCGAACGGCAGCGCCATAGAGCCGGCCCAGCAACCCTGACTCGATCAGCCGCCGGCATTCGCGGTACCACGGTGAGAAGCGAAAGTTCTCGTGCACCACCAAGGCCACGCCGCAGCGATCGGCCAGTTGCGCGAGTTCGGTCGCCTCGACCAGGTCACGGCCGAAGGGCTTCTGGCAGATGGTCGGCAGGCCGCGCGCGATCGCCGCGCGTACCAACGGGCCCTGCGAATCCGGCGGTACGACCAGGTCGACAAGGTCGGCCGACGTTCGCCCCAGCAGGTCGTGCGCGTCGTCCGTCGCGATGGAAACGCCCCAGGCCGCTGCCAGCGCCTGTGCCCGCATTGCATCGCGGTCCGCGATGGCAACGACATGCGCGCCACACGCGTGCCAGGCCGCGACATGAACCGGCGCGAAGTAGCCGGCACCGACCACCGCAACGCGTGCGCCTGTCACAAGCGCTCCAGAACGGCTTGCACGACGTCGGCAGTCATGCTGGTGCCACCCAGATCCCGCGTGCGCACGCCGGCGTCAACCAGCGCCCCGTGCAATGCAGACTCGATCGCCCGCGCACCGTCGGCCAGGGCAGCGTCGGCATGTCGGTCGGCCAGCCAGTCGAGCATCATGGTCAGCGACAGCACCATCGCACTCGGGTTGGCAATGCCACGGCCGGCGATGTCGGGCGCCGTGCCGTGTGCAGGCTGGAACAGGCCGTGGCTGTCACCGAGGTCGGCCGAGGGCGCCATGCCCATGCCGCCCACGAGCGCAGCGATGAGATCGGACAGGATGTCACCGAACATGTTCTCGGTGACCAGGACGTCGTAGCGCCAGGGCTGCAGGACCAGGTTCAGGGCCATCGCATCCACATAGACGTGCTCCACGGCGACCGCTGGCCAGGCCTGGGCACGCTCGATGAAGACGCTGCGCCAATACGCCATGGACGTGAAGACATTGGCCTTGTCCACGTTGGTGACCCGGCCAGGGCGACCCTGGGCCTGGCGCTTGGAAGCCAGAGCGAGCGCGAAGTCGCACACGCGGCCGGTTCCGGCTCGCGAGATCTTCATCGTGTCGTAAGCCGCCTCGCCCTCGACCCGGCCACGACCGCGGGCATAGAACAGCCCTTCCGTGTTCTCGCGCACGAGCACGAGGTCGATCTGCGCCGCGCGGCCATCGGCGAGCGGTACAGGCAGGCCGGGCCAGGTTCGCACCGGCCGCACACCGGCGTACAGGTCGAGTGCGAAGCGCAGATCGAGTTGAGGAATGATCTCGGTGCCGTCGGTCGCGCGCACGTCGGGCAATCCCATGGCGCCAAACAAGACAGCGTCGGCGCGCCGGCACGCTTGCAGGGTGGGGGCCGGAAGTGCGGCGCCCGTGGCCTGATAGTGCGCAGCGCCAGCGGGATGCACGGTGGTCACCAACCGGCGCGCGATGCGAGGTTCCACGGCGCGCAGGATCGCAAGGGCTGCGTCCATCACTTCGACGCCGATGCCGTCGCCCGGCAGCACCGCGATGTCGTAGGTCTTCATGGCTGGTCGCTCACAGTTGCGCCAGGCGATAGCGCTCGAAAATCTGGATCAACTCGCGGCTCGCGCGCAGGCGATGGGCACGATTGACCCGGGCAGCGCCCTCAGCGTCGCCCGCGAGCAGCCGCTCGACCAGTTCACGATGCTCACGGGTCGAGTCGACGGGTTTCGGGCGCAGCCGCAGCGTGACCATGCGTGCGCGATGTGCGCGGTCCCAGAGATTCAATACCGTCGCCTGCAGCCGTCGGTTTCCAGCCTGCTCGACGAGCTGGGCGTGAAACTGCTCATCCGCACGGGCCCAGGCATCGAGGTCGTCGGCGAGCAACGCGCGATCCATCGCGTCGGTGGCTTGAATCAGCGGCGCAAGCGAGTGTTCGTCCGGGTGCTGGGCGGCCAGACGCTCGGCTGCCATGCACTCCAGTGCGGTGAGGATCTCGTAGATCTCCCCCATGTCCGTCGGGGAGACGGGAAGCACGCGCATGCCGTGCCTCGGAATGACCTCGACGAGCCCCTCGACCTGCAGCCGCACCAGCGCCTCGCGCACCGGGGTGCGGCTCATTCCCAGCGCGAGGGCCACTTCCTGCTCGAGCGCGCGATGGCCAGGCGGCCAGACGTTGTCCAGGATGCGCGATCGGATCTGCTCGTAGGCGGCGTCGACCAGGGATGGAACTGGAGCGGAAGGTGCGGAATTCATCGGTAGTTCCAGTGGGCTGGCATTGCACCGGCAACCGGCGCAGTGAAGGTGGCCAGCCGATCACCGAGCAGGCACCCGAGTACGGCGGTGCGCCGATCGGGCCCGCTGAAGGCGATGCTGGAGATGTTGCGCAGACAGCGACTCGCGGCGGTGTCGAGATGCTCGCGGCCCATCGTGCCTGCAGCCCAGGCTGCTTCGGTCCAAGCCAGATGGGTCGCGTCGCAGTCCTCGAGCCACGTCACCACCCGACCATCGGGTGCAACGCGCAACACTCGGTTGCTGACGATCGAGACCACCCACACGTGACCCGCTTCGTCGAAGGCCAGCCCGTCCGGATAGGTGCCGATGCCGAAGCGAACCACGACTTCCTTCGGACCGAGTGAGCCGTCGGGCTTCAGAGGGAAGCGCGACAGGCAGCGCGAAAACGTCTCGTTGACGTACAGCCAGGTTCCGTCGGGATGGATGGCGACTTCGTTGGTGTAGCCCAGTCCGTCGGCCACGATCTCCGCGCCTCGCCCGTCGACGCGGACGATGAACCCATCGGCGACATCGCCCCGATATGCCGCAGCGCGGGGCCTGTGCCGGGTACTGACCGTGACCCAGACCCTGCCTTGAGCGTCCGACAACACGAAGTTCGTCGGCGGAAGGTCGACACCATCGACTGCGCGCAACCAGGGTGTCAGTTCACCGTCTCGGGTCAAGCGCCACACGCCGCCGTCATGGGCGCCAAGGTGAGCGACCAGGAACGTACTGTCGGCCATCAGCGCAATTCCGTTGGGCTGCACGGGTTGCCCGCCGGGCAATTCACCTCGAATGAGTCGTTGCCGGCCGTCGGCGGCGCGATGGACGACACCACCTCGCCAATCGGCCGTGTAGATGCTGCCGTCTGCCGTCGCGAGCACACACTCGGGGCGCACCAATGACTCGCCCCACCAGGACAGCCGTCCCGGATCCAGTGGCAAGCCGATCGGGCCATCGGTTAATGAATTCATTAATGTATACGTTAATCGACGCGGGCATCGACGTCGCTAGGTGTTTCCCGCAGATCAGGTGACGCGCCGGGAGTGGGCCGCACAGGTGCCGACCGTACGACGATCAGCGCCGGCCCAGCGTCACCGCTGCGCTCACCGGGCGTCAATCACCAAGAAAGAGGCGCGGCGTCGTTCGCGCTCGTTCCAGCGCCGCCGGCACGGTGACACGCGTCACCAATAAAAACAGGCCCCGAAGGGCCCGCATGCGCTGGATGTCCTGGCGGAAAGGGAGGGATTCGAACCCTCGGTACGGGAGAACCCGTACGCCGGATTTCGAATCCGGTGCATTCGACCACTCTGCCACCTTTCCGGGTCGCTGCACTCGTGGTCGCCGAGTGAAGCCGCGGATTCTATCGCATGCGCGGGTGCGGGCCGAGGTGACGCAGGGACCGCGACATCAAGGCGCCAGCCGCTCCTGCCCGCCGAGATAGGGCCGCAGCGCCTGTGGCACCGCGATGCTGCCGTCGGCCTGCTGGTGGTTCTCGAGCACGGCCACCAAGGTGCGCCCTACGGCCAGGCCGGAGCCGTTCAGGGTGTGCACGAGCTCGGTCTTGCCCTGCGCGTTGCGCCACCGCGCCTGCATGCGCCGAGCCTGGAACGCGCCGCAGTTCGAGCACGAACTGATTTCGCGATAGGCGCTCTGCGCGGGCAGCCACACCTCGAGGTCGTAGGTCTTGGTGGCGGCAAACCCCATGTCGGCCGTGGACAGCAGCACCACGCGATAGGGCAGCTCCAGCCGCTGCAGGATGGCCTCGGCATGGCCCACCATCTCCTCGAGCGCCTCGAAACTGCGCTCGGGGTGCGTGATCTGCACCATCTCGACCTTGTCGAACTGATGCTGCCGGATCATGCCGCGGGTGTCACGCCCGGCCGAGCCGGCCTCGGAACGGAAGCACGGACTGTGGGCGGTGAGCTTCACCGGCAGGTCCTCGGCGCGCAGGATGCGGTCGCGCACCGTGTTGGTCAGCGAGATCTCGCTGGTGCTGATGAGGTATTGCTCGGGCTGCGCTTCATCGCCGCCGCGCAGCACCCAGAACATGTCGTCCTTGAACTTGGGCAGCTGCCCGGTTCCCTCGAGGACTTCGCGGTTGACGATGTAGGGCGTGTAGCACTCGGTGTAGCCGTGCTCGGTGGTCTGCACGTCGAGCATGAACTGCGCCAGTGCCCGATGCAGCCGCGCCACCGGCCCGCGCAGGAAGGTGAAGCGCGAGCCGCTGAGCAGCGCGCCGGTCTCGGCGTCGAGCCCCAGCGGATGGCCCAGGTCGACGTGATCGCGCACCGTGAAATCGAAGCTGCGCGGCGTGCCCCAGCGTCGCACTTCCTGGTTCGCGTTTTCGTCGGCGCCCACCGGTACGCTGTCGTGCGGCAGGTTGGGCACGCCCATCAGCAGCGACTGCAATTCGGACTGAAGGGCGTCCAGGCGCTCGGCGCCGGCCTTCATCTCGTCGCCGATGCCGCCCACTTCGGCCATCAGCGACGTGGTGTCGCCACCTTGGCCCTTCTGCTGGCCGATCTGGCGCGACAGCGTGTTGCGCCGCGCCTGGAGCTCCTCCGTGCGGGTCTGCAGGGTCTTGCGCTCGAATTCGAGGGCGCTGTAGCGCTCGACGTCGAGAAAAGGCTGGGGGGTGCGGCGGGCTTCGAGCCGCGCGATCACGGCGGCCAGGTCGCGCCGCAGCAAGGTGATGTCAAGCATGATGGGATCCGTTGACGGCCGATGGGGCCGATGGGGCAGATGGGGCCAGGCCGCGGCACCGGCAGCCGGTGCCGTCCGCGCCTTCTGGGTCGGGCAGCACGGCTGGCTCAGGATCGCGACGACGCGAACTCGCGCATGGACTTGTCGCCCAGGCCCTTGGGCAGCGGGAAGTGGGTCGTCTCGTGCACGCCATCGAGCCGGCGCAGCGACAACACGCCGTACTGGCGCAGCCGCTCGATCACCGCCTGCACCAGCACTTCGGGTGCGGATGCGCCGGCCGTGAGGCCCACGCGCGGGCGACCTTCCAGCCAGTCCGGCTGCAGGTCGTCGGCCGCGTCGACCATGTAGGCCGGCGTGCCCAGGCGTTCGGCCAGTTCGCGCAGGCGGTTGCTGTTGCTGCTGGTGGGGCTGCCCACCACGATCACCAGGTCGACCTGCGGCGCCATCAGCTTGACGGCGTCCTGGCGGTTCTGGGTGGCATAGCAGATGTCCTGCTGCTTGGGTTCGCGCACATGGGGGAAGCGCACCTTGACCGCGGCCAGGATGCTGGCTGCGTCGTCGACCGACAGCGTGGTCTGGGTGACCACCGCCAGCCGGTCGCCGCGCGGCTGCACTTGCGCCACGTCCTCGGCGCATTCCACGAGGTAGATGCCCGCATCGAGCTGGCCCATGGTGCCCTCGACCTCGGGGTGGCCCTTGTGCCCGATCATGATGAATTCGTAGCCCTCGCGCGCGAGCTTGGCCACTTCGACGTGCACCTTGGTCACCAGCGGGCAGGTGGCATCGAACACCTGGAACCCGCGGCGCGTGGCCTCGTCGCGCACGGCGCGGCTGACGCCGTGGGCGCTGAACACCAGCGTGGCGCCCGGCGGCACGTCGGCGAGGTCTTCGATGAAGATCGCGCCCTTGGCCTTGAGGTCGTCCACGACATATGTGTTGTGCACGATTTCGTGGCGCACGTAAACCGGTGCACCGAAGCGCACGAGGGCGCGCTCGACGATCTCGATGGCCCGATCGACACCGGCACAGAAACCCCGCGGCTCGGCCAGCAGCACTTCCTCGACCCGAGGCGGCGTCATCACATCACCCCGATCACACGCACCTCGAAGGTGACGGGCTGCCCGGCCAGCGGGTGGTTGAAGTCGAACAGCACCCAGTCGTCGCCCAGTTCGCGCACGACACCTGCGTAGGTGGCCTGGCCGTCGGGGGTACAAAACTCCACCACTTCGCCCGGCTCGTAGGTGTCCTCGGGGTCGCCCAACTCGGCCAGCATGGCGCGCGTCACGCGCTGCAGCAGTTCGGGGTTGCGCTGGCCGAACGCCTCGCCTGCTTCCAGCGTGAAGGTGGCCTGGGCGCCTTCGGCCATGCCGATCAGGCGCTGCTCGATCGCCGGCGACAGCTGGCCAGCGCCTATCGACAACGTGGCCGGCGGACCGTCGAAGGTGTTGACGACGCTGGCGCCGTCGGGTCCGGCAAGCCGGTAGTGCAGGGTCAGGAACGACCCCTCCTGAATGGTGTTCACGCCTTTGGGGGACAGCGGCGGCTGCCCGGTGCGACTAGACTGCCCGCCATTTTACGAGGGGCCGCCTGCCTGGCGGCCCGGGCGCCCGGAGCGCCCCGCGCCTGGAGGGGCGCCACGCATGTCGATCAAGCACTTGCCGGCTGCCGCGCGCCCACGCGAAAGGATGC
>JABWBN010000125.1 GCA_013360485.1 Burkholderiaceae bacterium | reverse complement strand
GGCAGCCGCTGCACTCCATCGTGCGCGGGCCAATCCGGTTGGCCGGGGCTTCATGCGGGGCACGCCGCCTCCGGCAAGCCGTGCCGCTCGCGAACGAAGGCCTCGAACCGACCCGCCGGGATCGCGGGCGACCAGTGGTAGCCCTGCCCCTGCCGGCAGCCCAGCGCGAACAAGCGGCGCAAGGTGGCCTCGTCTTCCACGCCTTCGGCGATCACGCCCAGCTTCAGCGCCGCAGCCATCTGCAAGATGGCCTGCACGATGGCCTCGTCGTCGGGGTTGACCGTCAGCCGGCGGATGAACGACTGGTCGATCTTCAGCCGCTCCACCTCGAAGCGCTTCAGGTAGGCCAGGTTGGAGTAGCCCGTGCCGAAGTCGTCGATCGCGAAGGTGATGCCGCGGCTGCGCAGGCGCGTGAGCATGGCCGTGAGCTGATCGGTCTCGTCGATCAGCAGCGACTCGGTGAGTTCGAGCTCCAGCAATGCCGGCGGCAGGCCCGAGGCCTGCAGCGCTTCGTCGACCGAGCGCTCCATGTCACCACGACGCGCCTGCACTGGCGACATGTTCACCGAGATGACCACATCGCCCAGCCCTTGCTCGCGCCAGGCCTGGGCCTGCCTGCAGGCCTGGTGCAGCACCCACTCGCCCAGCTCGACGATCTGGCCCGAGTGCTCGGCCACCGGTATGAAGCGGGCCGGGGAGATCATGCCCTGTTCGGGGTGGCGCCAGCGCAGCAGCGCTTCGGCCCCCACCACGCGTCCGCTGTCCAGGTCGATCTGCGGCTGGTAGTAGACCTCGAACTGCTGCTGCTTGAGCGCACGCCGGATCCAGGCCACCAGTTGCAGGTGCTCAGCCACGTGGGCGTTCATCTGCGCGTCGAAGAACCGGAACGCGTTGCGCCCGGCATCCTTGGCGCGGTACATCGCGATGTCGGCCTTCTTCAGCAGGCTGTCGAAGTCCTGCCCGTCATCGGGGAACATCGCCACGCCGATCGAGCCGCTGCCGTGCAGTTCCATGCCTTCGAGTTCGAGCGGTGCCGCGATGGCGTCGAGCATGCCTTGCGCGACCTCGGCGACGCGGTCGGAGTCATCGCCGCGGCGCACCAGCACCAGAAATTCGTCGCCGCCCAGGCGCGCCACGCTGTCGTCGGGCTGCAGCAGCGAATTCAGCCGCTGGCCGATGCAGCGCAGCAGGTCGTCGCCCGCGGGATGCCCGAGCGAGTCGTTGACGGTCTTGAACTGGTCGAGGTCGACGTACAACAACGCCAATCGGCCACCCTGCGCACGAATGGCCTGCACCGCGTTGTCGAACTGCTCGCGGGCTGCCATGCGGTTGGGTAACCCCGTGAGCGCATCGCGGCGGGCCAGCTGAGCGATGCGCTGTTGCGACTCGCGCACCGTGCGGTTCTCGGCCACCAGACGTTGCAGCGAACGGCCGAGGTCGCGCGCCATCATGTTGATCGCGAACGCCGTGGCCAGCAGGATCACGCTCACGTCGATGACTTCGGTGGGCCGGTACACCGGCGGACGTTGAACGCGCCAGCCGACCACGTTTGCAAGCCCGACACCCAGGCACACCGTCAGCGCCGCCGTCAGCAGAAACACGAACAGGCGCCGGTTGCCCAGCAGTGCCGCGAATGCAAGGATGGCCGGTATGCCCATGATGGACACATCGCGCAGCCCCTGGCCGCGGACGATGAAGTAGCCCAGCATCACCATCAGCGAACCCAGCATCAGGCCAGCGGCCGCCTGCAGCCGTCGTCGTCGCAGCAGCCAGGCAGCCACCGCCTGAGCAGCGAGCGTCGCCGCCATCATCGGCACGACTTCACCCCACGTGCCGGTCAACAGCCGCGGCAGCAGGGCCAGGCCGATGGCAGCACTGATGGCCGCCATGACCTGGCCGATGCGACGCGCGCGTTGCGCCGGCAGCAGCAGTGATGTGTCATCGAACAGCGTCATGGCCATGCCTCCCTGGGGCTTGGGTACTGCTGTGTCAACGTTCCTGAAACGCCTGCTGCGCCTTTGTCATGGGCTGCAGCAGGTAACTGAGTACCGAGCGCTCGCCGACCTGCACTTCGCCGGTGCCGGTCATGCCAGGCAGTACCGGCAACGGCCGGCCCTGTGCCTGTAGCGTCGATCGTTCTGCCCGCACCAGCACGCGATACCAGGTGGCATCGGTGCTGCCGGGCGCTTGTCGATCGGCATCGCCCAGGGCGTCGGGGCTGATCATCGCCACCTCGCCCAGCAGGCTGCCGTACACCGTGAAATCGAAGGCCGTGAGCTTGACGCGAGCCTGCTGGCCCACTCGAACGAAGCCGATGTCCCGGGGTCTGACGCGCAGTTCGACCAGAACACTCGGTCCGATGGGCACCACCTCCATCACGCCAGCACCGGCATTGATGACGCCACCCAAGGTGTTGACCCGAATCACCTTCACGATGCCGTCGACCGGCGACTTCAGCACCGTGCGACGCACCGCATCGTCGCGCACCACCATCTGCTCGCCCAGCTGGCCCAGTTCGGTCTGCAGGCGCACGAGCTCGGCCGCAGCCTCCTGGCGATAGCGGTTCACCCGCTCCTGCATGGCCAACTGCAGATCGTTGACCTGCCGCCGCACGCGCATCACCTCGACCTCGCTCATCAGGCCCTGGGCCGACATCGCTTCGGCCACGCCCAGTTCCTTCTCCAGCAGCGCCAGGTTGCGCCGCCCGGTTGCCTGCGCTTCGGCCAGTACCTGTTGGCGGGCGCGATAGGACGCCGTCTCGGCAGCCACTGCCGCACGCGCCGGCCGCAGTTCGACCGGGAACTGCAGCGTCTGCCCGGTGGCTTCGGCCTGGGCGCGTGCCATCGCCGCGCGCAACGCCTGGCGCTTGACTTCGCCTTCGTTCTGCTGCGCCTCCAGGCGGGTCGGATCCAGCAAGGCCAGGTCCTGGCCCGCCTTGACTTGCTGACCCTCGCGCACCAGCAACTCGCGCAGGATGCCGCCTTCGAGGCTGGCGATCACCTGCTCGCGGCCCTCGGCCACGACCCGGGCGTCGGCTCGGGTGATGATGTCGACGCGCGCGAGCAATGCCCAGGCCAACGCGCAGGCGATGGCCATGAGCATCAGGTAGATCGACGCATGCGCGGCGCGCATCGACTCCGGGACCTGCGCTGCGCGCAGCGCCGACACGTAAGGCAGGTCGTCGTCGCGCAGGCCCGTTGTCGCACGCCGCGCGCTCCAGGCGGTGATCCAGCCTTGGCTCATCGGACGGCCTCCGGCGCACCCGGCAGGCGCGCGCCCGACAGGGCGGCGAGCACCTGGGACTTGGGACCGTCCATCACCACGCGCCCGGCGTCGACCACGATCACGCGATGCACCAGTTCCAGCACCGCGGGCCTATGGGTCACCATCACCAGCGTGCAGTCGCCGGTCGCTCCCGCCAGTTGCTTCAGGAACAGGGCCTCCGACTGCGCGTCCATGGAACTGGTGGGCTCGTCCATCAGCAGGATGCGCGGCCGCGTGACCAGGCAGCGCGCCAACGCCACGAGTTGGCGCTGGCCACCCGACAGCAGGCTGCCAGACTGCCCGACGGGGAGTTCCCACCCCATCGGATGCGTGGCCACCAGCCGCTGCAGTCCGGTGAGCCGGGCGACCTCGACCAACGCCGTCGGGTCGGCGGCGGGTCGATCGAGCAGCACGTTGTCTCGCAAGGTGCCGTTGAACAGTCGGGGATCCTGCGCGACGAAGCCCACCCGCGCACGGTAGTCCGCCGGATCAAACTGGCGCAGATCCACGCCGTCGGCCTCGACCTGACCGGCAGTCGGTTCGTAGAGCCCGGCCAGCAGGCGCAGGATCGTCGACTTGCCGCTGCCGATGCGCCCGAGTATGGCGACCCGCTCTCCCGGTTTCAGTTGCAGGTTCACCCCGCGCAGCACTTCGGGGCCAGGCATGCCCTTCACATCCGGGTAGGCAAAGCGCACGTCGTGCAAGGCGATGCGGCCCTCGAAGCTGCGCATCGGCAGGTAGTCGCGCTGCGGGTCGCGCTCGGTGGGTTGGCTCATCACCCGGTTGAGCGCCCGCAAGGCCGCCATCGCGCTCTGGAAGCGTGTGGCCAGCATCACCACGCTGGTCAAGGGCGCGATCGCACGGCCGGCAAACATCACCGCGCCGATCAGCATGCCGCCGGTGATGACGCGTTCCTGGATGAGGTGCACGCCCCACAGCAGCATCGCCAGCGTGATGGCCTGCTGCGAGATGCCCGACAGGTTGATCGTCCAGCTGGCCACCTGACGCGAGCGCATCGCGGTCTCGGCGGCGGCCGCCGTGGTGGTTTCATATCGCTCGATGAATCGACCCTGGGCGTTGGCGGCCTTGAGGTCCTCCATGCCGTCCACCGCCTCGACAAGCACCCCGTGCAGGTCGGCGATCTGTTGCATGTTGGCGGTCATCATGCGCCGCAGCGCCCCCTGGACGATGACCGAGACGCCCAGGATCAGCGGAATCGCCACCACCAGGACCCAGCCCAGCGGTCCCCCGATGAGGAAGGTCACCGCCACGAAGACGACGATGAACGGCAGGTCGGAGATGGCCGACAGTGTTGCGGACGAGAAGAACTCGCGCACCATCTCGATTTGGCCAAGGACGTGCGCATAGGCGCCCGAGGACTCGGGCCGGTGCTCCATGCGCACGGCCAGGCTCTGGCGGAACAGCGCAGCGCCGACCAGCAGGTCGGTCTTGCGGCCGGCGCGGTCGATCAGCACGGCGCGCAGCTGTCGCGCCACCATGTCGAACACCAGTGCCAGCGCGCCCGCAGCGGCCAGTGCCCACATGGTGACCATGGCTTCGTTGGGAATCACCTTGTCGTAGACGACCGACGTGATGATGCCGGTGACCAGCATCAGCACGTTGCTGATCAAGGCCGCCAGCAGCGCCGATCGGTAGTACGGCGCGAAGCGGCGCACGGTGCCCCACAGCCAGTGGCGCCCCGGGTCGGCCAAGGGCGCATCGTCGATGCGGGTGCGCGTCGCCTGCGCGCTCCGCGGCGAGGCCACCAAGGCCGTGCCGCTGTAGGCCGACTGCAGTTCGTCGACCCCCATGGTGCGCGGCAGGTACACGCGCGCGGGCACGATGATCTCGCAGCAGCCTGTGGCTGCATCGTGTGCGCGCAGCACACAGGCACTGCCGTCCTTCATGAGCAGCACTGCGGGAAGCAGCAACGCGTGAATGTCGGCGACCGGCCGCTGCACGAGGCCCGCCTCGTAGCCAGCCTCGCCCATCACCCGCACGGCCAGCTTGGGGTCGAGCGGGCCGGTCACCGGCTGCCCGGCCAGCAAAGCGTGCACTGAGCGCTCATGCCCGTGGTGCATGGTCAACCACACCAGCGCCTGGGCCAGCGCATCGTCGTCCAGGCACCACTGCCGTTGCGTGTCGGCCGCACCGTCCGGTGGCATGGGTGCCGCGGGCGCCTCGACGGCTTCGGCGGTGGGTTCGACGACGGCGTTTGACATGGCCTCAGGGCGTGCGTTTGCGGCTCGCGTTCAGCGGTGGGCCAGCGCCAGACGCTCGAACTCGGCTTCGATATCGCGCACCAGCAGCGGCAAGTCGAACAGCGGCGAGCTGCGGCCATGCTCGGTCAGGTAGCGCTTGTACGAGGCCACGCGCGCGGGCTCGCGACCCAGGCGCACCGCCTGGCGCTCATACTCCTCCAGGCTTTCGGTGATGAGGTCGGGCAGCCCTACGGCGGTGAGCAGGCTGCCGGCCATGCGCGAGATATAGGTTCGCCCGCTGCGGGTGAGGATGGGCACGCCCATCCAAAGCGCGTCGCTGGCCGTCGTGCCGGCGTTGTAGGGGAAGGTGTCCAGCACCAGATCGGCCAGCTGGAAGCGCGCCAGGTACTCGGCCGGCGGCACCCGAGGTGCAAAGACCAGCCGCTCGCGCGCCACGCCGGCCTGGTCGGCCTCGCGCTGCATGTTCTCGCGTGCGGTGTCATTGTCGGCCAGCAGCCACAGCACGCTGCCGTCCACCTGCCGCAGGATGCGCATCCAGGCACGGAACATCTCCGGCGTGAACTTGAAGTTGTTGTTGAACGAACAGAACACGAATGCACCTTCGGGCAAGCCGTAGGTGCTGCGCTCGGGGCGCGCGGCCACCTCGCGCTGGCGATCGCTCACCTGATAGCAGTGCGGCAGGTAGATCGGCCGTTCGGTGCAGTAGGGCACCAGTTCAGGTGGCATCACGTAGCGGTCGGCGAGGATCCAGTCCACACCGGGCAGGCCCGAAGTACCCGGCAGGCCCAGGTAGCTCACCTGCACGGGTGCGGGTCGCCAGCCCAGGATGGCCGGCCGCGCACCGCTCGTCAGTCCCTGCAGGTCCACCAGCACGTCAATGCCGGCCTGGGCGATGAGCTTGGCCGCCGTTTCGTCGTCGACACCAGCCAGGCGCACATGGTGATCGAGCGCCGCCAGCAGGCGACGGCGCTGCGGCTGGTTGGACTCCGGCGTCCAGCAGAAGCCCCAGACCTCGAACTTCGAACGGTCGTGCAGTTCCAGCAGTTCGGCGGTCAACAGACCCACGGCGTGGGTATGCAGGTCCCCCGACAGGTAGCCCACCCTGATTCGGCCATTGCGCGGGGGCATCAACGTGTGCAAGGCCACGGCCGGCGGCTTGGGCAGCTTCTCGTGCACGAAGCGCTGCGCCGCCAGCAGCTGCAGCGCCGGATCGTCGCTGGCGCTCATCATCGCCAGCATCGAGGTACCCACCAGCATCTGGTTCGGTGTGACCTCTCCGACCGGTTGATACACCGGCCACTCGCACTGCTTCTGGCGCAGGTGCACGTAGTGCTGGATCACATCGGGCTGACACGCGTCCAGCAGCAGGCTCTCGCGCAGGCAGGCCTCTGCCTCGGGATAGCGACGCAGCGTCTCGAGCAGTCGGCCCTGGTTGTTCCACGCATGCACCCGCAGTTCCGGGGCGGCGCCGCCGTCGATCACCGCCCGCCACTGCTGCAATGCCTCATCGCAGGCGCCGCGCCGCTCCAGAACATGGCCGAGGTTGAGCATCGCATGTGCGAAGCCGGGCTGCAGCTGGAGTGCTTCCCGGTAGGCCGCTTCGGCCTCGGGCTCGCGCTGCAGCGTCGACAGCAGCGTGCCCAGGTTGAACAGTGCCACCTGGCGCATCGCTGCCTGCGGGCAGGCGTCCAGCCACTGGCGATACAGCGCCGCAGCGGCGGCCGGCTGGCCGGCCTGTTGCAGCGCCTGCGCCTGGCCCATCAGGTCGGTGAGCGTGAGCGCGGCCACGCGACGGGCGTCGGTGGCATCGGGTGGTTCGGTCGCGGCGAGAGTCGGCATGGCGTGGCAATGCTCGGCAAGGAACACGGGCAAGCCATGCTATGGGGGGTGCCCTGCACGCGGTCGGCGCATGAGCAGGGAGAAGGCGGCGCAATTCGCACCCGAGCGCCGCAGCGATCGCCCAAGCACAGCGGCGGCCAACAGGCCGCCGCATTCGAAAGGTCACCGCGCGCGAGCGCGGCGCGCCGGGGTCAGAACCCCAGGCTGGCCAGCAGGTCGTCGACCTCGCCCTGGTCGGCCACCACGTCGGTGCGGCCTTCGGGGTTGACGACCGGACCCTGCAGGATGTTCGGGTCCACCTTTTCCCGCTGCTCGGGCGGCACCACCTGCACCAGCAGCTTGACCAGGCTGTCCTCCAGCTCGTTGGCCAGCGACACCACCTTGGCCACCACCTGGCCGGTGAGGTCGTGGAAGTCCTGCGCCATCATGATGTCGGTCAGGTGGGCGTCGATCGTCTGCGTGCGCGCCTCGACGTCGTTGACGAAATTCATCACGGCGCCTGAGGCCACCGCCTTGACCGGGTCGGCCACCAGCGCGTCCGCCAAGGTGCGCGTGGCCGCGGCGATCTGCGCATGTTCGCTCTTGGCGTGGTCGACCGAGTTCAGCACCTTCTCGGCGGCCTGCGCCGTCTTGTTGGCGATGTAGCTCAGCCGGCTGCGGGCATCGGGCAGGCCATCGGCAGCGATCTGCAGCTTGGGCATCACGCCCAGCTGTTGCATGGTGTCGTGCAGCAGGCGGGTGATCGTGCCGATCTGCTGGAACACTTCCGGCGAGGCCACCACGGGCTGGGTGGGCACCAGTGCGGTCAGGTCTTCCATCTTCATGACAAGGTCCTTCTGCGTGCGTTCAGGCCGTGGCCGCGATCTTCTGCATGATCTTCATCACCTTCTCCTCCAAGGTGGCCTTGGTGAAGGGCTTGACGATGTAGCCGGCAGCGCCGCTCTGCGCGGCCAGCACGATGTCCTCCTTGCGCGCCTCGGCGGTCACCATGAGCACCGGCAGGTGCTTGAGGTTCTCGTCGGCCTTGATCGCCTTGAGCAGGTCGAAGCCGTTCATGTTGGGCATGTTGATGTCGCTGACGACGAAGTCGTAGCGCGCCGTCTTGAGCATCGACAGCGCGACCGCACCGTCCTCAGCCTCTTCGGCGTTGTTGCAGCCCATTTCCTTGAGCAGGCCACGCACGATGCGACGCATGGTGGAGAAGTCGTCGACGATCAGGAACTTGAGATCAGAGGGGTTGCTCATGACGGTCCTCGGAGAGGTGGGCGATTGCGGTGAGGGCGTGAAAACGGGTCCGTGGGGGCTTTATCGGCCAAGCGTGGGCTGACTTGACACCACACTGGGACGTTCGGGGCGTATCGAAGGCACCTCGCCGCTCGCGGACGGGGCCTCCAGCTGCGGCACGAAGAGTGCTTCCTCGGCCTCGCGATTCATCACGATGATGCTGATGCGGCGGTTCTGCGGGTCGAACGGGTCGTCCTTCACGAACAGCGAGCTCGCGGCCAGGCCCTGCACCCGCAGCACGCGGTCCTCGGCCAGCCCGCCGGCCATCAGCTCGCGCCGAGACGCATTCGCGCGGTCCGACGAGAGTTCCCAGTTGCTGTAGCCGCGGTCGTTGGTGCCAAAGGGCTGGCCGTCGGTGTGTCCCTCGAGGGTGAGGCGGTTGGGCACTTCGGTCAGGATGGCGCCGATGGCCTGGAGCAATTCGCGCATGTAGGGCTTGACCACGGCGCTGCCGCTGTCGAACATCGGCCGCGCGAGTTCGTCGACGATCTGTATGCGCAGGCCGTCGCGGGTCATGTCCATCTTGATCTGCGCCGCGAACTGCGCCAGGCGCGCGTTGTTGCGCAGTTCGTTCTCCACCTGCTCCTTGAGCTGTTCGAGGCGACTGATCTCGGCCTTCTTCTGCTGCTCCTTGAGCACGTGCAGGTTGATGGTGCTGCGCTGCGCCTGGACGTCGCCACGACGCACCTGGCCAGTGGACCGCGACAGGTCCTGGCCGCCACCCTTGACCACGTGCGAAGAGTCGCCCGAGCCCGACCCGCCGCCCAGCAGCGCCACCTTCAGGGGGCTGGCGAAGTAGTCCGCAATGCCCTTCTTGTCGCCTTCGGTGGTGGAACCCAGCAGCCACATCAGCAGGAAGAAGGCCATCATCGCCGTGACGAAGTCGGCGTAGGCGATCTTCCACGCGCCGCCATGGGCCGCGTGGCCGCCCTTCTTCACCTTCTTGATGATGATGGGCTGGAGCTTCTTGGCGTCGCCGGCCATGCTACTTCTTGCCCTTCACGTGGCTTTCGAGTTCGATGAAGGTCGGTCGCTCGGTCGAGTACAGCACCTTGCGGCCGAACTCGATGGCCACCTGCGGCGCGTAGCCCTGCATGCTCGCCAGCAACGTGGTCTTGATGCACTGCAGTTCCTTGCCGTCCTCGTCGATCTTCTGCTCCATCAGACCGGCCAGCGGCTCGGCGAATCCGTACGCCAGCAAGATGCCCAGGAAGGTGCCCACCAGTGCCGAGCCGATCATCGCGCCCAGCACTGCCGGCGGCTGCCCCACCGAGCCCATGGTGTTGACCACGCCCAGCACTGCGGCCACGATGCCGAACGCCGGCAGCGCGCCAGCCAACCGGGTCACGGCAGCGGAGGCGGCATGCGCCTCTGCGTGGTGGGTCTCGATCTCGCTGTCCATCAGCGACTCGATCTCGTGTGCATTGAGGTTGCCCGACACCATCATGCGAAGGTAGTCGGTGATGAACTCCACCACATGGTGGTCGTTGCCCACTGCGGCGTACTTCTGGAACAGCGGCGAGTTGTGCGGGTCCTCGACATCCTTCTCGATGGACATCAGGCCCTCTTTGCGCGCCTTCTGCAGGATGTCGTAGAGCAGCGCCAGGACCTCCATCGCCCGGGCCTTGCTGTACTTGCTGCCCTTGAAGCAGCCGCCGATGGCCTTGCCGGTGGCCTTGAGCACCTTGGGCTGGTTGTTGGCGACGAACGCGCCCATCGCGCCACCGAGAATGGTGATCATCTCGAACGGCAGCGCCTTCAGCACCACGCCGATGTTCCCGCCGTGGACGATGAACACCCCGAAGATGCAGCCGATGGCGACCAGCCAGCCGATGATGACGAACATGATGCGGTCAGTGTGAGTGGCCGCGCCGCAGGCGGTGGCCCGGGGCGCGTTCTGCGAGGGTTATCGGCGCGCCAGCCGCCGCATTGAGCCTGGCCTGCTGCACATCACCGATCCGGTACAACCACACGCGCCGCCCTTGCGGCGCTTGCACCATGCCGGTCGGTGGTACGCCGGGAACGGTGAACTCCAGGCTCACCAGCCAGCTGCCCGCCCCCATCTCGGCGCAGGCCTTGCGCCAGGCCGGTTCCATCGATTCGGGGCGCTGGAACAAGTAGACGATGCGGTAGCCGCCCCAATTCAGCCGCCACATGTCGCCCTGGCGCACCCGGGCATGCCGACAGCGCAGCGCGGCCCCCAGGCGCAGCATCCAACTGGCCTCGATGCCCTCGACGCGCGCCTGTGGCCACGCCGCATACAGCGCCTTCAACCCATGCCCCAGCCCGCAACCGGCATCGAGCACGCGGTCGCCCGGTTTCAATTCGATGCGCTGCGCTGCACCGTCCAGCGCGTGCGCCGGTGTCGGGAACAGCGGCGCGTCGCGCCAGGCGCGCAGCGGGTAGGCCAGCAGCAGCAGGCCCAGCGGCACCAGCCACGCCCATGCCGGCATGCCGGCTGTGGCACCGGTAGCGCCCAGCATCGCG
>JABWBN010000124.1 GCA_013360485.1 Burkholderiaceae bacterium | reverse complement strand
GACGATCCTGCCGCAGTTCGTCGGCCTGAAGCCGCGCCTGGAGCGAGGCCAGCCGGGCGCGCGCGGCCTGTTCAGCGGTGATGGCCTGCTGCGCCTGCTGCGAGCTGATCATCCCCGAGGGCTGCAGTTCGCGCGCCCGGTCGGCGTTGGCCTGCGCCTCGGCCAGCAGCGCCTGCGCTTCGGCCAGGCCGGCGCGCGTCTGGGCAAGCTCGGCGTTGATCATGTCGGTGGAAAGGCGCGCCAGGAGCTGGCCACGGCGCACCCGATCGCCGACCTGAGCCACCACCTCGACCAGGCGCAACCCGGCGAGCTCGGAGCCGATCACCACTTCCTGCCAGGCGGCAATGTTGCCGGCAGCAGACAGCCGTTGCGGCCAGTCGATGCGCTGGGGGACGACCGTGGTGACGGTCAGGGCCGGGCGTGCCGACGATGCCGCGGGCTGCGGCGTGGGCGTATCAGCGGCGCGAGCGGTTCCGATGGCCAGGAGGGCGCCCGCCACCAGAACGGGCAGCGCCAAACGCGGCCATGCGAGGGGCCACGCGATGCGGCGTGGCCGGGAGCGGATGAGGAGCATGCGGTTGCAGCGGTGGGTCGGACGACCGCCGATCTTGGCACGGCCGCGAAGCAGCTGCCGAATCGCCCCGCGATGGACTGCTGCACCGGCGACAGGCTCTCAGGCCTGCGGCTGCGGCGGCGTGGCGTCGGGTGCGGTGTCGCTGTCGGCCGCGGTGTTGTCAGCACCATCGTCGGGTGCCGGGCCGCCGTCCGTGCCACGCTGATGCTGCTTCTTCTGCCGCTTCTCTTCGGCCTTGCGCTTCTTGGCCAGCTCGCGCTGACGCTTCTCGTACGAGTAGTTCGGGGTCGCCAAGGCGGTGCTCCAACTGTAGGCGTTGACCGCAGCATAAGCCATCGCCGAGCCAAAAGTGCGCCGCGCCGCACCAGGACAACGCGCTCACCTGCAAAGGGCAAAAAGACAAGGCCACCCGAGGGTGGCCTTGCGGTGCCGGCTCGATCGTGGTGGATCGATCCGGGCTTGTGGGCTCTGGCGCCGGTAACGGGTTCCGGATTCCGCCCATTGGTGCGGTCGATTCTTCGCCAGGAACGCTTTGCATCCTACGCCCATGGCGCCGATGCGGATCCCCCGAAATGGGCGGCAACCGGGGGTCAGATCAAGGTTTGCCCGAGAAGCGCTCGCGGAACCAGCGTTCCAGCATGCGGTGCTCGTAGGGCAGGTCGCGTGCGCCGAGTCCGGGTGCCCCGTGCAGCTGATAGGCCACGTCGGCAATCCGTTCAGTGCCGCTGGCGATCACGCGCTCGCCCTCGGTAAGGGTGAAGCGCAGATCGATGCGTGGCCAGTCGACGCTGCCCCGCAGCACCCGCACTTCGCTGAACCGGACGCGGGGCCAGGCATCGCCAGCCAGGTCCACGTCGAGAACTTCCAGCGTGATCTTCTGGCCCTGGGGCAGGTGCTCGGCAGCCAGTTGTTTGAGATGGGACTCGAGCGACTGGAGGACATCTTCGCGGCGCCGGTTGGCGTCGCGTGCGTCGGTGTAGTTCTGCGGATCGATGAACTTCACCTCGGCACTGGCCGCCAGGGCGGCGGTGGGGCTGGCCAGGGTGGCCAGCAGGAACAGGGTGGCCAGCATGACTCGCATGGCGGGGCTCCTTTCTGGTGGCAGGTGCCAATGATGCACCGGTGCCACTCCAGGTGTGAGTCCGCCATGCAAAGATAGTTTGCTCGCTGCGTCGTTGTCCCGTTGGTCAGCGTCCGTGTTCCTGTCAGTTTGTACTCACATCGTTGCACGCAGGCTCAGGTAGAACTGGCGGCCGTTCTTGTAGAAGGCGCGTGGCTGGTCGGGCGAACTGGCGTAGGACTTGAGCACCGGGTCGTTCAGGTCCTTGCCCTCCAGCGAGAGCTGCCACTGGTTGCTGATCTTGTAGCCCAATGCGGCGGACACCGTGCCCACGCCGGTCTGCACGATCGCGCTGTTGCGGTTCAATCCGTTGAGGAAGTCCGAGCGGTAGCTGTAGGCCACGCGCACGTTGAAGCGGTCGTCCTCGTAGTACGCGCCCAGGTTGTAGACGTTCTTGGAGTTGCCCAGCATGCGGCAGTTGCCGGTGCTGGCACAGGCCGAGCCGGGCACCTTGCCGGTCTCCTTGCCGTCGGCGTAGGTGTAGTTGGCGTTGACGCCGAAGCCGCCTGCCAGGGCTTGCGCGTACGCCAGTTCCAGGCCACGCACTTCGGCGGTGGTGTTGACCGCGGCACTCATGTTGTACGGGGTGACCGCGTTGGCCGCCTGGTTGTAGAAGTTGGCCACATAGGAGCCGTAGGTCACGTAGGACTTCATGTCGAGCGCGAAGACGCTGGCGCTGAGCATGGCCTTGGGCGCGAAGTACCACTCGAGGCCCAGGTCGAGGTTGTTCGACAGCACCGGCTTGAGCGACGGGTTGCCGCCACTGCCGGTGCGCTGGATGTCCTGCAGGCTCAAGGCGCCCAGCGAGCCGATTTCGGGGCGCGCCAGTGTGCGGCTGAGGGCGGCACGTCCGATCAGGTCGCGCGACAGCTCGTAGCGCAGGTTCAGGCTGGGCAGCACGTCGCTGTAGCTGTTGTCGGTGACCACGGGCTTCCAGGTCGTGTTGGGCGAGCCGTTCTCCACATGCACGTCGGTCTTGACCAGACGCACGCCCGCGTTGCCGGTGAGCTTGCCGAACGCGAACTCGCTCATCGCGTAGGCGGAGTTGGCACGCTCGCGGATCACGAACTCGTTCTGGTAGGCATGGTTGGCGAAGCTGACGAACCGATTACCCCAGGCGTTGACGGAATCGGCGGTGAACGTCCAGGCGCCGTCGAGCATGTTGGGCAGTGGCGCCCCGGGAAAGCGCGTCAGACCGCCCGTGGGCGCGTTGGCCAGGCTGCCCGCGCCGGTGGCCAGCGTGCCCTGCAGCCATTGCAGCGAGCGCTTGTGCGTGGCGCTGCGCAGACCGAAGCGCAGCGTGTGGAAGGTGTCGGATTCGAGCTTGAGCGCACCATCGACCTGACCGTAGTCCTCGCGGTCGGTGGAGGTGACGTCCGACGCCCAGCCGCCGAAGAAGTCAGCGCCCGTGCGCGGCGAGAACGTGCCCGCGTTGTCCACGGTGACCGTGGCGGGAGCTGACAGGCCGTTGAGCGTGATGCTGTTGCCGGCGTATGCGTTCCAGACCTCGTAGCCGTAGTCGCGGGCGTGCCCCTTGCCTTCGGTGCGGCCGAGCTTGCCCTTGAAGGACAGGCTCTGCGTAGCCTTGTACTCGAGGTCGAGGTTGGCGAAGGTGCTGGAGTTGTAGGAACCTGGGCGCGAGATCACGTCCTGCACCGAGGCACCCATCTTCGAGCAGTCGGCCACCGGACAGGTGGCCGGGAACGCGAGTTGCGCGATCGTGTTGCCCGTGATGGTGTAGCTGCTGGGCACGGCGCTGTTGGCGTCACCCGACCAATTGTTCGACAGCACCTGGTAGGGCGAGAGCATGAAGTTCGCGTTGATGTTGTCCGCGTTCATCTTGCTGGAGAACAGGCTCAGGTCCATGCGCAGGTCGCGGGTGGGCTTGAGCTCGACGTCGACCAATCCGCCGCGGCGGTGACGTTCCTGCTGGAACAGCACCGAGCCGGTGAGCAGCGAGATGTTCTTGCCCTTGACTTCGGGGTTCGCCGCCACCCAGGCCGGCGCAAACCAGGTGTCGACCTTGTCCCACCACAGGAACTCCTGGCCCTGACGCCGCAATTGACGCTTCTCGTCGAAGGCCTGCACCAGCACGCCCACGGTGCCGGAGTCGTTGCGCCAGCTCACCAGCCCGGACAGCTGCGGGTCGGCCTTGCCGGAGGCCTGCGTGTAAGCGGCCTCGACGGATCCCATGAGCGTCAGCGGTGCTCGGAAGCCCAGGGGCCGGCGGGTCTCGATGTCCACCGTGCCCACGCCGCCGCCTTCAACCAGGTTGGCCTGGGAGGTCTTGTAGACCGTGACCCGCCCGATCAGCTGCGAGGGAAACAGCGAGTAGCTGACGCTGCGGCCACCACCGGTGATGTTCTCGACATACCAGTCGCCGCTGGAGACGGTATGACCGTTGAGCGTGGTCAGCGTCATGAAAGAGGGCGTGCCGCGCAGGCTGACGCGGTCGTTTTCGCCGAACCCGCCTTCGCTGCCACCCGCCGTGGCGATGTTCACGCCCGGCAACCGCTGCAGCGAGTCGGCCACGTTCTTGTCGGGCATCTTGCCCACGTCTTCCGCGGTGATCACCTCGACCAGCGACTCCGAGCCCTTCTTCTGGTTCAGCGAGCTCTCCAGAGCGGCGCGAATGCCGGTGACGATCACCTTCGATTCGGCCGGTGCGGCCTGCTGGGCCAGCGCAGGCAGGGCCGACAGCGCGAACGCGACAGCCGTGGCGATGGGGGTCAGGGTTGCCTTCATGTGCTCCTCGTCGAGTGGGGCTGCGCGCCATGCCGCAGCCGGTGGGATGTGCGGCACGGCGCCGCGTGGTTCTAAGTGGATACGTACCACTATACTACCACTTGCGGGCTGCGGTCTACCCGTTAACCCCTAGCCGCAGCCCTGCCCAGCACTTCGGGCGGTGGGTTCTCCAAAGGACTCGGAGGCCCGGGCCCGCGGGCCGTTCTGGTACGATAGTGGTACTGAGATCCTGCAGGTTCCGCATTCCCGGATTGCGGCCCAGGGTACAAGCCGCCCACGCACAGACGCAAACCAAACGGATGACCCCCGAGGCGCCCCCGGGAGCAGCGCTGGCGCAGATCCTGCGCACGCTCGACCCCCACAGCCCCCAGCCGCTGTATATCCAGTTGCAGCATGCGCTGCGCGATGCGATCGTCCAACGCATCCTCAGTCCAGACGAGGCGCTGCCGTCGGAGCGGCAACTCGCCGCCGATCTGAACGTGTCGCGCATCACCGTGCGTAAAGCCATCGACGGCCTGGCCGACGAAGGCCTGCTCGAGCGGCGCCAGGGTTCGGGCAACTTCGTGTGCACGCGCATCGACAAGAACTTCTCCAAGCTCACGTCGTTCTCGGAGGACATGCGCGCGCGCGGACGCACGCCGCGCAGCCAGTGGCTGAAGAAGGCGGCCGGCACGGTGACACCCGAAGAGGCGCTCAAGCTCGCGATGAGCCCGGGCACGCTGGTGTATCGCTTCAACCGGCTGCGGTTCGCCGACGATGCGCCGATGTCGATCGAGACTTGCACCATCGCCGCGTATGCGCTGCCTTCGCTCGATGCGGTGGGCGACTCGTTGTACGAAGCGCTCGATCGCGCCGGGCATCGACCCGTGCGTGCGCTGCAACGCCTGCATGCGCTGCTGCTCAGCGATGACCAGGCGCGTTTGCTGGAAGCGCGCCCACGCGATGCGGGCCTGCTGGTCGAGCGGCTGGGCTACCTGCGCGATGGCCGGGCAATCGAGTTGTCGCAGTCGGTCTACCGCGGCGATACCTACGACTTCGTGGCCGAGCTCAACGCGATATAGCATTCAGCAGCCTGACTCGCGGGTACGGCTGCCGCCCGTAGCCAGTTCGTGCCCCGTGCCATCAGAAGTCGCAGCGCGACTCCAGGGGCGGTTGCGCCTCGGGCACGGTGTCCATGCGTGCGATGCCTCCATGGCGCAGCTGCTGCACCGCTTGCCGTACCTGGCGCGCCGTCAACACCTCGCCGGCGGCATGGAACACCCAGTCCACCTGCATGCGCCAGGTGCGCGGCACCGCCGAGGCCGGGAGCAATCCGCCCGGCGAGAACCACAGGTTGAAGGCCAGCGCCATCGGCACCACCGGCACGTTGCGTCCGCCATGACGCGCGTGCAGGCGACCATCGACGAACATGCGCACGGCATCGGGCCGCACCTGCATCGACAGCGTGTGCCAGCCCTGGAGCGACCCCGGGCGCTCGTGCGCGCTGTTGTGAGCCTGCCAGGGTTCGACCTGGACGGTCTGCCACGAAATGCCGTACAAGCGCGTGGCCGGGCTGCCCCAGCCGCCGTTGGGCAGGTACTCCCAGTCGACTTCGCTGAACTGTGGATCGTAGGCATAGCGCAGCGGGCTCACCGCGTAGAAGGCCTGGATCACTGGATCGCCATCGGCGCCCGACGCGGGTTCGTCCGCCAGATGCACGCGCGCTGCGTAGGTGCCCCACAGGAACTTGCGGCGCTGGCAGATCTGCGCCTGTTCCGTCCCTGCTGGTGTGCCATCGGTGCTCGCCTGCAGCTGCAGCAGGCGGTTGCCTGGGCGATTCGGGTCGTCCACGATCGAGACGCCCCCGCTCGCCCAGCGCGCTCCGGGCACGCCTGGATGGCCGCCCGCGCTGCGCACCTGCCAGCCGGCAACGGCCAGGGCTGCTGCGTCGGCATCGCCGAAATCCTCGAAGTACAGGGCTGCGGGCAGCACCGCGGCCGGTGCGGCGACCACCAAGGCGCTGATCATGCGGGGTCGGCCTGCGCCGGAGCCGGAGCCGCGTCCCTCGCTGCGCTATCGGGCAGGCGCACGAACCACATCAGGACAAAGGCCGGCACCCCGCAGGCGATCGTCCACAGGAAGAACCGCTCGTAGCCCAGGGCCACCTGGATGTCGCCGCTCACCGTCTTGGACAGGATGAAGCCCAACTGCATCACACCGGTGCCCAGCGCATAGTGGGCGGTCTGGTAGGTGCCCGGCGCGACCGCCTGCATGATGTACAGGATCATGCCGACGAACCCGAAACCGTAGCCGAACATCTCGACAGCGACAGCCACGCCGGTCTGGGCCAGATGCTCGGGGCGCACGGCCGCCAGGTACCAGAACACGACGTTGGGAATGGCCATGGCGACGATCAGCCACGGCATGGCGCGCCGCAGGCCCAGCCAGCTCGTGAAGGTGCCGCCCAGGATGCTGCCGACCAGGAATGCCGCCGTGCCGGCAGTGCCATAGATGCCGCCGACCTGTTCGGTGGTGAGACCCAGGCCGCCGCGGTCGCGAGTCTCGATCAGGAAGAGCGGGCCGATGGTCTGCACCTGGCCCTCGGCCAGGCGAAACAACACGATGAACACGATGGCCAAGGCGATGCCTGGCTTGGCCAGGAAGGCCCGCAGCACGCGACCCAGGGTGGTGAGCACGGCGCGCGCGTCGCGTGCGTCGGCGGTGCGCACATTGGCGTTGCCGCCGGCCGGCAGCGCCCAGGCGTTGTAGGCGGCCAGCGCGGCCAGCAGCCCCGCCAACAGCACGAAGATCACCGACCAGGCGTGGTGCACGCCCACGCGGCGCTCGAGATGACCGGCCAGCACCAGCAGCCCACCCAGCGTGAGGAACTTCGACGCATTGAAGAATGCACCCTGCCAGCCTGCATACGCTGCCTGCTGGCGCGGGCTCAGGCTGGCCATGTACAGGCCGTCGCACGCGATGTCGTGGGTGGCCGAGGTGTAGGCCAGCACGAACAGCACGGCGATGCTGGCAGCGAAGAACATGGGCAGCTGCACGGCCAGGGCGAGCAGGGCCAGGCCGACGGCGCCCGTGAATTGGAACGCCACGACGAGCTGCTTCTTGCTCGGCGCCAGCTCGAGGAAGGGGCTCCACAACGGCTTGAAGGCCCAAGCCAGACCGAGCACACCGGTCCAGCGGGCGATCTCGTCGTTGGGCACGCCCATGTTCTTGAACATCAGTCCCGCGATCAACATGACGACGAAGAACTGCAGCCCCTGAACGAAGTAGAGGCTGGGCACCCAGCGGATTGGGGCAGGAGGAGTTCCGAGGGAGGTCATGGAGCGGGGCGGGGATGAATGCACAACGGCACCGGCAGTCCGGTGCCCACGTCGAGTTCGCCGGCCAGCCATCGACGCACGGCATCCAGCGCACCTTCGGCATAGCCCCAGCTCACCAGAGCGGGGGCGGCGATGTCCTCGGCCTGGAACGGGTTCCACAGCACCAGGTGCAGGTCCACCGGCCACCCGGCGGCAGCGGCGGGGTAGCGTCGACGCTGGTTCGACACGAGCACGCGCAGCCGGCCCGTGTAGCCGGGGGGCGATTCGAGGGCCGCGGGATCGGTGAGGTCCGGCACGGTGCGCAGGTGGACATCGGCATGACGGGCGAACAGCGCGGCCACCCGATCGGCGGGTACGCCGGCCTCCGAGACGCCGTCGCTGGCCACGCTGGCCTGGGTGACGACTTCCAGCGGCTGGTCGAGGGCCGGAGGCGTGGCGCCGCCCAGTGCGCGCAGGCCACGGGCCCAGGCCTGTCGCATCAGCACGTCGTCCGCGGCGCGTTCGTCGCTGGGGTAGGGCCGCGGTGCGACCGGGAAGCGCTGCGACAACGCCTGCAACCTGGCCTGCGCCCGCAACACCTGCGCGGGCATCAGATCGCCCTCGCGCAGGGCCGCTTCGATGGCCTGCACCGCCAGCGATTGCTCGTGCACGCTGCCCTGCGCCAGCGGCATGTCGGCGCCGGCCTGCAATGCCATCACGGCAGCCCGGGCATGGCCCCAGCGCTCGTGGACGGCCTTCATGAACAGGGCGTCGGTGATGACCACGCCGTCGTAGCCCATGGCCTCGCGCAGCACCGTGGTGAGCAGCGGGCGCGACAGCGTGGCCGGGTGGTTCGCGTCGATGCGGGGGTAGACGATGTGCGCGGTCATCACCGCTGGTGCCGGGTCGGGTCCGCTGAGCAGCATCCGAAACGGCAGCAGTTCCAGTGCTTCGAGCTCGGCCATCGACTTGTCCACCATGGGCAGTGCATGGTGCGAGTCGACATGGGTGTCGCCATGTCCGGGAAAGTGCTTCACGCAGCAGGCCACGCCTTCGCGCAGGCTGCCGCGCATCCAGGCGGCGGCCAGGCGCGACACGCGGGCGGGATCGGCACCGAAGCTGCGCTCGCCGATCACCGGGTTGGCCGGGTTGTTGTTGACATCGAGCACCGGCGCGAAGTTCCAGTTGATGCCCAGCGAGCGCAGGCCCCGCGCCACGGCCGCACCCACTGCTTCGGCCACTGCCTCGTCGTCGATTGCGCCGAGCGCCATCGCCGCCGGTGCCTGCGGCAGGAAGGTGGCACGCACCACCGAACCGCCTTCCTGGTCGATGCCGATCAGGGCATGCGGCCCCAGCACGTCGTGGAGATCGGCGATGAGCCGGCGCACTTCGGCTTCGGTGCCCAGGTTGCGCCGGAACAGGCACACCGCGCGGATGTGGTGGCGGCGCAGGAAGGCCGCCGTGTCGGAGTCGAGCGTGCGCCCGGGGATGTCGACCATGACCAGGTGGCCGGGGTGGAAGGCGCTGTTGGGCATGCGAAGCAGGGGCATGGGGGATGAATGGGCGGCACTGGGCGGCGTGCGTCAATGGGTGCGCGTCACCTTGCTCAGATGCCGCGGCGCATCGGGGTCGCGGCCGCGAGCGCGGGCCAGTGCCTCCACTGCCGGGTAGAAACTCTGGATCGCGGTGATGGGGTCCAGGTCGTCGGTGGCCGCCGGTGCCAGTGGCAACTGCGCGCCGGGTGTGCCGGCGGGGGCGGCGAGCAGCACGCTGGCACCGCGGGCGCGCATGTCGTCGGCCAGCGCCAGCAGGTCGGCCTGGGCCGGCCCTCGTGGCGCGAAGACCAGCAGCGGGTAGCCGTCGTCGACCAGGGCCATCGGCCCATGGCGCACCTCGGCGCCGGAGAAGGCCTCGGCCTGGATGCCGCAGGTTTCCTTGAACTTCAATGCGGCTTCCATGGCGATGGCCAGGCCCAGGCCGCGTCCGATGACGAACAGCCGGTCGGCTCCGGCCAGTGCCTGCACCATCGGCGACCAGTCCAGCCAGGCGGCGGTGTACAGGTCGCCCGGCAGGCGCTCGATGGCATGGTCCAGGATGGGGTCGGCCTGCCAGGCGGCCACCAGTCGCGCCGAGGCGACGAGCTGCGCGATGTAGCTCTTGGTTGCGGCGACGCTGGCCTCGGGACCGGCATGCAGCGGCAGCACCCATTGAGATGCCTGTGCCAACGGCGACTGTGTGTCGTTGACCAATGCCACCGTGCGAGCCCCGTTGGCCTGCAGGTAGCGCTGCGGGTCGACCAGGTCCGGGCTTTGGCCCGACTGCGAGAATGCCAGCGACAGCAAGCCCTGGCCAGGCAGGCGCGTCGAGTACAGCGTGATCAACGACATCGGCAGCGATGTGACGAGCCGGCCCAGGCGGGCCATCGCCAGGTAACCCATGTAGTGAGCGGCATGGTCCGAACTGCCGCGCGCCACCGTCAACACGCCGTTGGGCGGTTCGGCGCGCAGCGAGGCGGCGAGCGTGGCGATCGCATCGCCGTCGGCCGCCAATGCGCGGGCCACTGCAGCCGGGGCCTCGCGGGCCTCAGCCAGCATCCGAGAGGTCAATCTCTTCTCCTTCGATGATCACGCGCTGCAACTGCAGCGACGGGTCGAGTACCAGCACATCGGCCCATGCGCCGGGCTCGAGCCGGCCGCGGTCGTGCAGGCCCAGGAAGTCGGCCGCATGGGTGGCGGTGCGGCGCGAGGCGTCCTCGATCTCCAGCCCCAGTCCGACCAGGTTGCGCAGGGCCTGGTCCATGGTGAGGGTGCTGCCTGCCAACGTGCCATCGGACAGGCGCACTCCGCCCATGCACTTGGTGACGGTGTGGCTGCCCAGCCGGTAGTCGCCGTCGGGCATGCCGGCGGCGGCGGTGGAGTCGGTGACGCAGTACAGGCACGGGATGGCACGCAGCGCGGCGCGGATGGCGCCGGGGTGCACATGCAGCAGGTCGGGAATGATCTCGGCATAGCGGGCATGGGCCAGCGCGGCGCCCGCCATGCCGGGTGCTCGGTGGTGCAACCCCGACATCGCGTTGTACAGATGGGTGAAGCCGCTGGCACCACGTTCGAGCGCAGCCACGCCGTCCTCGTAGCTGCCGGCGCTGTGGCCGAGCTGCACCCGGAAGCCCTCGGCCGCCAATGCGGCGATCCAGTCGAGCGCGCCGGGCAACTCGGGTGCCAGCGTGATCAGCCGGACGGGTGCCAGGGCATGCAGGCGCCGCAGTTCGTCCATCGAGCCGGTGCGCGCATGGTCGGGCTGGGCACCGAGCTTGCCGGGGCTGATGTAAGGCCCCTCGAGGTGCACGCCCAGCACCCGGGCCCCGCCGGAAGTGCGCTCCCGGCAGGCCGGGCCCAG
>JABWBN010000123.1 GCA_013360485.1 Burkholderiaceae bacterium | reverse complement strand
GCCCCCAGCACGGTCACCGAAACCGCCGGCGCCAGGCGGGACGATCGCAAGCAGGCCGCGCAGGCCCGTGCCGCGCTGGCCAGCCGCACCCGGCCGCTGCGCATCGAGATCCAGGGCATCGACGAGCGGCTCGAGCGGCTCGCCGCCGAGCGCGCCGAGATCGAGGGCACACTCGCCGTCCCGGGCATGAGCGGACTGCAGATCGCCGACGCGGGCCGGCGCCTGAACCACATCGCCGCCGAGACGGCCATGCTGGAGGAGCGCTGGCTTGAGTTGCAGTCGCAGATCGAGGCGATGACGACAGCGGGCTGAGGCGCCGTGGTCAGGGCTTGCGCGGCGCCGATGCCGCATTGGCAGGGCTTGCTGCGGCCTGCGAAACGACGCCCGCACGGCTGCCCAGCCACCAGCCACCGGCACCATTAGGCACCGCGGCGGTGAGCGAGAGGCGGTCCGGCCGCGGCTGTGCAGCGAAGCTGCGGCCACCGTCGCTGCTGACCGCGTAATAGCCGTCCAAACCTACGGCGATCACCTGGTCGCCGGCCGACGCGAGGGCCGTGATCGAGCTGCGCCCGCCGCTGTCGAGGCTGCGCCAGTTCTGGCCACCATCGTCGCTGCGCCACAGCGCCCCGCGCTGCCCGGCGACCAACAGGCCGCCGTCGGCCAGGGCGATGCCACACCACAGCGAGCCCTTGGCACCGGTGCTCACATAGCGCCAGTTGCGCCCGCGATCGTCGGAGACCGCAACCAGGCCGCGCTCGCCGGTGGCCCACAGCCGGCCGGCGCCGTCGGCGAACAGGCCGAGCAGGTTCAGGTCGGCTTTGCGTGCGCCCGGCGGCGTGGGCATGGTGACCGTTTCCCAGGTCTGCCCACCGTCGGCGGTGACCAGCACCAGCGACCACAAGCCGACCGCCACGCCGTGGCGGGCATCGAGGAAGTGGACCGCGAAGAGCGGGCGATCTTGCGACAGATCGGTGCGCTGCGGCGCCCAGTGCCGGCCGCCGTCCGTCGTATGCAGGATGGCGCCCCAGTGGCCTGCCGCCCAGCCCGTCTCGGCGTCGACGAAGTGCACCGACGTGAGCGTGGCATCCATCGGCACACCGGCCACCTGCCGCGACGTGCCCCCTTCGATCTCGAGCACGACGCCGCGCTCGCCTACCGCCACGGCTCGCGTTCCAGCGCGCGCCAGCCCGAGCATCAGGGCCTGGGTGGCACCTGGGCTGGCGGCCACGACCTGCGGGCGCACCGTGCGCAGCGCATCGGCCGCAGCGGTGGCGTTCGGTCCAGCCACAGGCGCACTGGCCGCACCATCGGCCGCCTGGCCCGAGGCGATCAGTCCCAGCCACAGGACAGCCGCCAACCGCGCACCGTCGCACCTTCGCCCGCGTTGCAACATGGCCGGCCCCTTCAATGGAACATCGCCGAGGCGCGCACCGGCTGCCGCCGCGGAACCAGCCGATCGATCCACACGGCAAACGCGGGCAACACCGTCATCGCCATCACCATGTTGACCATGAACATGAACGCCAACAACTGGCCCATGTCGGCCTGGAACTTCAGCTCCGAGAACGACCAGGTGGCCACGCCGACCGCCAGGGTGATGGCGGTGAAGATGGTCGCCACGCCCACCTCCAGCAAGGCATGCTCGACCGCCTTGACGATGGGCTGCCCGGCGCTCAGGTGCAGCTGAAGGCGGTTGTAGATGTAGAACGCGTAGTCGACGCCGATGCCCACAGCCAGCACCATCACCGGCAGGGTGGCCACGGTCAGGCCGATGCCCTGCGCCTTCATGAAGGCGTAGCCCACGAAGGTGCCCACCGTCAGCGGCAGACAACAGGCCAGCACCGCGCGCCAATCGCGATACACCCCGAACACCAGCAGCACGATGACGGCGTACACGTACAGCATCATGGGCAACTCGCTGGTGGCCACCTCCTCGTTGATGGCCGCCAGCACGCCCGCGTTGCCGGCAGCCAGGCGCATCGTCACGCCGGGCAGCGGCTGTTGCTCGCGGAACTGCTTGGCCGCAGCGATGACACCGTCGATCGTCCGGGTCTTGTGGTCGGCCAGGTACAGGTGGGCGGCGGTCATGCTGCAGTCCTTGCGCATGGTGCCCGGCAGCCGTGCCACCTCGAACGACAGAGCCGAGTAGTTGGCGGGGTCGATCGGCACCACGGCCATCTTCGGGTTGCCTTCGTTGTAACCCTCGCTGTACTGCCGCAACTGCGTGGAGAACGAGTCAATCGACAGCACGCCAGGCACCGGGCGCATCGCGAAGGCGAAGCGGTCGTGGTGCTGGCCGACCGCCACCGCCTCGCATGAGTCGGGCGCGGCCTCGAACACCACGGTCAGCCAGTCCAGCCCCATGTCGTAGCTCGAGGCAATGGACACCGCATCGCGATTGAACCGCGCCTCGGCGCGCAATTCCGGTGCCCCTGGCTCCAGCGTGCCGACGACGCGGTCCCGCGCATAGCCCCAGGCCAGTGCGAACACCACGGCAGCCAGTGCCAGCACCATGGCCGCCGGTCGCGGCTCGGCCACTCGGGCCAGCCGCCGCAGCCAACCCGCCCGCGCCTCGCGCAGTTGCATCTGGCGTTGGGCGTAGGCCTGCCCCACGTTGGCATACGAGGCCGCCAGCGGCAGCATGACCAGGTTGGTGACGATCTTGTAGGCCACGCCCAGCGCGGCAGCGACAGCCAGCTCGCGCACCATCGGGATCGGGATCAGCAGCAGTGTGATGAAGGTGACGAAGGCCGTCACCAACGCCAGCGTGCCCGGCACCAGCAGGCCCGAGAAGCTGGCCCGCGCCGCGGCCTCGGCCGACTTGCCCAGGGAGATCTCGCGCACGATGGTGTTGATCTGCTGCACCCCATGGGACACGCCGATGGCGAACACCAGGAAGGGCACCAGCACCGCCAGCGGGTCGAGCCCGTACCCCAGCAGCCGCAGGGTGCCGAACTGCCAGACCAGCGAGGCCAGCGAGCACAGCACCGGCAGCAGCGTGAACTGCCACGACCGGCTGTACCACCACACCGCAGCAGCCGTGAGCACAAGCGCAATCGCGCAGAACTCGAGCACCGCGGCCGCACCATCGGCGATGTCGCCGATCTGCTTGGCGAAACCGATGATCTGCACCTCGTAGCCGGCATCCTCGTGCTTGGAACGCATGGCCTCGAGCACGGCGTTGTAGGCCACGTAGTCCAGTTGCCGGCCCTCCGCATCGAACTCGTTGAGCTCGGCGGTGATCATGGCGCCAGCCTGGTCGCGTGCGACCAGCGAACCGACGAACCCGCCCTGGCTGGCGGTGCGGGCAATGCCGGCGATGGTGGCCTCGTCCAGGCCCGCCGGGGTGACGGTGCCGGGAATCAGCGGATCGGCCCGAAAACCCTCTTCGGTGATCTCGTTGACGAACGCATTGGGCGTCCACATCGAGGTCACGCTGCCGCGCGACACATGCGGCAGGAACATCACCGCCTGGGTCACGTCGTGCAGACGCGTGAGGCCCTCGCGGGTCCAGATGGTGCCCTGGCGTGCCCGCACCACCACCGTGAGCCGGTTGGCACCGATCAGCTCGTCGCGGTAGGTGCGGAAGGTCTGGACATACTCATGCCCGACGGGCAACTGCTTCTCGAAGCCGGCATCCATGCGCAGCTTCAGGGCGAACCAGCCCATCACCGCGGTGAGGATGGCCAGCGCGACCAGGATGACGCCGCGGTGCGCGAACAGCGCCGCCTCGAGGCGTGCCAGGCGCGGCGTCGCGCCCGATGCGCCAGGAGGGTTGTCGCTCATTTAGACGGTTTGCGGTAGCGCGCTCAGATCAGAAGTTGCGTGACAGGAACGCACCGACAAAGCTGCGGTCACCCAGCGGTTGGTCGAACGGATCCTTGCCACCGCCGTAGCGGGCCATGTTCACCCCGATCTGCCAGTTCGCCGGATTTTGCGTGAACAGCACGTAGAAATTGGCCACGCGCGCACCCTTCATGAACGTAGCCGCCAGATTCGGGGTGCGTCCGGACATCGCCTGGAAGTAGTACAAGCCCGGCGTGACCTGCCAGCCCGGGATGATGGAGCCATCGTAGACCCAGCTGAAGTCGAAGTTGATGCCCCATGAGGTGGGCGTACCCGCTCCGTAGACCGTGGCGCCACCGTCGTTGGACCAGCCCCACAAGCCCGCCGCAGGCACCTGCGCCACCGGTGTGCCGTCGGGCGCACTGCGATAGTAGACGGACTTCAGGCCCGGGTAGCGGATGAGCACCGCTTCGGCCAGCAGCGTGGCCGTATCGGCGCCCAGCATGTCGAGCAGTGCACCGTGGTCACCCGGCGTGAGGCTCAGCAGACCGGTCACATGCATCTGCCAGCGCTTGCCGTCGATGTACTGGTTGCAGGCTGCCGCCGGCGCCAGGCCCGCGACGTTGTCACCCACCATGGCCGGGTCGTAGCAACCCGACAGCGAGATGGCATCCTTGGGCCGATACGAGACCTCGGCACCGATGGCCCAGTTGCCCACCGGGAAGCTGACCGACGCGCCGAAGAGCTTGCGGTCCTCGAGGAAGGTCCACTGCGCCTCGGACTGGCCGTTGATGAACTGCAGGTTCGGCGTCTTGTCGTGGTAGTTCAGCGCATACAGGCCGAAATTGGCCGACGTGCCCTTGGGCTCCCAGCGCAGCGCGACGCCCCACTGGCCGCTGTTGCGCGGCTTGACATCCGGCGCCCAGCCGATCGACGGGAACTCGGGCTCGCCCATGGCGGCTGCCGAAGCCGGGTCTGGCCCCAGGTAGATGGGCTGGCGGCCCTTGTCGTACAGGTCGACCACCGACCAGTAGCCTCCGACGGGCGGGAACTTGGTGCGGTTCCAGTGGAATTGGTAGTACGCCTCGGCGCTCACGCCGTTGCCCAGCGCGGCCGACGCGTTGATCATCGGGGCTGGCAGGAAAGCTTCCTTCAGTTGCAGCCCTGGCTGTGACAGCCGCTGGATGTCGATCGCGTTGGTGGAGTTGATGCCGCCCGGCAGGAACAGGCTCTCGCCCCAGTTCAGGAACTGGTTGCCCAGGCGCAGGCCGGCACGTCGGCCGTCGGCGAACTGCATCGTCTTGCCCACCCACAGGTCGAGCAGGCGCACGTCGCGCACCACTTCGCCCTTTGCGTCGGACGACAGCGGCGTGCGTGCGGTGTCGTCGGCCTTGAAGTCGTACAGCCAGTTGACGCGGCCAAGGAACTTCCAGTTGTCCGGGAAGTTCAACAGCAACTCGTGGTTGCCCTTCAGGTAGGTGGTGAAGATGTCGTGGCGGCGGTAGTTCAGGTTGCCGTCGTCACCGCTGCCCCAGCGAAAGACGTCGGCAGCATCGCAGTAGGTGAGATCACCCACCAGCGAACACGACGGGTTCTTCAACCGCATGCCCGCGCTCAACGTGAGCGTGGAGTCGAAATTGCCGCGCACGTTGCCGGCCTCGAAGGTGAACGCCTGTGCGGTGCCGCAGCAGGCCGCCAGCGCGGCCATCGCGACGCGCCTGTGCAGCAACCGGTGGTCTCGGGTCATGACCTCGTCTCCTCGGTGTGGTGTTGTGGCGGCGGTTCAGCGTTCGCTGACGGCGCGCAGGTTGTCGGCGGTGTAGAAGTCGGAGCGGAAGCGCGCCCCGGTGCCTTCGGTCACCCAGCGCACATCGGTGCCGGTACCCGCGGCATGCATGTCGAACAGGTAGCGCCCCTCGGTGAGGTTGTGCTGCACGAAGGCCGACACGTCGCAGGTGCCTGTTTCGTAGACCGGGATCAAGAAGCCCTCGCGCACCTTGGCCAGCTTGCCCTGGGCGTCGTAGTCGTCGGCGGCCAGCAGGTTCCAGCTGTCTTCGTCCAGATAGAAGGTGCGCTTGGGCGCGGTGTGGCGCATGCCCTGCTTGACGGTGGCCTCGACCACCCACACCCGGTGCAGCTCATAGCGCCGCCAGGCTGGGTCGATGTAGTCGGCCTTGGCGATGTCTTCCCACTTGCCCTTGAAATCGTAGGCGCCGAACGCGTTGTACGGCACCAGCATTTCTTTCTTGCCCACCAGCTTCCAGTCAAAGCGGTCGATCGTGCCGTTGAACACGAAGGGTTCGTCGAGCGTGTACTGGTTCTCCATGCCGATCTGCGGCGAGTCGTACGAATACGACGGCATGCGGCGAACGCGGCGCTGGCCCGGGAAGTAGTAGAAGGTCTCGCTGCCCGGCTGGTCGAGCGGGAACCCGATGGCCAGCGCCTGGCCGGCCAGCGCGGTGGGCGAGTTGTAGGCGAAGTAAGCGTAGTACTCCACCTGCGGCAGCTTGGACAGCGGCTGCGAGCCCTTGGCGCCCCAGGGCATGAACGCGGTGAACTCCTGGCCGGCGCGTATCCACTCGCTGCCACCCTTGCGCGGCGACACCGAGGTGACGGTGTTCTTGTAGTCGATGCCCACGCCGCGGTAGCGCATCTTGGCGTTCCACATCGCCTGGGTGCCGTTTTCCGGCATCGGGAAGGGATAGCCGGGCACCACCGCCTCCTTCAGGCTCCAGCCGTCGGCACCCACCTTGGCGGTGCCCACGTTCTTGCGGGTGTTGTCGGCCACGAAACCGGGCACGCCGCAGCTGCGCCGCGACGGGTACACATCCATGCGATAGCCCTTGACCTGTTTGAGCATGGCAAGCTGCCCGGGCGTGAGCTTGCTCGCGTACTTGTCGGCGCTGGATGCGTCGATGCTGTACAGCGGCTTGTCGGCCTTGTGCTTCCAGTGCGCGCCGCGCAGCTGGCCCCAGCTCCAGCCGCTGTGCTGGACATCGTTGCCCGACCACGCCGGAATGCTGCCGTCGGCGTTGCCCGCCTTTTCAGCTCCGGTGGGCGTGAGATCGGCACCCAGGCGGGTCGGGTCGGCCGCCTGCACCGGACCGGACAGTGCTGCGAACGTGAAGACGGCCAGCGCGATAGCGTTTCGTTTCATCGGAGCTCCTTCGGCGTACGCGGTGCACCCGCGGTCGATGCCTTTATTGTTTCATTGTCAACAAGATTTTCGATCCGCATTCACCCTTAAATGCGCCGCGGGTCGGGGGCCGGGCACCACCCGGCCCCGGCGCATGGTGCTCACTTGCGGATGCTGATCACCTGCGGCTGTGTCACCGCCTTCAAGCCGTCGACGCCGAACTCCACGCCCCAGCCCGAGCCCTTGACGCCGCCGAAGGGCACCATCGGGTGGATCATTCCGTGCTGGTTGATCCACACCGTGCCGGCCTGGATGCGCGAAGCCACCTCGCGAGCGCGGTCGACATTGGTCGACCACACCGACGCGCCCAGCCCCACGTCCAGCCGGTTGGCGCTGGCGATGGCGTCGTCGACGTTGCTGTAGCGGATGATCGGCAGCACCGGCCCGAATTGCTCCTCGTCCACCAGCGGCGCACCGTCGGCGATGTCGGTCACGAGGGTGAGCGGATAGAAGTTGCCCGGCCCCTCAACAGGCTTGCCGCCGCACACGATGGTGGCGCCGTCGGCGCGCGCTCGCTCGACCAGGCGGTTCACCTTGTCGAACTGCATGCGGTTCTGGATCGGGCCCATCACCGTGCCCGGCGCCAAGCCATCGCCCATGGGCATGGCCTCGGCCAGCGCCTTGAGCTCCGCCACCACGGCATCGTGCTGGCTCTCGTGCACATACAGCCGCTTGGCGCAGGCGCAGGTCTGCCCCATGTTCAGGAAGGCGCCCCAGAACAGCCCCATGGCCATCGCCTTGGGGTCGGCATCGGGCAGCATGATGGCCGCGTCGTTGCCGCCCAGTTCCATCGTCGTGGGCGTGAGGTTCTTCGCTGCCGCCGCGGCGATCTTGGCGCCGGTGGCGCCCGAACCGGTGAACATGATCTTGTCCACGCCGGGGTTGTCCACCAACGCGGCTCCCACCTCACCGGGCCCGCTGATGGTGTTGAGCACGCCGGCAGGCAGCACCTCGCTGATCAGGCGCACGAGTTCGAGCGTGCCGATGCTGGTGTACTCAGAGGGCTTGATCACCACCGTGTTGCCCGCGCGCAGCGAGGGCACGATCTGCCAGATGGCGATGAGCAGCGGCCAGTTCCACGGTGCGATGGCCCCGATCACGCCGAACGGCTTGCGGTGCACCTCATCGCGGCGGGTGTCGTCCTCGAAGGCCAGGTCCACCGGCAGATCCAGGCTCGCCGGCACCTGCGTCCACACCTCGCAGCCCCACAGCTCGAAGCGCGCGCCCGGCACCTGGTCGGGTCCCACGCCACCCAACGGCTTGCCCTGCTCCTTGGTCACCCATTCGGCCAGGTACTCGGCATTGCCCTTGATCACCTCGGCCACCTTCATCATCAGCGCCTTGCGCTCGGCATCGGGCCGCGCCGCCCAGGCCGGCTGGGCCGCCCTGGCGGCGGCCACCGCTTCGGCCACCTGCGCGGCGGTGGAATGCGGCACCAGCCCCAGCACCTCGCCGGTGGCGGGGTTGCGAGACTCGAACGTGCGCTCGGACAGCACCGGGCGGCCGTTGACGATGTTGGCGTAGGTCTTCATGCGTCGATCTCCTTGCTGGCCCGCGGGCCGTCATGAAAGGGCGCACGGACTGACGCCACACGCGGCAGCCGTGCTGGCGCGCAGTGTGGGCGCCGCCGCTCGCGGGGGCCATTGCGAAGATTCGCAGCGGGAAAACCCGCGACACGCCGCCCGCACCCGCGCAAGCCCCCATGGCGCGCGTGCCGCCGCGGCCGAACAATCGACGGTTGGCACGACTCCACTCGCTCGCAAGCGACACGCCCCACCCGCCATGGACGACGACCAGTTGCTGCGCACCCAGCGCCTGCTGCGCCGGCGCCTGTTCGAAGGCCCCACGGCGATGCGCTGGCGCCCCGGGCGCGAGCTGGCGGCGCAGATGCTGCTGTACCTGGACGAGCCGCAGACCTGCTGGACCCTGGCCACCGAGTGGCTGCGCGACACCCTCGATGCCGACCGAGCCGATGGCGGCTACGGCGGCTTCGTCGATGCCGACGGCCACGGCCGCAGTTACGTGGCCGCCGCCGAAGCCGTGCGCCGCGCCATGCCGCTGCCTTCGGTGCGCGGCATCTGCTTCGATGCCGCCGACCCGGCCATCCGTTCGGTGTGGCGCTGCGAGCACGCGGCCTGGATCGACGACGTCAGCCAGGCCCGCACCTTCTCCCCGGCGATGCGCACCGCGCTGGTACAGCTGGGCACCGCCGCCAAGCTCGCCATCCCCTTGCGCGAACACGGCCGCGCCGTGGGTCTGATGTGCGCCGACTGGCACCGCCACGTGCCCCGCCACGTGGGCCATGTCGCCGACGAACTCGCCGCCTTCGCCCGCGAAGGCCTCGGGCCCCTGATGGCGGCCGCGGCCCAGTTGGGCCGACCGGCACCCCACCCACTCGCACTGCCTGGCCCTGCCCCGTCACCCGAGCCCGAACCCACCGCCGGCGCGCTCACCGGCCTCACCCCGGCCGAACTGCGCGTCGCCCGCCTGGTGGCCGACGGCCTGAGCTACAAGGAAGTGGCGCGCGAACTCGGTCGCTCACTGTCCACCGTCGACCACCAGCTGCGCCAGATCCGCGGCAAGCTGGGCGTGCGCTCGACGGCGCGGCTGGTGCGGTTGTTGAATGGGCGGTGAGGCTTCAGTTTGGAGCCAGCGCCGTGACAACACCACGGCTGCGCCACGGCGACCGGCCCGGCCGCCCCATCGGTGACGTGCTCATCAGGCTACCCTACGGGCTGCGGGATTCGCGCTTGGGAGCGGCCCGGTGCGCTCATGCACCTCCGGACGCTATTGCGCCGGAACCGGCTGGTACATGATTCGGGCGCCCGGCTTCACGCCGGACACCCATCCTTCGCCAGGTTCGGTCTTCTCGGCACGCAGGGCACCGCTGGTGCCCTTGAGGTCGCAGCGGGGGTGATCGATGAAGTAGCTGCCGGTCGGGTTGTAGACCCACGCGCCGCAGGCTGGGTGCCGCATGCACATGGCCTGGCAGTCACGCGCCGTCTGCTTCAGGGTCAGGGGCTGCACCCCGAGCTCGCTTTCTCGCGCATGAGCGCCACCTTCGATTTGCGTGCCCGCCTCCCACCACAGCATCGTGTCGGGCAACCACTCGCGGCCGTCCGTGACGTTCACCTTCGGCGCCGGCTGGGCTTGGCTCACGCTGCGCAGCGCGTCGTTCAGGCTGGCCGCATCGCGGGCATCCAGGTAGCGGCCACCGGTACTGGACGCCAGGCAGCGCAGTTGCTGCTCTGCCTTGCTGCCCTTGGCGATGTCGAAGCCGATGACATGCGCGGTGAAGTCGACACCCAACTGTTCGAGCTGTCGGCCAACCGCGCACGGATCGGCCTGGCAGGTTTCCTCGCCATCGGAGACCAGCACGACGGTGGCCTTGCGCTCGCTGTACTTGAGCTGCTCGGCGGCCAGGCGCACCGACGCCGAGATCGGTGTCATGCCCTTGGGCTGCAGCGATCGCACAGCCTGCATCAGGCTGGGGCGATCGACGGGGCCGGGCGGGCGCAGCAGTTCAATGTCCGCGCAGTCACCCTTGCTGCGATGGCCGTAGGCCATGAGTCCCAGTTGCTGCCCCTGTGGCCAACTGGCCAGCATCCGGTCGACCGCGTCGCGGGCGATTTCGATCTTGGGCCGGCCGCTGATCTGCCCCCACATGGACCCCGACGCATCGAGCACCAGCATGCTTTGCCCGGGCGCCACGGCGCTGGCCGACGACTTCGGTGGTGGCATCGCCTGGGCGTGCGCCGCGGCCCCCGTCCAGACCATCGCACCGGCCAACCATGACAACCAGCCCATGCGGCGATTCACTCCCGTCATCCCTCAGCTCCATTGTTGACTCACGCCGCCGAGCGCCAGGGGCACGGCGGCAAGAAGGGGCGATCATGCCTTGGCGCAAGCCGGCGGCACGTGCCCGAGCGCCCGCCAGTTGTCAAAGATCGCCAGCACCGCGTCGCTGAACGCCGCATCGTTGATGTGCAGGTCCAGGTCGCGCACATCCACGTTCGGCGGCGCGGCGTCGCGCATGGCGTCCATGAAGGCGCGGTGTCCCTCCGGGTCATGCATCGGTTCGCCCGGCAGGTCCCAGGCGTGGATGCCGCGGCGCGGCAGCAGCAGCGCCGTGGGGCCCGTGGCGGCGCACAGGCGTTCGCCCAGGCCTGC
>JABWBN010000122.1 GCA_013360485.1 Burkholderiaceae bacterium | reverse complement strand
GGTCATGGAGCCACGGCAGCCACAGCTCGAAGACCTCCCGGATGCCGGCTCCGACCGCGCGGCGCACCAGGAGCTGGCGACCCTCGGCGACGGCGATCGGGTCGAGTCTTCCTACGCGGTCCGCGAGCGCAGCCGCAGGCCGACCAAGCGGGGAGGCGAGTGGCTGTCATTGCGGATCGCGGACCGCACGGCGACGGTCCAGGCGAAGTCCTGGGACGAGGTCGACGCCCGGTTCGCGATCGCGGAGCCGGGCACCGTGGTCCACGTCAGCGGCCGGTTCGAGCGGAGCCCCAAGTGGGGCGACGCGCTGATCGTCGAGGCGATGGCGCGGGCCGCCGAGGGAGATTACGACCCCGCGTGGCTGCTCGAGAGCTCGCCGGTGCCGGTCGAGCGGATGGAGTCCGACCTGGTCGACCTGATCGCGACGGTCCAGAACGATGACCTGCGCCGGCTCCTCGACCGGCTGATCGCGCCCGGGGGCGATCTCTGGAGACGGTTCCGCGATGCGCCCGCCGCCAAGCACTACCACCAGGCCTACCGTCACGGGCTGCTCGAGCACACCCTCTCGGTCGCGCAGGGAGTCAGCGCGGCCGCCTCGTTCTTCCCCGGCATCGATCGCGACGTCGCCGTGGCCGGGGGGTCTCCACGCCACGTGTGCCTTCGTTGTCGGGGGTATCCAGCTCAGGCCGATCGGGTTCTGCAGGGATCATGCTCGCACGCTTGGTGGGGTAGGTTCGGTCGGTGCGTCGTCGCGGTCGGCACCCGGTTCCGCGGGACATTCAGGTTCGGCACTTGCGCAGCACTCGGCTTCGCCATACACGGGTTTGGCTGGTGAAGGCGGCTCAGGCTCATCAGCGACAAGAGTCACGTCGTTGGCTGGCGCAGGCGGCGTGTCGGCTTCGAGCGGCAGTTGCCCCTGGGCCGGATCGCCGCTGCCGGGCAAACCGCCAGGGTCAGCAAGCCCGGGCGTCGGCACCGCAGCGGGCGCACCGTCGATCGCGGGAAGCTGGTCGAGACCCGATACTCCCAGGTCATCCAGGAACTGGCGGGTGGTGGCATACAGCGCCGGGCGCCCAGGCGCCTCGCGGTAGCCGATGACCTCGATCCAGCCTCGATCCTCGAGCTGCTTGACGATCTGGCTGCTCACCGTGACGCCCCGGATGTCCTCGATGTCGCCGCGGGTCACGGGCTGGCGGTAGGCAATGATTGCCAGCGTTTCCATCGTGGCACGGGAGTAGCGCGGGGGCTTCTCGGGGTGCAATCGGTCCAGGAACACACGCATCTCGGGCCTGCTCTGGAAACGCCAGCCCGAAGCCAGCGCGACGAGCTCGACACCACGGTTTTCCCACTCGCGGACCAAGTCGTCCAGCATGGCGCGGATCGTGTCGACGCCCACTTGCTCGTCGAAGAGCAAACGCATGTCGCGCAGGGGCATCGGCTGCTGCGCGCAGATCAGCGCGGTCTCGAGGACGCGCTTGGCCTCCAGAGTGTTCATGAACCTCTATTCACGCGGCCCGCAACTTATGCAGGCCCGGTCAGGACGGGTCTGGGCGTCAAGGCTGACGGACCCGCAACGGGTCCGCAGGCGGAGTTGTCGATCAGGTCAGGGCGGCGAGCAGCACGGCTGCCTCGGCGCGGCATGCCACGACACGAAAAACGTGCGGGCGATTCGGTCCGCTTCGGGTGGCCTGCAGACTGCACGGCACTCGAGACCACCCTGCTCCGGTTCGGCGTATTCTAGCGCGGCTTGCTGCCGACCGGGCCGCGGCGCGGGCTCGGGCGTGACCTCGGTACCACGTTGCCGTGGCCAATCGGCGGTTTCGCATCGGGTTCTGGCGCCACACGCGCCCAGGCTGCGGCCATGTCGGCGGGCAACGGGCTGCGCCAGGCCATTGCGGCGCCGGACACGGGATGGTCCAGCCCCAGTTCCGCCGCGTGCAACGCCTGGCGGGTCATGCCCAGCGCGAGGGCACCACCATACGTCGCATCCGCGACCAACGGGAAGCCCAGATGGGACAGATGCACCCGGATTTGATGCGTGCGCCCTGTGTGCAGGCGGCACCTCATTGCCGACACGGCCTCGTTACGTGCCAGGCACTCGATGTCGGTGCGCGCGGGTTTCCCGCCGGGAACGACTGCCATGCGCACGCGCGAGATCGGGTCACGACCGATCGGGGCTTCAATCACCTGGTGCGCCCAGCTGGGTTCGCCATGGCACAGCGCCAAGTAGACACGCCGCACTTCGCGGCTTGCGATGGCCCGAACCAGCGACGTCATCGCTTCGAGCGACTTGGCCACCACCATGAGGCCGGAAGTGTCCTTGTCCAGCCGGTGCACGATGCCGGCGCGCGGCAGCATCGCAGCGCCGCCATGGTGCGCCAGCAAGCCGTTGAGCAGCGTGCCACTCCAGTTGCCGGCTGCCGGATGCACCACCAGCCCTGCAGGCTTGTCGACCACGAGGATGTGCTCGTCTTCGTGCACGATGGCCAGCGGCATCGCCTGCGGGGTGAACGCGAGGCTTTGTGCCGTCGGTACCAGATCCACCTGCAACAGCTGGCCGGCGCGCAACTTGCGCGACGCGGTCGAGGACGGCGCGCCGTCCACCCGAACATGACCACGCTCCACCAGGGTCTGCAGATAGCTGCGCGAAAACTCGGGCACCAGCTGAACCAACCACTTGTCGAGCCGTTGGCCGTGGCCCAGTGGCCCGATCAAGGATTCACGCCGTTCGGGTGCGGCCTCGCCGGGCTCGCCGATCTCGGGCTCGACGATATCCGGCACATGGCCGGCCTGCGGTGTGAGCACCATTAGAATCCGCCGATTTATCGTTGATGCCAGGATGCGCGCGGGCCCTGCTGCCGGCGCCAAACCCGATGAGCCTGATACCGTCACCGCGCCTGTGGGCGCCTCTCGTCTCAATCGCGCTCGCACTGCTGGCTGGCTGCGGCTCTGACCCCAAGGGCCGCGATGGCGAGTCGGTGGACCGATTGTATGCAGACGCCCGCGACGACATGGTCAGCGGCAGTTACGACAAGGCCATCAAGACCTTCGAGCGCATCGAAGGCCGTGCGGCCGGCACGCTGCTGGCGCAGCAGGCCATGCTGGACATGGCTTACTCGCAGTGGCGCTCGGGCGAGCGCGTGCAGGCTGTGGCGACGCTCGATCGCTTCATCAAGAACCACCCCTCCAGCCCGGCGCTGGACTACGCGCTCTACCTCAAGGGCCTGGTGAACTTCAACGACAACCTGGGCTTTCTGCACGCCATTTCCCGCCAGGATCTGTCGGAACGAGACCAACAGGCTTCGCGCGACTCCCACCAGGCGCTTGCGCAACTCGTGGAGCAGTTCCCGGTGTCCAAGTACGCCGCAGATGCCAGGCTGCGCATGGACTACATCGTCAATACCCTGGCGTCTTATGAAGTGCATGTGGCGCGCTACTACTTCCGGCGCGGAGCCTACCTGGCTGCAGCGAACCGGGCCCAGCATGCGCTGACGGAGTACCCACAGGCCCCGGCCCTCGAGGAGGCGCTCTACATCATGGCCGTCAGCTATGACAGGTTGGGCTTGAAGGAACTTCGCGACGATGCCGACCGGGTGCTGAAGAAGAACTTCCCAAACAGCCGTCTGCTCAAGGATGGGGTGCGACTGCCCGAACGGGCTTGGTGGCAATTCTGGTGACGCCGGCTGCGCGCGGCTCGGGTTCAGGCGTGTGTGGCTGCCAGTTCATCGAGCCATGTCAAGGCGTCCGCCTCGGTGTCTAGCGTTCCCATGGGCGGGAGCGCCTGACGCAACCGGCGGCCGTACGGCATCTGGCGCAGGCGGGGATCTGTGATGACCAACAGTCCGCGGTCGCTCTCCGTGCGTATCAACCGCCCCGCCCCTTGCTTGAGTGAAATGGCGGCCTCGGCAAGGTAGTAGTCGGTAAACGCGTCACGCCCCTGGCGCTCGAGCTCACGCGAGCGCGCCTGAACCAGCGGATCGTTCGGTGGCGGAAACGGCAGCTTGTCGATCAGCACGCACTGCAGCGCATCGCCCGGCACGTCGATACCTTCCCAGAAGCTCTGAGAGCCGACAAGGACCTGACCAGAGCCATCGAGGAAGCGCTGCAGCAACGTGCGCTTCGGGTGGGTCCCCTGGACCAGAACCTGCAGCGGTGCTCCTGCCTGCGCCAGTGCTAGCTCCAGTGACTGGGCTATCACGGGCAGCACGCGCAAGGTGGTGGTCAACACAAACATGCGCCCGCCAAGGCGGGCCGCCAGCCTTGCCGCCAACTGCCCGACAGCCTCGGGATGCCCGGCTTCATTCGGACGCGGGAAGCGGGGCGGCACCCATGTGCGGGCATGGTTCGGGTAGTCGAAGGGGCTGCCCACGCGCAACTTGCGCGCACTTTCCAATGCCGCGGCCTCGCAGAACCATGCCAGCTCATCGTCGGTGCCCAGGGTCGCCGAGGTGAAGATCCAGGCTCGCCCAGACTCTCGACGCTGCTGAGTGAACAGATCCCGGATGTCAAGCGGCGACTCCACCAACCGCGAGTCTCGCGGACCGAGGTCGATCCAACGCACACGTTGCTCGGGAACCGGCTCGGCAAATCGGGCCACCAACGCCCCCAACGCGCGCAAGCGCTCAGCCAGCCGGGTGAAGTCGGGCGCGCTGCCCTCCACGCCTTCGGCCGCAACCCCGGCCGCCTCGGCCGCCGTTGCGAGTGATTGCACGGCGGCAGTGAATGCCGGTTGCCCGGCGCGTTCGTCCCAGCGCAGCTTGATGATCCCGCGCAGATCGCGCAGTGCCCCGGCGCAGGCCAGGCGCAGTTCGCGTGCCGCATGTTCGAGTCCGCCGGCAAGGTCTTGCCATGCGGCCAAACCGCGCGCGTGTGCCAGGCCGGCCGCGAGCAGGTCGCGTGACAGGTCGACCACCTGGGCGGTGGCCAGCGTCGTGCCGGCGAACTGCAGCCCGGTCTCCATCAGCTGGTGGGCCTCGTCGAACACTGCGGCGTCCACCGTCGGCAGCAACTCGGCCACACCGCTGTCGCGCAAGGTCAGGTCAGCAAAGAACAGGTGGTGGTTCACGACCACGAGATCGGCGGCCATGGCTTCGCGCCGTGCGGCCACCACATGGCAGTTGCGGTACTCCGGGCACTCCGTGCCCAGGCAGTTGTCGCGAGTCGAGGTGACCAGCGGTATGACCGGCGAGCGGTCGTCGAGGCCCTCGATCTCTGCCAGATCACCACTACGTGTATGAGCCGCCCACTGCTCGACCCGTGACAGGGCTCGGACCGCGAACCGATCCGGCAGGGTCGCGGTCTGGCGCGACTGCTTGAGCCGATGCAGGCACAGGTAGCTAGAGCGGCCCTTGAGCAGCGCAATGCGCACCGGCAGGCGCAGCGCGTCACGCAAGCGCGGCAAGTCGCGCAGGTAGAGCTGGTCCTGAAGGCTCTTGGTGGCGGTGCTCACGAGGGCGCGCCGTTGTGACAAGAGCAGCGGTACCAGGTAGGCAAATGTCTTGCCGACACCGGTACCGGCCTCGGCGACCAGGGTGGCCTGGTCCTCCAACGCACGTGCGACTTCGCGGGCCAACTGCTGCTGCTGCTCACGCGGGCGAAACCCCGGGTCTACCAGCGACAGCGTTCCCCGCACCGACAGCGCCTCGCGCACCGCCAGAACCAGTTCGGAATCGTCGGCACCTGCGTCGTGGGTCATCACCGCTGGCACCGGTTCACGCCGGTTCCGGGGGGTCGAGTTCGCCCTCAAGCCGTGCGATCATGTCGCGCAGCATCAGGCGACGCTTCTTGAGCCGCCGAAGTGCCAGTTCGTCCACTGGCGACTGCTCTGCCGCACGGTCGATCAGGCTATCGAGGTCGGCGTGTTCGATACGCAACTCGATCAGACGCCTTTCGGGCGAATGGTGGTTCTGCTCCTGTTGGGCATCCGGATCCATAGACTTGAGAGTTTATAGTCCCTACTCATGACCGCCACCCCCCCTCAGGCCCATCGACTGGTCGCCGCCACCGCCCTGCACCGGGGTGATCGGGCCTACCAGCAGGATCAGGTCGAAATCCTGACCCACGACCGCGTGCCCGGCTGCCTGCTGGCCGTGCTGGCCGACGGAATGGGCGGCAAGAGCGGCGGTCGCAAGGCCTCGGACCAAGTCGTGCTGACGGCGCGCCAGCTGTTCGAGCGCTACGTGCCCACCAAGGACGATCCAGCAGAAACGCTCAAACAACTGGTCATGGAGTCGCATCTCATGATCAAGCTGACGGCGATCACGGCCGAGGAAGAGCCTCACAGCACCGTAGCGGCCTTTCTCTTGAGCCCGGACCTGGATTGCTGCGTCGCCCACGCCGGCGACTCGCGCGTCTATCACTTCCGTGGCGCCGAGATGGTCAGCCGAACCATCGACCATTCCTACGTGCAACGGCTCATCGACGAAGGCAAGCTCAGCGAGGAACAAGCCAACAGCCACCCGCAGGGCAATTTGCTCACGGGTTGTCTGGGCACGCAGAACGACCCCCCAATCGCCATCGGCCACTTGGGGCAGGTCGCCATTGGCGACAGCCTGCTGGCCTGCAGCGACGGGTTGTGGCACTACTTCACCCCGCGCGAAATCGGAGCCATCGTTCAAGGGCTCACGCCCCGCGAGGCCAGCGAGATGCTGGTGACCAAGGCGCGCCAACGCGCACGCGGTGGCGGCGACAACCTGTCGTTGGCGTTGGTTCGTGTCGAGGCGCTGACCTGACATCCGCAGGTCCAGCCGCCGTGCATCCTCAGCGCGAAGCAGCCGGCAGCGGCAAGGGCGCCGCGGCCGCCTTGTCGCGACCGCGCTGCGCCTCGCGCAGCATCACCGATTCCCGGTGAGCTTGGGCCGCGCTGGCACGACGGGACCGTGCTTGCGCTGAACGCGCCGCTCGCTCGTGTTGTCGCGCATGCTTTGATGCGCGGGCGGGCTCAACGTCGACCGGCCGAGCGGCCGTCTCCAGCGACACCACACGATCGGATATGGGCTCGCCCGTTGCAGCGCCGGCGACGGGTCGGACGTTCCCCTGCAACACAGGCGGTTGAGCCAAGGCATCGTTGCGTTGAACCTTTGCTGCATTCGTCGCCGCCAGCTCCCGCGTTTGCGCCGCCTTCGCCTCGATGCGCGCCTGCCGCTGCTGCGCCCGCTCCCGCCGGCGCCGCGCATCGAGTTCAAGACGCTCGGCGCGGATGGCCTGCACATCGACACGCAATCGCTCGCGCGCGCGCTCCAGGCAGGCTTCGACCAGGAACTGCCCGGCGCAGACTTGCCTGTCTTGCTCGAAGCGCTGGCGAGCCTCGCGTTCGGCAACATCCAGGCGAGCCCTGGCTTCTTGGGGGGGCTCCGCCGCCTTCGCCCCGGAGGACGATCCCAGCGCCAACACCGCCAGTAGACCCATGACTATGGCGACTTGTACGCGCATGTCAGGTGATCCGGGTATCCACGTTGCGCCGCTCGAGCCCGAGGTACTCGGCCGACCGCATCTCCTGCAGACGCGAAACGGTGCGCGGGAACTCGTGCGCGAGCGGCCCTTCGGTGTAGAGCGCTTCGGCAGGCACTTGTGCCGACAGGATCAGCTTCACGCGGCGGTCGTAGAGCACGTCGACCAGCAGCGTGAAGCGCCTGGCCTCGCTGGCCATGCGCGGCGGCATGTGCGGCACGTCTGACAACAGCACGGTGTGGAACTGCTGGGCGATCTCGAGGTAGTCGTTCTGCGAGCGCGGGCCGCCACAAAGGGTCTTGAAATCGAACCACACCACGCCGCCAGCGCGGCGGCGAGCCGTCAGCTCGCGGTGCTCGATGTGCAGCACCGGACTCTCTTCGCGAGCCTCGGCCAGTTCGTCGAACGCACGCCGCATCGCCGCGTCGGCCATCTCGCCCAGTGGGGTGTGATACAGCGCCACGTGCTCGAGCGTGCGCTGCCGATAGTCGGTGCCGTGATCGACATTCACCACTTCGAGGTGTGTCTTGAGCAGGGCGATCGCCGGCAGGATGCGGTCGCGATGCAGCCCGTTCGGATACAGGCCGTCCGGATGAAAATTCGAGGTGGTGACGATCGACACGCGATTGGCAAACAACGATTCCAGCAGCCGATGCAGGATCATGGCGTCGGTGACGTCGGAGACGTGGAACTCGTCGAAGCAAATCAAGCGGAATCGGCGCGCGACGCGCCGGCCGAGCTCCTGCAACGGGTCGACAGTGCCCTTGAGCTCTTGTAGTTCCCGATGCACCTCGCGCATGAACTCATGGAAGTGCAGGCGTGTCTTGCGGCGCAGCGGCACCGATTGGAAGAAGCAGTCCATCAGGAAGCTCTTGCCCCGGCCCACACCGCCAAACATGTAGACGCCACGAGGGATCGGCGGGCGCACCAGCATCTTGGTCAGGGCGTTGCCACGCCGCGCCTTGTAGGCCGCCCACTCGTTCTCGCAGCGCTCCAGCGCGTCGACGGCCCGCAACTGAGCCGGGTCGGGCTGGTATCCACGCTCGGCCAGCGTGGCTTCGTAGACCTGTCGGACCCCCACGACCCGGGCCACCAATCAGAAGTTGAGCGTGCGCTTGTCGACCGCCAGGGCGGCCTCCTTGGTTGCTTCACTCAGTGACGGATGCGCGTGGCAGATGCGTGCGATGTCCTCTGCGCTGGCCTTGAACTCCATCGCCACGACAGCTTCGGCGATCAGCTCGGAGGCAAACGGGCCGACGATGTGCACACCGAGGATCTCGTCAGTTACTGCGTCGGCTAGGAACTTGACGAACCCGGTGGTATCGCCCAGCGCCCGTGCCCGCCCGTTGGCCATGAACGGAAAGCTGCCCGCTTTGTATGCACGGCCCTCGGACTTGAGCTGCTGCTCGGTCTTGCCTACCCAGGCGATCTCGGGCGATGTGTAGATCACCCAGGGAATAGTGCCGAAGTTGACGTGCCCGTGCTGACCGGCGATGCGCTCGGCCACGGCAACGCCCTCTTCCTCGGCCTTGTGCGCGAGCATGGGCCCGCGCACCACGTCGCCTACCGCCCAGACGTTGGGCAGGTTCGTGCGGCACTGCTCGTCGACGACCACAGCACCTCGCTCGTCGAGCTGCAGGCCCACGGCCTCTGGCTTGAGCCCCGCCGTGTGGGGAACGCGGCCGATCGAAACGATCAGTCGATCCACCTCCAGCGTCGTGGCCTCGCCCTTGGCATTGGTGTAGGCCACGGTCACGGACTTTTTCGTCGTCTTGACGCCGGTGATGTTCACGCCGAACTCGAACTTCAGGCCCTGCTTGCCCAAAGCCTTGAGCGCCTCCTTGGCCACGGCGTCGTCCGCAGCGCCCAGGAAGCCGGGCAGAGCCTCGAGCACCGTGACATCGGCGCCCAGGCGCCGCCACACAGATCCCATCTCCAGGCCGATGACACCTGAGCCAACCACGCCGAGCTTGCGCGGCACCTCCGGGATGCGCAGCGCGCCGTCGTTGGACAGCACGCGCTCCTCGTCGAACGCCGCTGCGGGCAGTTGCCGCGGCGCCGAACCGGTGGCCACGATCACATGGCGACCCACCAGCAATTCGTCCGAAGCGCCCGTGACCTGGATCTCGTAGCCGCCCTCCACCGCTCGGACAAAGGAGCCTCGGCCATGGAAAAACGCCACCTTGTTCTTCTTGAACAGGTACAGGATGCCGTCGTTGTTCTGCTTCACGACGGTGTCCTTGCGAGCGACCATTTTCGCCACGTCCATGCGCAGGTCGCTCAGGCTGATGCCATGATCGCCGAAGTGCCGGGCCGCATGCTCGTAGTGCTCGGACGACTGCAGCAACGCCTTGGATGGTATGCATCCCACGTTCGTGCAGGTCCCACCCGGGGCCGGACCACCGGCCGCGTTCTTCCAGTCGTCGATGCAGGCGACGTTGAAGCCCAGTTGGGCGGCACGAATGGCCGCGATGTAGCCACCCGGTCCGCCGCCGATGACGACGACGTCGAAGTTCTTGCTCATGAGATGGTTTCCGTTGATGAGGCCGTGGTCATATCGTGTTCACGCGTCAGGCACGAAGATCCACAGCAACAGATAGATGACCAGCCCGCTGCCGCCGAAGATCAGCAGGATGGTCAGGATCAGTCGCCAGATCCAGCTGTCGACATGCGTGGCCTCTGCCAGACCGCCGCAGACGCCGCCGATCCAGCGGTCGCTGCGCGAGCGACGGAACCGGCTCACGGCATCGGCCGCAGCAGCGGCCGGCCCAGGGCCTTCCAGCAGGCGACGCTTGGCCTGTTGGAACTCGACATCGCTGAGCGCGCCGCGGGCACGCAGATCATCGAGTTTGGCGAGTTCGTCGGCCAGCGACATGGCGATCTCCAGCTGCGGTTTGTGAGGCAGTGGCCAGTCGGCGACTATCAGATGTCGAACAGCAGCCGAGCCGGATCCTCGATGGCTTCCTTCATGGCCACCAGTCCCAGCACAGCCTCGCGGCCGTCGATGATGCGGTGGTCGTAGCTCATCGCCAGGTAGTTGATCGGTCGCACAACCACTTGACCGTTCTCGACGACCGCACGGTCCTTGGTGGCATGCACGCCCAGGATGGCCGACTGAGGCGGGTTGATGATGGGCGTGGACAACATCGAGCCGAACACACCGCCGTTACTGATGGAGAAGGTACCCCCCGTCAGTTCCTCGATGCCGAGCTTGCCGTCACGCGCCTTGACGCCGTACTCGGCAATCTTCTTCTCGATCTCGGCGAAGGTCATCTGGTCGGCATTGCGCAGGATGGGGACGACCAGCCCGCGCGGCGAACCCACGGCGATGCCGATGTCGAAGTAGCCGTGGTAGACGATGTCGTTGCCGTCGACGCTGGCATTGAGGATCGGGTAGCGCTTGAGCGCCGCAACTGCCGCCTTCACGAAGAAGCTCATGAAGCCCAACTTGACGCCGTGCTCCTTCTCGAACTTCTCGAGGAACTTCTTGCGCATCTCCATCACCGGGGCCATGTTGACCTCGTTGAACGTGGTGAGAATGGCGTTGGTGGATTGCGACTGCACCAGTCGCTCCGCCACGCGGGCACGCAGGCGGGACATCGGCACGCGTTGCTCGGGTCGGTCGCCCAGGTTCGACATGGGCGGCGCGGCAACCGGTGCCAACGGCCGCGCGGCAGGCGCAGGCGCCACGGGTGCACTTGCCG
>JABWBN010000374.1 GCA_013360485.1 Burkholderiaceae bacterium | reverse complement strand
AACGAATAGGGTTTATCCCTCGCGCCGCAAGCGTCGTTCCATGCGCGGGCGCGTACCGCGAGGGATAAGCCTTGTTGAACTGAACCGCCGCTCAGGCGGTGGCACTGGGGATTCTACGCGCGGGTCATCCACATTGGATAGCGGGCCGCCTGGCCCGACCATTCACAGGTGCTCGGTGCTCGCCAGTTGATCGCTGCCATCGTCGTAATCGACCACGACCGAGCTCTGATCGAACGTCTGGACTGCGGCATCGGTGACGTTGACCACGCGGGAGGCGTACGACCGCGTGCCGGTGCGGACGCTGCATCGGCAAGGATCGAGCCCGGATCAAATGCACGTTCATGGCGGCCCATCCCGACAGCGCGGCGCCGGCGCAGGCGGATCGTACCGGCGAGCCATGACGATCTCGACCGTGTGCCAACGCCCGACCCCACAGTGCGGGCAGCATCGCGGGTCCGCCCCGGTCACGCGGGCGAGGAAGTCCTCGGCTGCTTCGATCACCGCCGCGCGTGGTGCCGGCGCCTGGAGTGCCGCACGGGCGGCGGCAAGCCGGGCACGCTTGTGACCGCATGCGAGCAGCCCGTAGTGGCGCAGACGCTTGAAGCCTGCCGGCAGCACGTGGTGCAGGAAGCGTCCGATGAAGGTGTCGGTCGGCATGCTCACCGTGCGTTTACCGACGGTTTCGTTGTCGCGCACCCGAAGGCGAACCTGGCCCCCATCGCAGCCGAGCAGGCGGTCGTTCGAGAGCGCCACGCGGTGCGTGTAGCGGGCAAGGTAGTCGAGCACCTGGGCGGGCCCACCTGGCGGCGGCTTGGCATAGACAACCCAGTCGTGCGCGAGCAGCGCACGGCGCCGGGCTTGCCACGCACTCGGCGCGGCGTGCGGATCGTCTTTCAATTCACCGCTGCGGTGGGCTGCGTCGAGCCGCGCGAGAAACTTGCCCCGAAACACCTTCGAGGCGGCCTGGACGGGAAACAGGAAGCGCGTGCCGCGCACCGGTGTGCGCCATCTGCCCTCGGCGTCGAGCCCGCCACAGGTGATGAGGGCGTGCACATGCAGGTGCATGCGCAGGTCCTGACTCCAGGTGTGGAGCACGAGACTGAAGCCGGGCACGGCGCCCAGCCATCGCGGGTTGGCGGCGAGTTCGAGCAAGGTGGCCGCCGCACTGTCGAACAACGCGCCGTAGAGCCAACGCGGATGTCGGGTCGCCAGCGGATTGAGCGTGTGGGGCAGCGTGAACACCCAGTGCGCGTACGGCACGGGCAGCACCTCGCGCAGGCGCGCCGCACGCCAAGCCTCCTTGGCCCGCGTCTGGCACTGCGGGCAATGGCGGTTGCGACACGAACGCCAGACATGGCGCTCGGCGCCGCAGTTCGCGCAACGCTCGCGCACACCGCCGAGCGCCGCCGTGCGGCAGTCGACGATGGCCCGCCAGGCCCGTGCCTGCATCGCCGACAGTGTGTGGCCTCGTCGGTAGTCTTCGCCGTGCGCACGCAGGATGCCGGCCAGCGTGGGCCGGTCCATGGCCGCTCGGCCTCAAAGGCGGCGCAGCAGATCGAGCGGGCTGTCGTGCGCAATGGCCCCCGGGCGTGCCAGATGCAGGTAGCGCTGCGTGGTCGACAGGTGGCCGTGGCCCAGGAGCTTCGCGAGCGTGGACAGATCCACGCCGGCTTCGAGCAGATGGGTGGCGAAGGCGTGGCGCAGCGTGTGGATGCCGCCCGTCTTGATGATCCCGGCCCGATCACGGGCACGGTAGTACGCACGTTGCGCACTGCTGATGTCGAACGGCAAGGCGGCGTCGGTGGCGCGAGGGAACAGCCAGACGCGGGGTTTGCAGATGCGCCAATAGAGGCGCAGCGCTTCGAGCAGGCTCGGGCTGAGCAGCGTGTAGCGATCCTTGCCGCCAGGCTCGGGCTGAGCAGCGTGTAGCGATCCTTGCCACCCTTGCCCGCCACCACCCGGATGCACATGCGATCCGGTGCGCTGTCGATGTCGGCGACGCGCAGCGCGCACACCTCGGACACCCGCAGTCCGGCCGCGTAGGCCGTCATCAACAGCGTGCGCGTGCGCAGATTGGTGGCCGCCTCGAACAGGCGTGCCAGTTCCTCGCGCGAGAGTATCTCCGGCCGACGCTGCGGCGTGTGTGCATAGGGAATCGTGATGGCTTCGGCCCTGCGGCCCAACACGGTGTCGAAGAAGAACTTCAGCGCGCACACGGCCTGGTTCACGGTCGTGTAGGCCAGGTGCCGCTCGGTGATCCGGTGCAGCAGCCAGGCCTTGACTTGCGCGCCATCGAGCCGGTCGGGGCTACAGTGGTAGTGCGCAGCCAAGGGACATCCCCGGTTTCAAGGTAGGTCGTCGGCGCTGACGTCATGAAAAACGCGGTGGCGCCTGGGTTCGCGGCCACCGCGTCAGCGGTTTAGTTCAACATGTTCTGCAAGTGACTGTTTCGAAGAAGAAACTACACAAAAGGCCAAATAACAAGATGGGAGAAACTGCAGCCGACTGCATAGTGGGGTTGCGACCCATTCGGCACATAGGCAGAGAGCATACCGCCTTGCGCGGATGGCCGCTATCCGGATTGGATGGCCTCTGACAGCTTCTGGCCGGGTCGAGCCAGCGCGGGGCTTGAGTTCGTCGCCGTAAACCGGTCGTCCAAGGCGACCCTCCTCGCGAAATCCTGGGCGGGTCTTCAACGTCCGGTGATGGCCGGGTGCGTGAGGTCACGAACGGCAGCTTCGGAGCAGCGAAACTCGTGGAATCCCTGGGTACCTGACCGCCAGCTTTGCGGAAGTCGCAACGACCGCTCGGGGTCGGTTCGAGACCCCCACGAACAGTTCGCGGACCCGCGCACGGAGGTCTCAGTCCGGCCCGTTGCGGACCGCCGCCATTCCTGCTGAACAGCCACT
>JABWBN010000121.1 GCA_013360485.1 Burkholderiaceae bacterium | reverse complement strand
CACCATCTCCAAGACCAGCGAGCTGGTGCAGGAGATCTCCGCCGCCAGCGGCGAGCAGTCCAGCGGCATCGGCCAGGTCACCGCCGCCATGGGTCACCTTTCCAGCGCCACCCAGCAAAACGCCAGCGCCTCCGAGCAACTGTCGGCCACCGCAGAAGAGCTCTCCGGCCAGGCCGCTCAGCTGCAGGAAATGATGGCCTTCTTCAAGCTCCAGGCCGACGCGGCGCCGGCCACCGGCCGCCGCGGCAACGGTCGCAGGCCAGTGGCAGATTCGGGTCAACGGCCAAGCGCGCGGGGCAATGGCCGTGTTCCCAGCTTCGTGCACCACGCCTGAAGACCGGACCGCGCGATGAACCCCTCCTCCACGCCGTTTGCCGCCACGGACACGCCCGACGGCCAAATTGCCCCGGTCCTGCAACTGCTGCGATTCGCGCTGGGTAACGAACGCTATGCGGTGCGCATCGATGCGGTGCGGGAGATCCTGGAAGTGACGCGGACCACGCCGCTGCCGCTGATGCCGGAGTTCGTACGCGGCGTCATGAACCTGCGCGGCGCCGTCGTGCCGGTGATCGACCTGGCGGCCCGACTGGGGCTGCCTGCAGCCGTGGTGGGCCGCCGCAGCTGCGTGATCATCGTCGACGTCCACCTTGCCGACGACGCGGGCACGCAACGCATCGGCCTGCTGGTCGACGCCGTCTACGAGGTGTTCGACACCTTGCCGGGCGAATTGGAGGCCGTACCCCGGCTGGGCACGCGCATCGAGCCGCACTACATCCGCAGCATGGCGCGCGTGCGGGGGCAGTCCACGGCAGAGCTCAATCTCGAGACTGTGCTTGAAACGGGTGAGCTGTCTGCCTTGATCGCACGGCAGTCCGCCTGTCACTGAAGCTGGCAGCCATGATTTCGCAACAGGCCTTCGATGCCGTCACCGCGATGTTCCATCGCGTCTCGGGCATACAGCTCACGACGGCCAAGCGAGCGCTGGTGACCGGCCGCCTGCAGAAGCTGGCCCAGGCGCGCGGCATCGGCAACGTGGACCGCTACGTCGAAATGCTGCTCGACGAGAACGACCCGGACGAACTGGTGCGTGTGGTGGACAAGCTCACCACCAACGAAACCTACTTCTTCCGCGAGCCCGAGCACTTCGAGTTCCTCGCCCGGATGCTGGGCCGCCGTTCGGGCAGCCAGCCGCCCTTTCGGGTCTGGAGCGCGGCCAGCTCGTCAGGCGAGGAGGCCTACAGCATTGCCATGCTGCTGGCCGATCACCTGGGGCCCCGCGGCTGGGAGGTCGTCGGCACCGATCTGTCGACGGCCATGGTCGACGCCGCACGCCGAGCGCTTTACCCGTTGGAGCGCGCCCGCCAGATGCCGCAGGCCTATCTCAAGCGCTATTGCCTGCGCGGAATGGGCGAGTACGAGGGCCAGTTGCTGATCTCTCGCGACCTGCGCGCCAACGTGCGATTCACCGGTGCCAACCTCATGGAGAGCCTGCCCGATCTCGGCACGTTCGATGTGATCTTCCTGCGCAACGTGCTGATCTACTTCGACCCACCGGCCAAGGAAGCCATTGCCGGGCGGGTGATCGGCAAGCTCAAGCGCGACGGCTACCTGTTTACGGGTCACGCCGAGTCGCTCACCGCCACCCGCCTGCCGCTGCGCAGCGTTCAACCCGCGGTCTATGAACTTGCCTGACCGATTGCCCACCGCGCGTCTGCCGCAACGGGCCGCCTCGGCGGCTTCGGCGCCAGCCTCGCCCATGGTGCCCGGCGGACCGGGCGAGAACCTGATGCTGCTGCCCGGACAGCTGCACTTCGGGCGCCAGGTCGCGGCGCTGCGCACGTTGCTGGGCAGTTGCGTGGCGATCACGCTGTGGCACCCGAACAAGCGCATGGGCGGGATGTGCCACTACCTGCTGCCCTCGCGCCGCCGCAGTGCCGACACCCCGCTGGAGGGCCGCTTCGGCGACGAGGCCATGGAACTGATGGTCGAAGCCCTGTACCGCGCCGGCACGCGACCCGACGAGTTCGAGGCCCATCTCTACGGCGGGGCCGACACCATGCCCGACACGGCGGGTGCCAAGTTCAACATCGGCGAGCGCAACATCGAGGCCGGCTGGGCCATGATCGACCACTACGGCTTCCAGCTCCAGGGCGTGGATGTGGGCGACAACGTGCCGCGCACGGTGACGCTGCGACTGGCAACCGGCGAGGTCGACATGCGGCGCGGCCAGCCACGCAAGTAGAACCCGCTCATGACTGTCACCGCATTCGTGATCGACGACTCCGCCGTGGTGCGCAAACACCTCACCGAGATGCTGGCCGCCTCTGGCATCGATGTGATCGGCAGCGCCGCCGATCCACTGTTCGCCTGGACCCGCATGGCGGCGCGATGGCCGGACGTGATCGTGCTCGATGTCGAGATGCCGCGCATGGACGGCATCAGCTTCCTGCGCAAGGTCATGGCCGAGCGACCGACTCCCGTGGTGATGTGCTCAACCTTGACCGAGCGCGGCTGCGAGACCACGATGCAGGCGATGGCCGCGGGAGCGGTGGGATTCGTGACCAAGCCGAAGGCCGGCTTGAAGGAGTTCCTCACCGACCGCAGCAACGGGCTGGCCGAGGCCGTGCGGGCTGCGGCCCGCGCCAACCTGCGCGCGCTGGCACGCACCACAGCCGCAAGCCCGGGGACGCGCATCTCGACAGCGCCGGCACTACCGACGACTGCCGCAGGCGCGATGGCCGAGACCACCGACCGGGTGGTGGCCATCGGCGTATCCACCGGCGGCGTTCAATCCACCGAAGTGGTGCTGCGCCAACTCGACCGCACCTGCCCCGGCATCGTCATGGTGCAGCACATGCCCGAGCGGTTCACGGCCTCCTACGCGGCGCGGCTGAACCAACTGCTGGAACTCGAGGTGCTGGAGGCCCGCGACGGCGACCGTGTCATCAACGGACGCGTGCTCATCGCGCCCGGTGGCAAGCACATGCAGCTGAGGCGCAGCGGCGCGCAATACGTCGTCGAGGTGAAGGACGGGCCGCTGATCAACCATCACCGGCCATCGGTGGACGTGTTGTTCCGTTCCGTCGCCCACTGCGCCGGCCGCAATGCCATCGGCGTCATCATGACCGGCATGGGCGACGACGGCGCGCGCGGCCTGCGCGAAATGCGCGAAGCCGGCGCCATCACTGCCGCCCAGGACGAGGCGAGCTGCGTGGTCTTCGGCATGCCGGCCGAGGCCATCCGCCTGGGCGCCGCCCAGGACGTGGTGGCCCTGGACGGCATCGCAGGCTGGATACGCCAGGGCGCTGCGCGCCCGTTGGGCCGGCGGCCAACCGCCGCCACGCCATAACCCTCGGCAGGTGCGCGCCGCGCACGGTCGGGTTTCAGTGCAAGGCGCCGGCTGGCCGCACTGATGCCGCGGCAGGCAAACTGACGAAGAAGCGCGCGCCCTGTCCCGGCGCGGATTGCGCCCACACCCGGCCGCCGTGGCGCTCAACGATGCGACGCACGATGCTCAGCCCGACACCGTGGCCCTGGTATTGCACCCCGTGCAGCCGCTGGAACGGCTCGAACAGCCGCGCTGCCTGAGCGTCGTCGAACCCTACACCGTTGTCGCTGACCTGCAGCGTCACCCAGCCCGGCTCTGACGCCTGCGCCGTGATTTCGATACGAGGCGTGTCGACAGCCGCAGAGTACTTCGCCGCATTGCCGACCAGGTTCACCAGCACCTGCCGCAACAGCGCGGGATCGGCCGAAACCTCGGGCATGGGCCCCACCTCGATCTGTACCGCACCGACCGCGGCGTCGGTCAACCGAAGCTGGGCCAGCGTGTCCTCGATGAACGCTTGCAGGTCCACCACCTGGGGCTCGAGTTCCACCTCGCCCACGCGCGCCAGGGCCAGCAATGCCGCCACCAACTGCGAGGAGGACTCCGCCTGGGCGGTGACCACCGGCAACAGGCGGGCCACAGTGGCCAGGTCGCCGCGGGACAGGGCTTCGCCGGCCAGCCGCGACACACCGGCAATGCCGCCGAGCGGGCCGCGCAAGTCATGCGACACACTGCGATTGAAGCTCTCGAGCCCTGCGACCATCTCGCGCAGGTCCTCGGTGCGCTGCGCCACCTGGTGCTCCAAGGTGTCGTTGAGCTGCTGCAGCGCCTGCTCCGCCTGCTCGCGCTGCTGGGCCTCGGCATTCGCTCGCCGCTGCGCGCGCAACAGCCCAGTGGTCAGCATGGTGGCCCCCAGCACGCTGGCCGGCACGACGACGAGATAGCGCAAGCGGACCGGATCGACGCCGTTCGCCACCGCCCAGATCAGGGAAACGGGGTAGGTCAGAAGCGCCACGAACACCAGCCCATGCCCACTGCGCGGCTCGCGCCGCATGGCCCAGGCGGTCAGCACCGCCTGTGTTGCCAGAACTGAGGCGATCACACCCTGACTGGCCACGCGCGGAACCCCGCCCAGCGAGCGCAAGACCGCAACCACGACCAGAGCCAATACCACTGCGATCGCCACCGCCTTTGCCGCACGCGCGGGCAACTCGAGGTAGTCGATCACTGCCAGCGTCATGAGCGCAAAGCCCACGGTCACCGTCAGGGATCCAAGCGGATGGGGCGTATAGCCATGGGTCGTGATCGCGAAGTCGAAGCCGTAGTTCAGTGCGCCCAGCGTGAATGCCACGGCCAGCATCAGGCCCCATCGCACCCGCAGTGCGCGCCACACCACGCTGTGCAGAAGCGCCAGCAGGCTGAACGCCAGCACACCCACCTGCGCGTAGGCCGCAGCAATGTCGTTGCTGGCACCCATGGTCCGGCGGACTCGGCGTGAGCAGCGGTCAACCCAGCCGCGTCGCCGCCGGGATGGGTGGTCGCTCGTGGCGCACGTCGGCGCACTGCGCGCGATGGCGCAACGCATGGTCCATCAGCACCAGCGCCAGCATGGCCTCGGCGATCGGCGCCGCGCGTATGCCCACGCACGGGTCGTGGCGGCCGTGGGTTTCGACCACCGTGGGCTGGCCGGCGCGATCGATCGAAGCGCGCGGCAGGCGGATCGAGCTGGTGGGCTTGACGGCCAGCGACACCACGAGGTCCTGCCCCGTGGAAATGCCGCCCAGCACCCCACCGGCGTGGTTGCTGCGGAACCCAGCCGGCGTGAGCTCATCGCCATGCTCGCTGCCGCGCTGAGCCACGCAGCCGAAACCCGCGCCGATCTCGACGCCCTTGACCGCGTTGATACCCATCATCGCGTAGGCGATGTCGGCGTCCAGCTTGTCGTACAACGGCTCGCCCAGGCCCACGGGCACCTGCCGGGCGCGCACCTCGATGCGTGCGCCGCAGGAGTCGCCCGCACGGCGCAGCGCGTCCATGTGGTCCTCGAGTTGCGGCACGATGCCGGCGTTCGGGGCGAAGAATGGATTACGCGGAATCTGCGCCTCGTCCTCGAACGGAATGGCCAGGCTGCCCAGCTGGCTCATCCAGGCCAGGAAGGTGGTGCCATGCTGCTCGCGCAGCCACTTCTTGGCGACCGCCCCGGCGCCGACCATCGGGGCCGTCATGCGGGCCGACGAGCGACCGCCGCCCCGCGGGTCGCGCAGGCCGTACTTGCGCCAATAGGTGTAGTCGGCATGACCGGGCCGGAAGGTGTCGAGCAGGTTGCCGTAGTCCTTGCTGCGCTGGTCGGTGTTGCGGATGAGCAGGCAGATCGGCGTGCCGGTGGTCAGCCCCTCGTACACGCCAGAGAGGATCTCCACCGCATCAGGCTCGTTGCGCTGCGTGACATGCCGACTGGTGCCCGGGCGGCGACGGTCCAGGTCCGGCTGGATGTCGGCCTCCGACAAGGCCAGCCCAGGCGGGCAACCGTCGATCACGCAGCCGATGGCCGGCCCGTGGCTCTCGCCGAAATTGGTCACGCGGAAAAAGTCGCCGAAGGTGCTGCCGGACATCGAGGTGACGCGCTAGCGTTGGTGGGAAAAAACAGGACACGCACGCCCCTGTGGCGCGCGTGTCCGTGATTGTCGCAGGCGCCGGCGCGCAGCGCGCGTCAGAGCTTGGGTTCGGCTGCGCCTTCTTCCTCGACCGGCCAGTCGCGGATATAGGCCTTGAGCATGCGATTCTCGAAATCCTGGCTGTCCACCACCGCCTTGGCCACGTCGTAGAACGAAATCACGCCCATCAGCGTCTTGCCATCCATCACCGGCATGTAACGGGCATGGCGCCCGAGCATCATGCGCCGCACCTCGTCGATCTCGGTCTCGGGCGTGCACGTCAGGGGGGCATCGTCCATCACCGAGCGCACGATCTTGGTGCCCACTGTGCCGCCATTGGCCACCACCGCTGCGATCACCTCGCGAAACGTGAGCATGCCCACCAGGTCGCCATGCTCCATCACCACCAGCGAGCCGATGTCGTGTTCGGCCATCGTCTTGATGGCATCGGCAAGGAGTTGGTCGGGAATCACGGTGAACAGGGTGCTTCCCTTGACGCGGAGGATGTCGCTGACCTTCATGGCGGGCTCCTGGATGACGGTGGAAAAACATAGCACACAATGCCGGGGAGCAACACCCTGGACGTCATCATGCCCGGATACGCAGACCCCGGCTTCGACACCCTTGCCCTGCATGCCGGCGCTGGCCCCGACGCCGCCACCGGCGCGCGCGCGGTGCCGATCCATCTCAGTACATCCTTCGTCTTCGAGGACAGCGAGCACGCGGCGTCGCTGTTCAACATGGAGCGATCGGGCCATGTCTACAGCCGCATCAGCAACCCCACGAATGCGGTGTTCGAGGAACGCATGGCTGCGCTCGAGGGCGGGGTGGGTGCCATCGCCACCGCCAGCGGCCAGGCGGCACTGCACCTGGCCGTGACCACCCTGGCCGGCGCCGGGCACCATGTGGTCGCCAGCAGCGCCCTGTACGGCGGCTCGCACAACCTGCTCGACTACACCCTTCGGCGCTTCGGCATCGAGACCACGTTCGTGCGCCCGGGCGACCACGATGCCTGGCGCTGCGCCATCCGGCCCGAGACCCGGCTGCTCTTCGGCGAAACCCTGGGCAATCCGGGCCTGGACGTGCTGGACATTCCCACGGTCGCGGCCATCGCCCATGATGCCGGGCTGCCGCTGCTGGTGGACTCCACCTTCACGCCACCGTGCTTGCTGCGTCCCATCGAGCACGGCGCCGACCTCGTCTACCACTCGGCCACCAAGTTCATCGGCGGCCACGGCACGGTCATCGGTGGCGTGCTGATCGACGGCGGCACCTTCGACTGGGCCGCCAGCGCGCGCCATCCCGAGCTGTGCGCGCCCTACGCCGGCTTTCACGACATGGTGTTTACCGACGAGAGCACCGTAGGCGCATTTCTGCTGCGCGCCCGCCGCGAGGGACTGCGCGACTTCGGTGCCTGCATGAGCCCACACACCGCCTGGCTGCTGCTGCAGGGCATCGAGACCCTGACGCTGCGCGTTCAGCGCCATGTCGACAACACGCGTCGGGTCGTCGAATTCCTCGCCACCCATCCCATGGTCGCTCGCGTCGGATACCCCGAACTGCCCACCCACACCGACCATGCTCTGGCGGCCCGCCTGCTGCCCCGGGGCTGCGGATCGGTGTTCAGCTTCGATCTGCGGGGCAACCGTGCGCAGGGCCGGGCATTCATCGAGGCACTCAAGTTGTTCTCCCACCTGGCCAACGTGGGTGACTGCCGATCGCTGGTCATTCATCCGGCCAGCACCACGCACTTCCGCATGGACGACGCTGCCCTGGCCCGCGCCGGAATCGGGCCGGGCACCATACGCCTGTCGATCGGCCTGGAGGATCCGCAGGACTTGCTGGACGATCTGCGCCGCGCGCTCAAGGTTGCCGAGAAGGCGGGGGCGTGAACATGGAGCTCATCGTCAATGGCGAACGCACGTGGGCCTACACCGGGGGCAAGACGTTCGATCCCACCCTGCCCTGCGTCGTATTCGTTCACGGCGCCTTGAACGACCACAGCGTATGGACGCTCCTGGCCCGCTGGTACGCCCACCATGGCTGGACGGTGCTGGCCCCGGACCTGCCCGCCCATGGTCGCAGCCGCGGGGCACCCTTGCCCGACGTGCAGGCGCACGCCGATTGGTTGCTGGCGCTGCTCGACGCCGCCGGCGTGCGCGAGTCCGCCTACGTCGGCCACAGCATGGGCTCGCTGATCGCACTCGAATCCGCTGCGCGGGCGCCTGAGCGCGCCACGCGGTTGGTGATGGTGGGCACAGCCTACCCGATGAAGGTCTCACCCGCCCTGCTGCAGACGGCTCTGGACGCACCGCTGGCGGCCATCGACATGGTCAATTCGTTCTCGATCTCGACGCTGGCCAGCAAACCCGGCTACCCCGCGCCCGGCATGTGGCTGCACGGTGCCAGTCGCGCGCTGATGCGGCGCACGCTGCGCGGCGCGCCGGGGGTGAACCTGTTCCACCACGACTTCACGGTCTGCAACCGCTACGACCACGGCCTGGAGGCGGCGGCGCAGGTGCGCTGCCCCGTGCACTTCATCCTCGGCGCGGCCGACCAGATGACGAGCCCCCGGGTCACGCGCGACATCGCCCAGGCCTTGAATGCGCGCATCCACAGCCTGCCCTGTGGCCATGCCCTGATGCAGGAAGCACCGGAGGCGATGCTCGCCGCGCTTCGGGCGAGCCTGGCCTGAGGCCCGTCGGCGGCTGATCCGTCAGGCCGCCAGCAGGGGCCGCAGCGATGCGAGCATGTCGTCGACCATCGCCTGCAGGTCGTAGCGCGGTCGCCAGCCCCAATCCCGGCGTGCATCGCTGTCGTCGATGGACTGCGGCCAACTGCGCGCGATCGCCTCGCGGAAGTCCGCTGCGCAATCGAGCCGAAACCCCGGCACCCGGCGGGCAATCGCCTGGGCGATCTCCTCGGGCGTGAAACTGACGCCCGCGACGTTGTACGAGCCCCGTTGGCGAATGCACTCCGCAGGTGCCTCCATCAGCTCCAGCGTCGCGCGTATCGCGTCGGGCATGTACATCATCGGCAGGCGCGTGTCGGCACCCAGGAATGACGTGTACCGACCCTGCCGGATCGCGGCGTGGAAGATCTCCACCGCATAGTCGGTGGTGCCGCCGCCGGGCGGCGTCTTCCAGCTGATCAGGCCCGGGTAGCGCAGGCTGCGCACATCCACGCCGTGCTGGGCGTGATACCACGCGCAGAAGCGCTCGCCGGCGAGTTTGCTGATGCCATAGACAGTGGACGGATCCATCACCGTGGTCTGCGGCGCCTGCGCGGGCGTGGAGGGCCCGAAGGCCGCGATGGAACTCGGCCAGAACACCCGCTCCAGCCGCTGCGTGCGGGCCAGCTCCAACACATTCAGCAAGCCCCCCATGTTCAGGTTCCATGCCCACTGCGGATGCTTCTCGCCGTTGGCCGACAGCGCCGCAGCCAGCAGGTAGACCTGCGTGATGCCATGGCGCTTGACCACGGCCTGCAGCGCGGCGGCATCGGTCACGTCCAGTGCCTCGTGCGTCAGCTGCGGCAGCCGCCCGGTCGGGGCCAGGTCGCTGGTGATCACGGCTTGGGCGCCATGTCGCGCGGCCAGCGCTTCACCCAGCTCGGTGCCGATCTGCCCGTTGGCGCCGATGATCAGGATTCTCGGTGTAGACATGCCTGCGTCCCGAAATTGCTCACGTTCCGTTCATTATCGCGATCACGAAGCGTCCGCCGGCAACAAGCCCAGCTCGCGGCCTGCTTGGGCGAAGGCAGCCACCGCGCGCACCAGGTCTTCGTGGCTGTGCGCCGCGCTCACCTGCACGCGCACACGTGCCTGCCCCTTGGGCACCACGGGGTAGAAGAAGCCCACCACATACACGCCCAGCTCGAGCAGTCGAGCAGCCAACTGCTGTGCCTGCACGGCGTCGTAGACCATCACCGGCACGATCGGGTGGTCCCCGGGCTTGATCTCGAAGCCCACGCCCGCCATGGCCGTGCGGAACCAGCGTGTGTTGACATGCAACCGATCACGCAGGGCCGTGGACTGTTCGAGCAAGTCCAGCACCGCAATCGAGGCGCCCACGATGGCCGGCGCCAGCGTGTTGGAGAACAAGTACGGCCGCGAGCGCTGCCGCAGCAGTTCGATCACCTCCCGCGGACCCGCCGTGAACCCGCCGCTGGCACCGCCCAGCGCCTTGCCGAACGTGCCGGTGATGATGTCTACCCTTGAACGGCCATCGACGAGCAGTCCCCGATGCTCATGGGTGCCTCGCCCCGTCGCGCCCATGAAGCCCGTGGCATGGCATTCGTCCACCGCCAGCAACGCGCCATGGCGGTCGCACAGTTCACGCATTTCATCGAGGCGGGCCACGGTGCCATCCATGGAGAAAACGCCGTCGGTGAACACCATCACATGCCGTGCCCCGTCGGCGCGCGCCAGTTCGAGCTGGCGGCCCAGATCGGCCATGTCGTCATGGGCATAGCGGTAGCGTCGCGCCTTGCACAGTCGAATGCCGTCGATGATGGAGGCGTGGTTCAGCGTATCGCTGACCACGGCATCCTCTTCGCCCAGCAGGGGCTCGAAGAGGCCGCCGTTGGCATCGAACGCAGCGGCGTACAGGATCGCGTCCTCCAACCCCAGGAAGCGGGCGATACGCTGCTCGAGCGTCTTGTGCAGATCCTGCGTGCCGCAAATGAAGCGCACCGAGCTCAGGCCGAAGCCATGCGACACGAGTGCTCGCTGCGCACCCGCCACGACCTGCGGATGGGCCGCGAGCCCCAGGTAGTTGTTGGCGCACAGGTTGATGACCTCACGCCCGTCTGCCGTGCGCACGTGCGCACCCTGCGGGGTGGTGATCACCCGTTCGGTCTTGTACAGACCGTTGTCGCGCAGATCCTGCAACTGCACGTGAACATGATTGAGAAACGCCTGCGTGTCCTGCATGATGGAGCCCCAAACGACTGCACATGTTCGATGTATCGAACGATCTGTGCACTATACAGAACATAACCGCGAGCCGCAAGCACCGATGCCACCGCCACGCCCACCACTTGCCGCTGAGCCCCCGCGCGTCGGCCCCGCCCTGGCCGCCCTGCGCGAGCAACGCGCGCTGTCGCTCGATGAGCTGTCGCGCCGGGCCGGTGTCTCCAAGTCGATGCTCTCGCAGATCGAGCGCTCGCAGGCCAACCCCACCGTTGCCGTCGTTTGGCGCCTGGCAAACGCACTGGGCGTGCCACTGGCCGAGTTGCTCGACGACGCGCCGCGCTCCGAGCCGCCC
>JABWBN010000120.1 GCA_013360485.1 Burkholderiaceae bacterium | reverse complement strand
CAGATCGCCGCGCTGTCCACCGACCAGCTCACCCAGCTGGAAACCGCCGACCTCGCCGCACTGTCGACCTCCCAGATCCGCGGGCTGTCCACCGCGCAGATTTCGGCACTTGGTTCAACCGACCTCGATGCCCTGAGCACCACACAGCTCGCTGCGCTGACCACGGCCCAGATCGTGGCGCTGACCACGGCGCAGGTCGCCACCATGGGAACCGGCGACCTGGCGGCATTGACCACGGCCCAATGGCGCGCCATGGCCACCGACGACGTGGCGGCGCTGACCAGCGACCAGCTCACGAGCCTGAACACCACGGCCCTGCGCGCCTTGACCGGCGCCCAGCTCTCCGCAATGGGTTCGGCCGACATCGAGTCCCTGACCAGCGCGCAGTTCGCCGCGTTGACCACGGCGCAGGTTGCCGGGTTGTCGACCAGCATCATCGCCGCCCTGTCGACGACCGACATCGCCGGATTCACGACGACCAGCATCCGTGGCCTGACCACGGCGCAGATCCAGGCACTCACGACGACGCAGATCCAGGCGCTCGAAACGGCCGACATCGCCGCCATGACCACCGCCCAGGTGCAAGGCTTCGAGACTGCCGACATCCAGGCCATGAGCGCCGGCCAACTGGCTGCGCTGCTCAGCGTCACACCGCTGGTGCTCGACCTCGACGGCAACGGCGTGAACACCCAGGCCGTGGGTGCGGGTGCCCGGTTCGACCTGACCGCCACCGGCCAGGCCACCGAAGTGGGCTGGGTCGCCGGTACCGACGGCCTGCTGGCCATGGACCGCAACGGCAACGGTGTCATCGACGACGGCCGTGAGCTGTTCGGCGCCGTGACGCCGATGGCCGACGGCAGCCGAGCAGGCCATGGCTTCAACGCCTTGGCGGCGCTGGACAGCAACGGCGATGGCGTGGTGAACGCGAGCGACGCGCAGTTCGGCTCGCTCAAGGTCTGGGTCGATGCCGACCACGACGGCCAAACCGACGCCGGCGAGCTCAAAGGCCTGCTGGAGTCGGGCATCACCGGGCTGAACCTCGCGCATGAGGCCAGCGATCGGGTCGACAACGGCAACGCCGTCGGCCTGGTGGGCAGCTACACCACGGCCGATGGCGCCACCCGCGAAATGGCCGACGTCTGGCTGGCACGCGAGGTGGGCGAGTTGCCCGCGGCCGACGAACTGCTGGCTGCCGCACCCACCGCGCTGCCCGGCAGCACGGATGGGTCGTCCGGCGGTGCCGCTGCCGCGGCAGCACCGCTGCCTCAGCGCAGCACGTTGGACGAAGAACTCATGCGCCACAACGGCACGCTGCTGTGATCGGATCCCCACCGGATGCACCCGCGAAAGCGGACGCATCCGGCGGCCTCACGAGGGGCGCCAGCGACTGCCGGGCACCGCCCGGGGGACCTGTCGTCGCCCTCAGGCCGGTGGCGGCAGTGCGGCCACGCTCAGCGTCAAGTCGCTGAAGTCGTCGATGCGCGTGGCGTCGGCCTCGCGCACCAGGCTGTCGTGCTGGGGCTCGATCACGAAGGCACGATCGGCCTGCTGCAGCATGTCGAGGTCGTTGAGGTTGTCGCCCACGGCCCAGACGGTCTCGATGGGCGGTTCACCGGCACTGGCGCGGATGCGGGCCACGACATGGCCCTTGCTCACCGGCGCGCCCTTGCCGGGCACCATCGGCCGGAATGCCTCATTGATGTTCAGCCGCCCGGAGCAAACGTCGGCATCGAAGTGCATGGGATGCGCGAGCGCGAAGTCGGCGAACACGCGACGGCGCACGATTTCGGCGGCCACGAAGTAGCTGTCGCTGACCACGCCCACCATGAAGCCCGCTTGCTTGGCCCGGTGGATGCACTCGATCACGCCCGGCCGGATCGTCAGCGCGTGGGCCACCCGCTCGAACTCGTTGCGGTGCACGAACCGGAACACCTCGGCAATGCGCTGGCTTCGGGTGGCTGCGTCGCCCTGCTGGTCCAGCCACTGGGCCAACTCTTCGTCGCGCCGGGTGGCCCGTGCAAGTTCCTTCACGAACCGCTGGGGTGTCAGCGTGCCGTCCATGTCCAGCAGCATCACTCGGCGGCGGCCGCGTCGGCGGCTCATGATGTACTCGAGCGACGCTGCCGCTTGCCGCTGGGTTTCGTACATCACCGCGATCTGGTCCACATGCAGGCGACCGGCGGCGCGCGCCCGATTGAATATCACCCGCGACACCTCGTTGGCCATGACCGTCAGGTCCGGCAAGGGCTGGCTGTCGTTCTCGAGGCTGCCGATGTCGACCTCACACAGCCGAGCGCCAGCGCGGCTGGCGTCGATCAGCAGGCCGATGTCCACGCCGTAGCCGTCTTCGAACGCCAGCGAATGCAGCAGGGCCCGCCGCGCGGCGATGATGCCGCCCAGCGGCTGCGCATAGCCCGCGAGCTCCGGGAAGAACACCTTCAGCATGGGCTTGGCGGTGAGCTCGGTGACGCGCCCGCCGCTGCGGCCGAAACGGGCCTTGACGAAGTCGGCCTCGTCCTCGAGCAATGGCCGGCACAAGTCGGTGACCAGCCCGGGTCGCAGCCCGGCCAGGTCGCCGTCGAGATAGGCCACGATCTCGTGGCTCGCCGCGCGGGCGCCATCGTGCATGGACGCGCCCTTGCCCAGCATCGAACTGCGGACCACCCGCGCCCCGGCCGTGGTCGCCCGCTCGACCGTGGCATCGATCGAGCAGTCATCCACGACGATGACCTCGGCCGTGGCTGGATCGGCCAGCACGTGACGCACGACATCGGCGATGCGCCGCTCCTCATTGAGCGCCGGTATCACCACGCTGATCCGATCGGTCGCGCGCCGCGGCCGCGGCGCGCCGTCATCGCAGGTCTCCGCTGGCGGCTCATCCGCTGCGGACTCCACGCCTAAGAGATTGGCAATGCGCCGGCGCCAGCCAGCCGCAGCGACGGGACGGGACTTGGACTCGTGGGTGTTCAACGTGTTCATGGCGATCGGCCACTCCGTTCTTTCGCGGGGACGGACAGCAGGCCCGCCAGCTCGACGTACATGGGACGGCTCAGCAGACGCCCGGCACCGCCGGCCACGAGCACCCCAGCCATCAGGCTCAGCACCATGGCGTGGCCCGACACCATTTCCATCACGATGATGAAGGCCGTGATCGGGCCGCCCGTCGAGGCGGCGAGAAACCCGGCCATGCCCACCGCGATGAGCGGTATCGCCTGCTGCGCACCGACGCCCAGCAGCCAGGCGACGTCGTGCCCGATACCCGCCCCGATCGCCAGCGACGGCGCGAACACCCCGGCCGGCACGCCTGCCCAGGTCGACAGCCACGTGGCCACGAACTTCAACGGCGTATAGACCAGCGACACCTCGCCTTGCCCCTCCAGCAACGCCTTCGTGGTCTGGTAACCCGCGCCGGCAGTCGTGCCTGAAGTGACCAGGCCGATCACCGCCACTGCCGCGGCGCAAGCCGCTGCGAAACGATATGGATGCGCGCGCCGCCAACGCCCGAAGCGATCGTCGCGATCCCTCATGGAGAGCACGATCAGCCGCGAGAACAGGCCGCCGGCGATGCCCGCGGCCAGGGCCACCAGCAGACCGGGCAGCACCAGGCCCGCAGATACCTCCTGCACCTTCAGGCGACCGAAGTGCGTTTCGTTGCCGAAGACCGACACCGACACCAGACCGGCCAGCACGATGCATGCGATGACCAGCGTGCTGTGGGCCAGGTGCCGGCGGCGGGTCAGTTGCTCGAGCGCGAACACGATGCCGCCCAAGGGCGTGTTGAACGCCGCAGCGATGCCCGCCGCGGCTCCGGCCACCATCAGGTCATGCGCGTCGATCCCCGAGCCTGGTGACAGCCAGCGCCGAGCATGCAGCATGACGCCGGCACCCACCTGGACCGTGGGACCCTCGCGGCCGATCGACAACCCGCCGAGCATGCCGGCCGACACCAGGCCGATCTTGTGCAGGGACATTCGCAGGCCGACCAGACCGTGGGTACCTGGCGGAACCAGGTCATCGTCGAGCGCACGCACGACCTGAGGAATGCCCGAGCCAGCTGCTCCCGGCGCCCAGCGCAGGGTCACCCACAGCACGGCCACGGTCACGAACGGCGTCCACAGCAGCATCAAGTATCGTGCGGGCTCACCCCAGCCACTCAAGAAGCGGTAGCCCTCGTTCGACCACTCGGCGAGCGTCGTGAAGCCGACGACCAGGGCACCCGTTGCGACCGCGAAAGCCAGCACGATCGCTCGATCGAGCCAGGCGCGGCCCTCCACCCACTCGGCATGTATGCGTTGGCCCAACCCGTGAGGCAACATCTGGCGAGTCATGCGCCGGGCGCGAATCCGAACGGCGTCAAACGAACGCCGCAGCCCCGACCGATCTGTCGGCCGGCGGGCCTCACCCATGCCGCTGTCCAGTCCGATCATGGGGAGGGCTCGCAGTCTGCATCACAACTGCCCCAGTGGAATTCGGCCACTGCCGTCGTCGGACTGCAGGCGGGCAAGCAACATGCCCAGGTCGTGATCCAGGCGTTGCAGCGTCTGACTGTCCAAGGCGGCCAGTGCGTCGGGCAGCACGCCCGCGAAGGGCCCTGGTGCCTTGCGCAGGACAGTGTCACCCTGCGCCGTGATGCGCAGGCGCACGGCACGCCGGTCCTGGCCGTCGCGTTGCGCCACCAGAAGCTGCTGCGAGACCAGTGACTTCACCAGGTTGCTGGCAGTGGTCTGGTGGATGTCCATGGCGGCGGCCAGCCCGCCCACCCCTATGCCAGGCTGCGCACCGACCACGCTCAACGCCCAGAGCTGAGCCCCGCCGATGCCGGCCTGCCGCTCGACTTGCTGAAAGTGGGTCTTGACCGCGTTGAAGACCTGGCGGAATCGCCGCAGCACCCGTGCCGCGTCGGCCACGTCGGTGCGTCGCTCGCCCCCGTCAGCGGCAGCTGTCGATTCGGGTACCACCAGCGGCTTCGCGCCTGTGCCTCGGGCCATATCCACCTCTACTCGTTGTTTGGCGCACATGCGCCAGCGCCGCCGTGGCCGCAGCAGGATACGCCGCGCCCCTGGGCGCCCGCTCGCGGGCCAGGTACGGGTAAAAAAGCGCGGGGCCGTCGGCCCCGCGCAAGTCGTGGCTCCTGGCCGGCTGCCGCCCTGACCGGGTGACAGTCGGCAGGCCATTATATTTGTTTCAATGCATTTGCGCAGCCGAATGCACCCGCTGCGCAAGAGCCCGCCCGGAACTGGGTGCCCACCGCCCGTCAATTCGCCCCTACGAGCACGCGCCGGCTCAGTAGACTGAGCCCGTATGGAACCGTACGCCCAGGCTCCGGTGCATCTGTACCAAATCGCCTACAACGCCGCGACGCGCGAGGCGCTGGAGCCGGGATACCACATGCTGGACAACCTGGCCAACGAGCGGCCGGATTGGTACGAGTATTGGCCCATCCGACGCTTCCTGCTCGATGCCGAGCAGGGTCGCGCTGATCCGTTGGACGAGACGGCGTGGTACGGCTTCTTCAGCCCCAAGTTCGGCAGCAAGACCCAACTCTCGCATGACCAGGTGCAGGCTTACGTGCGCCGGCAAGACGCACAGGCCGATGTCGTGCTGTTCTCGCCGCAGCCCGACATGGGCGCGTTCTTCCTCAACGTCTTCGAGCAGGGCGAGACGTTCGACCCTGGGTTGATCGCCGCCTACGAGGCGCTGCTGGCGCACGTCGGGCGCCCGGTGCAGTTGTCCCACCTCGTGATGGATTCGCGCCAGGTGGTGTTCTCCAACTACTTCGTGGCGCGGCCGGCGTTCTGGCGCGAGTGGCTCGCGCTCAATGAGGCCCTGTTTGCTGCCTGTGAAGACGCTGACGGGCCTTTGCAGGCCACCCTCACCCACGAGACCAGCTACCCTGGCCCCGGCGGCCATGGTGCACAGCGCAAGGTGTTCCTGATGGAGCGCGCCGCATCGCTGCTGCTGGCCACCCAACCCCGCTGGCGCAGCGTGGCCCACAACCCGTTCGGCATGGGTTGGTCGATGTCGCGCCTGCGCGAGTTCCCGCGTGAGGCCTTCATCAGCGATGCGTTGAAGGTGGCATTTCGCGCCCAGGGATTCCCCGAGTACATGCAGGCCTATGCCGCGTTGCGCTCGCAGTTCCTGAGCGGGCGCACCTGAACGCGTATCCCCGGTAGACGGTTGCCCACGGCGACCGCCAACCTGCGGCCACACCCATCGCGGCGAACATCGCTGGCCCGACCGGGGGCGACCGGCAGAGGGCGCCCCGCGATCGCGGCCCTCAGGCTGCCTGTTGCATGCGGTCGCGGGTGGCCAGCACGCGGTCGTCGGCGATCGCCACGTCACCGACGATGATCTCGCGCCCGAGTCCTCGCGGCCGCGCGGCGCTGGCCTTGCGCACGATGTACATCGAATCGTGCGCGGCGACGCTCAGTATCGGGTTGGCGCACAGGAACCCGTTCATCTGTTCACGCGGAACAAAGGCCTGGAACAGGCTGCCCGCATCGGCCTCGCGGAAGTGATCGGCATTGACCGTGTCCATGAGCCGGCGGAAGAACGCCGCGGCGCTGCGGTCGTTGAGCACGCCACCGCCATAGGCCTCCCAGTAGGCGCAGTGCATGTCCTCGGCGATGTAGATGCCGCCCGGCTTGAGCAACGGGAAGTAGCTCAGGAAACTGCTGATGACGTCGTGGGTCCGATGCGAACCATCGTCGATGATCAGATCGAACCCCTGCGGACTGCGCGTCAGAATCTCCTGGAAGGCGCCCGGCTCGTTGGCATTGCCCACGATCACCCGCACACGCGCATCGTCGTACTTCAACGCACCACATCGCGGGTTGATGTCGCAACCGGTCAGTGACCTCGCGTAGGGGAAGTAACGGCTCCAGATTTCGAGCGAGCCGCCGTTTTGCACACCGATCTCGAGCAGATCGACCGCATGGCGCTTGAACGGCTGGAAGCACTCCTCGTACACATCGAGATAGCTGTCCCACTTGGTGCTGACCTTGCGGCCAGCCTCCTGCGCGTAGGCCAGGTACAGGCCGCGCACCGAGTCACTGCGCACATATCGTGTGAAATCGCGATAGCTCGAACTGCGGCCCTCCACATGATCGAGGTAATAGGCGAAGTCGCCTTCGGGCGTGACGACATGCCAGGGTTCATGCCGGGCTTGATAGGGCGCCGGTGTGCGCATACCGCCGACGCGATACTCGCGAAGCACGCGGCGATCGTGGATGGCGAAAGTGGTATCCACCGGCATCGCGATCAGACCCTCAGGCCCTGTGGTGCGCGTCTGGCCGATGTGCTCGCGTTGGGTGACGTGCTGGTAATAGGGTGATGCGGGCGGTACGCCGTCCGTGACCAGGCTCAGCCCGATCTTGCCCAGTTGCGGGTGTCGCTGCAGAAGCCCGGCAAGATGGACGATGGTGTCGTCGGGGAGCATCGAGATGTCGAGATCCGGGTCTGTGACGACATACAGGTCGTGGCCGATGGTATCGAGCACGCCGCTGGTCCACGGCGCCATGTGCCCCAGGTTGTCCAGGAACTCCACCCGGTGCGCAATCGTCCGATACCAGGCCAGCAGTGGTCGATAGGTGCTGCCGTTGTCCAGGATCACGATCTCGGCCACGCCGGGCATGCGCTCGAGGCGTTCGACCATGCGCCGCGGCCAGTCGAGCAGGTCGCGGTTGTTGATGATCACGGTGACACTGGGCAGGCTCATCATCGGCTCCATTCCGACATACAACCCGCAGTCTGCTCGGCCCGGCACGCGTCGATCGATGGATCAGGCCCCGAAACCCCGCCTGATTCGCCGGCGCACCGTCGTCGGCCGCGCGCGCACTGCTTTGGCGGCAGCGTCGGGCTCGATCCGCCTTCAGGCGTCCGGCACGCCCTCGTCGAGTTCGCGCAGCCACAGCGCCGAGTCGGCATCGCTCGGGGCGCGCCAGTCGCCGCGCGGTGACAGCGAGCCGCCCGAGCCCACTTTGGGGCTATTGGGCACGCAGGTGCGCTTGAACTGGCTGGTGCGGAAAAAGCGGTCGAGGAAGGTGCGCAGGTGCGCCTTGATCTCGGCCAGCGTGTAGCGGGCGTCAGGCCCGCTGCCCCAAGCGTGGTGGGCCAGGAACGCCACCTTGGAGGGGCGGTGGCCGTAGCGCAGCACCTGGTAGAGGTGGAAGTCCTGCAGCTCGTAGGGGCCGACCGTGGCCTCGCTGGCCTGGGCCGGCTGGCCGCCGGCGTGGCCGGGCACGAGTTCGGGGCTGATCTCGGTGTCGAGGATGGCGCGCAGCGTGCGGCTGCCTTCGGCGCCCAGCGTGCCCTGGTCGGCCACCCAGCGCACCAGGTATTGCATCAGCGTCTTGGGCACGCTCGCGTTCACGCCGTAGTGCGACATGTGGTCGCCCACGCCGTATGTGCACCAGCCCAAGGCGAGCTCGCTCAGGTCGCCCGTGCCCACCACCAGCGCGCCGTGTCGGTTGGCCAGCCGGAACAGGTGGCTGGTGCGCTCGCCGGCCTGCACGTTCTCGTAAGTGACGTCGTAGACCGCCTCGCCCTGCCCGGCCGGGTGGCCGATGTCACGCAGCATCTGCAGGCAGCTGGGGCGGATGTCGATGGTCTGGGCCTCGCAGCCCACAGCGGCCATCAGCGCCAGCGCCTGACCCAGCGTGCGCTCGCTGGTGGCAAAGCCCGGCATCGTGACGCCCAGAATGCGGCTGCGCGGCAGGCCCATGCGGTCCATGACCCGCGCGCACACCAGCAGGGCATGGGTGGAATCGAGCCCGCCGGAGATACCGATCACCAGCCGCTGCTGGCCGCTGGCGCGCAGGCGCTGCACCAGCGCCTGCACCTGCATGTGGAACACTTCCGCGCAGCGGGCGTCGCGCTGCGCCGGGTTGCTGGGTACATACGGAAACCGAGCCACCGATCGCTGCAACGGCATCGGCCCGCGCAGCGACCAGCGCGGCTCGAACACCACGCGCCGCATCACGGCCAGGCGCTCGGCATGGGCCTGCGCGCACTGGACCCAGCTGCCCTGGCGCATGCGCTCGTGCTGCAGGCGCTCGAGGTCGATGTCGGCTGTAATGAGCTGCGAGCCGCCGGCATAGCGCTCGGTCTCGGCCAGGCACTCGCCGTTCTCGCAAATCAGGGCGTGGCCGTCCCAGGCCAGGTCGTTGGTGGACTCGCCCTCGCCGGCCGAACCGTACAGGTAGGCCGCCACGCAGCGCGCCGAGTGGCTGGCCACCAGCGTGCGCCGGTACTCGGCCTTGCCGATGGTGACGTTGCTCGCCGACAGGTTGGCCAGCACCGTGGCACCGGCCATCGCAGCGTACGATGACGGCGGCACGGGTACCCACAGGTCCTCGCAGATCTCGACATGCAACGTGAAGTCGGAACAGCCCTCCGCCTGGAACAGCAGGTCGGCACCGAATGGCACCGTCTGCCCGGCCAGCGTCACCTCGCGCGCCGACGCGGTGGCCGCAGCGTTGAACTGGCGCGCCTCGTAGAACTCGGCGTAATTGGGCAGGTAGCTCTTGGGCACCACGCCCAGCAGGCGGCCCATGTGCACCACCGCGGCGCAGTTGTAGAGCCGCTGCTGCACCCGCAGCGGCAGGCCCACCACGGCCAGCACCGCATGCGCGCGTGACCCTTCGATCACGGTGGCCAGTGCCTGCTCGCAGGCATCGAGCAATGCGCGCTGGTGGAACAGGTCGTCGCAGGTGTAGGCCGACAAGCCAAGCTCGGGAAACAGCGCCAGCGCCGCGCCCTGCCCCGCCGCCTGGGCCAGCAACTCCAGCGTGGCCTGCGCGTTGTGCTGCGGCTGCGCGATGCGCACTTCGGGCACGCACACCGCCACCCGCGCGAAGCCGTGGCGATACAGGTTATGGAATTCGGACGTCGGCACCATGGGGCTATCGTAGTCGCTCGCCGGCCCTGGCCGCACCACGATCAGGCGCCGTTCTCGCGCAGGATCGCGCCGGCCTGCGCCGCGTCGATGATCTGCAGGCCGCGACCGCGCATGTCCTCCAGGAAAGCCTGCGCCGCGGCCTCGAAGCCGCCCACCGGGCTCATGCAGTCGGCCACCAGCAGCAGCCGGTCCAGGTGGCCATCGGGCCAGTGCGCGGCCAGGTCCTCGACGCCGCGGCGCACGCAATGGCTGGAGGCCTCGCCGGCCACCAGCACCACATCGGCACGCGCCAGCTGCCCGATCAGCGCCGTGTTCAGGGCGGTGGCCGCGTCCGATGGATCGGGCACCTCGGCGCGCAGCGGCGAATAGTGCTCCGTGTAGGCGTTGGTGCCCTTGATCACATGCCGCACGCCGCGCTGGTGCGTCTCCTCCCAGGCGTTGCAGGCGGCACGCACGGCGGCGTGCACCGCGTGGCCCCAGGTGCCGACTTGGCAATGCACGGGCCAGACGACGAGCACATCGCGCCCCATGGCCTCGAGTGCATCCAGGTAGGCCAACACCCGCGCGCTGTTGGCCGCATCGCGCGGCCGGTACTCGCCGCGGCGCACCTGCGCGGCGGTGATGGCGGTGAACGGCGCCACCGTGCCACCGTCGCCGCTGGCCCAGAAGGTGGTGCGCTCGATGCCCACATAGGCGTGGCTGTCGAGGGTGAGGGTGATGTCCGACAGCCCCTGGACACCCTCGCGAACCATGGCCGCCAGGCGCAGCATGTCGGCGTGGGCGCCTGCCACCGGCAATTGCGGTCGAACGCGCGCACCCGCGGCGCCGGCCAGCGGGTCGGGCGGCAGCCAGGCCTCAGGCAGGTCGCAGAAGTCGTTCTGCGGGTCGATGGCGAGCAGGTGGATCGAGCGCTTCATCTGGGGACCTTGCAATCACGGTCGCGGTGTGCCACCGCACCGTCACTGTACCCGTGCCGCGCGGGCGTGACGGGGGGCACTCAGCGCGGCAGGCCCAGCCAATCGAGCAGCCCGCCGCCCAGGGCATGCAGGTTGGCATTGAGCTGCTGCGCATCGTGACGGGCGTTTTCCTGGGCGATGCGCAGGCCGAAGTGGTCGCTCTCGGCGGCCATCACGTCGAACAGCGAGCGCCGACCGAGCTGCTGCCACTGCTGCAATGTGTAGCCGTACAGCTGCGCACTGTCGCGCACCACCGCGGCGGTGAGCCGCTCGCGCTCGAGTGCGGTGCGCGCCTGGTCGTGCAGGTCGGTCACGCGGTGGCGGCGCACCTCCAACGCATCGTCTCCGGCTCGCTGCGCCGCGAGCGCTCGTTTGAGTGCTGCGTCGGCTGCCGCATGGCTGCCCGGACTCCACAGGGGCACGTTCAGCGCCAGCGTGACATTGGCAGCGGCG
>JABWBN010000119.1 GCA_013360485.1 Burkholderiaceae bacterium | reverse complement strand
ATCATCGCGGCGGCGCGTTGCGCGAATTCGCCCGACAGTCGCGACAGCCGCGCCGACTGTTGTACCCGCCGTGGTTGCTGCAACGGCAGCATCGGCGCCTGCCCGGGCGCCGCGCACCAATGGCGCTCAGGCTCGGTCTGCCGCCGCAACCCCGTCGCCCACGCCAGCCACCAAGACCGCGGGCGACCCATTCAAATTGTTGAACTGATCCGCGCCCCCGCACCACGAAAGGACGCCCCATGGCAAAGAAGGAAAGCATTCAGAAGCGGCTGCAGAAAGTGCGCCCCCCGCGCGTGCAGCTCACCTACGACGTCGAGATCGGCGACGCGATCGAGAAGAAGGAGCTGCCCTTCGTGGTCGGCGTCCTCGGCGACTTCACCGGTCAACCCGACCCGGACAAGCCGCTGCCCAAACTGAAGGACCGCAAGTTCGTTCAGGTCGATCTCGACAACATCGACGACGTCATGAAGGGTATGGCACCCAAAGCCAGCTACCGCGTGCGCAATCGCCTGAGCCCCGAAGGCGGTGAGTTCGCCGTGAACCTGGCGTTCGACAAGGTCGAGGACTTCCGACCCGAGTCGGTGGTGCAGCAGGTGGAGCCGCTGCGCAAGCTGCTCGAGGCCCGCACCAAGCTGTCCGACCTGCGCAACAAGCTCGCCGGCAACGACAAGCTCGAAGACATCCTGGCCGATGTGCTGGCCAACACCGAGAAGCTGGCCCAGCTGGGCCAGGAAACCGCGCAGACCGAGGAGTGACCGCATGAACGCCGCCGTTGCCGAACAGAGTGCCCCGCCCGCCCAAGCGGCTGCCGCCACCCCCAGCCTGCTCGACCAGATCGTCACCCAGAGCCGTGTCGCCCGTTCCGAGAACGAGCATGCCCGTGCCCGCGACCTGATCGGCGAACTGGTGCGCGAGGTGATGAAGGGCACCGTGGTGCTGTCTGACAACCTCAGCATCACGCTCGACGCCCGCGTGGCCGAACTCGACCGCCTGATCAGCGACCAGCTCAGCGAGGTGATGCACCATGCCGCGTTCCAGAAGTTGGAGTCCACCTGGACTGGCCTGCACTACCTGTGCAAGCACACCTCCACCGGCGCGGGCATGAAGATCAAGGTCTTCAACGCGACCAAGAAGGAACTCGTCAAGGACTTCAACACTGCTGTCGACTTCGACCAGAGCGCTCTGTTCAAGAAGGTCTACGAAGAGGAGTTCGGCACCTTCGGTGGCGCCCCGTTTGGAACGCTGATCGGCGACTTCACGTTCACGCGCAACGCCGAGGACATGTACTTCGTCGAGCAGATGGCGCATGTGGCCGCTGCCGCGCATGCCCCCTTCATTTCGGCCGCCTCGCCCGAGCTGTTCGGCCTGGATACCTTCGCCGATCTCGGTCGCCCGCGTGACATGTCCAAGGTGTTCGACACCGTCGAGTACGCCAAGTGGCAGTCGTTCCGCGAGTGCGAAGACTCCCGCTATGTCGGCCTCACCGTGCCGCGCTTCCTCGGTCGCCTGCCGTACGACCCGAAGGACGGCAACACCGTCGAGGGCTTCAACTACGTCGAAGATGTCGACGGCACCGATCACTCCAAGTACCTTTGGGTGAACGCGGCCTACGCCATGGGCGCCCGCCTGACAGCCGCATTCGAGAACTTCGGCTGGTGCGCGGCCATTCGTGGCGTCGAAGGCGGTGGCCTGGTCGAAGACCTGCCCACGCACACCTTCAAGACCGACGACGGCGAAGTCGCCCTGAAGTGCCCGACCGAGGTGGCCATCACCGATCGCCGCGAGAAGGAGCTCAGCGACCTCGGCTTCATGCCGCTGGTGCATTGCAAGGGGAAAGATTACGCCGCGTTCTTCGGTGCGCAATCGGCGCAAAAGCCCAAGAAGTACGACCTCGACACCGCCAACGCCAATGCCGTGCTGTCCGCACAGCTGCAGTACATCTTCAGCGTCTGTCGCATCGCCCACTACCTCAAGGCGATGATGCGCGACAAGATCGGCAGCTTCGCCTCGGCCAACAACGTCGAGGAGTTCCTGAACCGCTGGATACGCCAGTACGTGGTGGAAGACGACAACGCCACGCAGGAAACGAAGGCCACCTACCCGCTGCGCCAGGCGCAGATCGAGGTATCCGAGATTCCGGGCAAGCCGGGCTGCTACCGCGCCGTGGCCTTCATCCGGCCCCACTTCCAGCTCGACGAGCTTTCAGTCTCCCTTCGTCTCGTCGCCGAGCTGCCATCGTCCCAGAAGGGTTGAGTCATCGAGCGCGATCCTGTCTGAGCTGGTCCCAGACCAAGACGGCCCCCGTAGGCACATCCAACCCATCGAAACACGCACGTATACACGCATGCCCGAACTTGGATACATCGCAGGCGGCGCTGATGGCTGGCTGAACGTCAAGACCGGATCTGGCAGGCAGATCGTCGCCCTGCCGCGGTACTTGAAGATACAGATCGACGAACCGCGCTCGGGCCGCGACTGGTTCACCACGACTGAAGGGAGTTACCGAGGCCACGCGTTCTCAGTGACCGGCGGATGCCTCAAGATTGGCAACCCGGGATGGCGTTCAAGTGCCAAGCTCGAGTTCAGCGTCTCGAGCCAGATGCTCAGCTTCCCAGGCGGGCAGGTCCGGGCCATTACCGACGCCGGCAACCCTGTGGCCACCGGCACCCATCCCGTTCAGATTCCCGACTTTCCCCACGAAGGGGGGGCCGGATACTTGGGGCGGACCCGTTACGCGAAAACATGGTTCTATCTGGGGCGTGGTGCGGCGTTGCCCGGTCGCAATGACCGCTATCTCCACACGGGACGAGTCAGCGCGGGCTGCGTAACAGTGGACCCATCGGGTTGGACAGCGCTTTACGAGTACCTCATCCTTTGCAGGAGCAATGATGCCGCGTCTGTGGGTTCGCTTGTTGTGCGCCGCTAGTATGCTGAGCTGGGCTTCATTGTCCAACGCAGCTGGCGTTGCCTCGTCGGCCCTTGCGCAGGGCGACCTCGAGAAGCCTGAGGTCGTTCGGTCATGGCTGGAGTCCAATCGCGATGCCCCAAGGAGCGATGCGCAAGCGTTCCGCTTGGCTGCCGAGCGTGCGCGGGCATCAGGTCGATGGGGTGCCGCTGCAAAGGGATATGCCGAGGCTGCGCTCGTCTATCCGACGCCTGAACTGCTAAGGGCTTACGCCGAAACGTTGCTGCGAGACCGTATCGCCGTTTCCGCAGGGTCCTCGGCGCCTACAGCCTCGGTTCGACGAACCGACTGGGAGCGCGGCGCCGCCATCCTGCGCGCCGCACTCGCTGCGGATGATGTCCTGCGCAGTCTGGCGCCCGCACAGCGACAAGACTTGGTAGCAAGCAGCGACTGCCTCGCTGCGGCGGCACGCAGTGGTCAGATGGTCACCACCTGCACACTGCTCCGCACCAACGACCCAGCGTCTCGGGCGCGCTGACGGCGCTCAGTGGATCGCGGGCATCACATGAACCATCTCACCCCTGTCCCTCACCGCGATCCGCGTACGGCACTGGCCGGTTACCACTCATTCCCCAGGCATTTCAGCTCGACGAGCTTTCAGTCTCCCTTCGTCTCGTCGCCGAGCTGCCATCGTCCCAGAAGGGTTGACATACAGGAGGTTATTGAATGAAGGATATTTACGTCAAGTTCGAGGGGGCCAGCGAGCTCCAGGGCGACAGCACCGACACCAAGCACCTGAACGAGATCGAAGTCTCGACGTTCACGCACTCGGTGTTCCAGCCCAAGTCCTCCAGCGCCTCGAGCGCCGGCGGTCACACGGCCGAGCGCACCGAGCACGGTGAGATGCTGTTCACCAAGGACATCGACAAGGCCACCTCGAAGCTGCTGCGTGCCGCTTCGGCTGGTACGGTGTACCCGAAGGTCCTCATCACGTTCTATCGCGCCTACGGCGGAAAGAGCGCGACGTCCACCTCGCAGACCCGGGTCGACTACTACAAGATCGTTCTCGAGGACGTGGTTGTCTCGTCGGTCAGCACCAACATCGGCTCCGGTGAACTGCCCAGCGAGACCTTCGGCCTGAAGTACGGCAAGATCGTCTGGGAATACAAGCAGCACAAGATGGACGGTTCGTCCACCTCCACCGGCACCGCCGGCTGGGACCTGCGCAAGAACATCGCAGTCTGACCGCATCGCCCTCGTGGCGATCACTGACTACGCTTGTTGCGTGATAGGCGGCGGCTTCCGGGCCGCCGCCCTTCCGTTGCGCCTGGCCGCTGGCACCAAGCACGTGATGCTGTCAATTCAAAGTGCAGGCGACACCCATCCGCGCCGCGCTTGCGCCACGACACGCTGATGTAACCCCATGGAAACCTACGTTCCCTCACTCCTGGACAAGCTGCTCGGCGAAGGCGTGGGCACCCGCGGTGGCGGCGCGGCATCGCGCTTCACGGTCGAGCAGGTCAAGGACTCGGTGGCGCGCGATGTCGAGATGCTGCTCAACGCACACCCGCTGTTCGAGCCCGACGAACTTGGGGCGCAGCCGCTGGTGGCGCGCTCACTGCTCACGCTCGGCCTGACCGACATCTCGTCGCTCAGCATGGCCAGCGACCGCGACCGCGCGCGCATCACCGAAGCCCTGCGCCGCGCGCTGGCCGATCATGACAAGCGCTTGACTCAGGTGGATGTGCGGGTGCGCGAGGCCGATGCCGGCATGGCGGGGCTGGTGTTCTCGATCCGCGCCCAGTTGCTGCTGAACCCCTCTGTGGAACCGGTGAGCTTCGACGCCGTGCTGCAACCGGGTTCCAACCGATACGAAGTGTCGCGCTCGGCGCGTCCGGCAGCCGCAAGCGACGGAACACCCCATGCGTGACCTGCTGCCGCACTTCCAGCGCGAGCTGCAGTTCCTGCAGACGCACCGCAATGAGTTTGCCGCGGCCTACCCCGAGCTGGGCGGGCGCCTGGCCACGGCCAGTGACCTGCTCGACGATCCCCATGTCGAGCGCATGGTGCAGTCGTTCGCCCTGCTGGCCGCGCGCGTGCACAAGCGCCTGGACGACGACTTCCCGCTGTTCACCGAGTCGCTGCTGGAGGTGCTGTACCCGCACTACCTGCGGCCGTTCCCATCGTGCTCGGTGGCCTGCTTCGACCTCGGGCCCCAAGCGGCGCAGCTCAGCCAGCCGCACGCCGTGCCTCGCGGCACCGTTCTCGATACCCGCATGGTGCGCGGCCTGAAGTGCCGCATGCGCACCGCATACGACGTCCATCTGCTGCCGCTGCGCGTAGCCGCGGCGGGCTTTCGAGGCGTGGTGCAGGCCCCCACCGGCACCAACCTTCCGCGCGGAGCCACCACCTTGCTGTCGGTGCGGCTGGAACTGGTGTCGCCGCAACTCACCTGGTCCGACCTGCCGGTGGATGCCGTGCGGGTCTACCTGCACGGCGAGGCCTCGATGGTGCAGGCGCTGCGCGAGGCGATCACCGGCCATGTGCTGGCCATGCTGGCGCAGGTCGATGCGCATGGGCCATGGCGGACGATGCCGGGCGCGCTGCCGCGCCTGGTGGGCTTCGGCGCCGACGATGCGCTGCTTCCCTTCGATCACCGCAGCCATCCGGCCTACCGACTGCTCACGGAATACTTCGGCTTTTCCGCCAAGTTCAACTTCATCGACTTGCCGCTGCCGCCTCCGGCGCAGCGACCGACCGGCCCCGCGCTCACGCTGCACTTGCCTTTGAGCGGCCTGCGCCTGGAGTCCGACGCCGCACGCCAGCTCGAACTCGTCAGCGCGCAGGCCTTGGTGCTGGGCTGCACGCCCGTGGTCAATCTGTTCGAGCAGAGAGCCGACCCGATCCGCGTGACCCATGCCACCGACAGCCACCCGGTACTGCCCGATGGCGGGCGCCGGGCCTGGGGCCACGAGGTTTACTCGATCGATCGCGTCTTCCGGGTCCAGCAAACTCCCGAGGGCGAGAGCATCCATGCCTTCGCGCCGTTCTTTTCGCTGCAGCACGAGCAACTGCTGCGCGAGGGCGAGCAGGCCGGGCGCTACTGGTACGCCCACCGCAGCGAGTCGATGGCCGAGCGCAGCCCCGGGTACGAGACCGAGATCGCCATCGTCGATGTCGAGTTCGATCCGGCGACGCCGCAGACCGACACGCTGTCGATCGACGTGCAAGCCACCAACCGCGACTTGCCCAGCCTGCTGAGCATCGGCCATCCCGGAGGCGATCTGTTCCTGGAAGGCGGCACCGTCGCACATGAGATCCGCCTGCTGCGCGTACCCACGCGCAGCCACCGCTTCGAGCGCGGCGAGGGCGCGCTGTGGCGCTTGATCTCGCACCTGTCCCTGAACCTGCTGTCGATCGGCGGTTCGGGTGTGCAGGCGCTGCAGGAGATCCTGCGCCTGTACGACCTGCCGCGCAGCCCCACCAACCAGCGGCTGCTCGACGGACTGGTCGACGTGCAGTGCCATGCCGACAGCGCCTGCATGCCGGGCAACCCCTTCCCCACCTTCGTGCGCGGCACGCGCATCCGGCTCACGGTCGACGAAGCGGCGTTCGTCGGCGTCGGGCTGCGCCTGTTTGCCCAGGTGCTCGATCACTTCTTCGGCCTGTACGCCCAGGCCAACACCTACACGCAGCTCGAGGTCGTGGCCGCCACCACGGACGAGCTCCTGATGCGATTCGATCGACGCAGCGGCGCGCAACCACTGGTCTAGCCCCCAATGCACGCGATGCAAGCCCCCCTGCGCAGCGCCATCGACCACCTTCTGGCCGAGCCGCACCGCCACGGCTTCATGCAGGCGGTGCGGCTGCTCGAGCGCTGGCAAGTCCGCGCCACGGGCCTGGCACCTTACGAGGTGCTCACACACAAGCTGCGCTTTCGCAATGGGCTGTCGCTGTCGTTTCCCGCCAGCGAGATCGCGGAGTTCCGCGTGGTCGGCTTCGAGCCACCCGCACCCGGTGGCCGCGCGGGCTTCTCCCGCATCGAGATCACACCCGCCTTCATGGGCCTGCTCGGCGCCGGCGGCACGCTGCCGGCGTACTACACCGAGCTGTTCGCGCAGCGCGAGGCGCAGCATCGCGATCGCAGCTCTCGCGCCTTTCTCGACATCTTCGTGCACCGGGCAGTGGCACTGTTCTACCAGGCGTGGCGCAAGCACCGCCTGCCCCTGCGCTTCGAACGCGATCGGCAGCACGAGTACCTGCCGCGGGTGCTGGCGCTTGCCGGGCTCGGCCAACGCGCCCTGCAGCAACGCCTGCATGCGCAACGCGGCGGCGTGGCCGACGACTCCCTGGCGCACTATGCCGGGCTGTTGCGGCAGCGGCCGGTGTCGGCAGCGGCCATCGCGCAGGTGCTGTCCCACTACTTCGCAGCGCAGGTGCAACTGCAGTCGTTCGTCGGACGCTGGTTCACCTTGCCGCGCGAGCAGCAAAGCACCCTCGGCCTGGGCCAGGTCACGTTGGGTGCGCAGGCGGTCGTAGGCGAACGCGTCTGGCAGCGCGATCTGCGCATGCAGCTCACGATCGGTCCGCTGCGTCGCCACCAGTTCGACCGCTTCCTGCCCGGCGGCCCGGCCCTGCTCGCCCTGCGCGAGCTGCTCACGCTGCTCACCGGCCACGCCCTCGAATACGAGATCCGGCTCACGCTGCACGCCGCCGATGTGCGCTGCGCGCAGCTAAACGACCGCCACGCACCGCGCCTGGGCTGGGATGGCTTCCTGCTCAGCCGCCCCTCACCCGCAGACCGCAGCGACGCGGGGTACGACATCCATGCGCTGGCTTGAGCGCACCCCCGGACCCGCATCGGCCCCGAGCACCACGTCTCTCGGCTGCGTCAACGCAACCGCATCCACTCACACCCGACTGCCTACACCGTGACCACCTCGCTCAAAACCCTCATCACCAAACTCAACACCACCTGCCGGGCCGCAGCCGAGCGCGCGGCCAGCCTGACGATGGCGCGCGGGCACTACGAGGTGGACCTCGAGCATCTGTTCCTCGCGCTGCTGGAGCAGCCAGCGTGCGACTTCACGCTGCTGTGCCGCCGCCAAGGCATCTCGACCTCGGCGCTGACGCAGGACCTGGAGCGCGAGATCGCGCGCTTTCGCAGCGGCAACACCCGCACGCCGGTGTTCAGCCCGCACCTGCCCACGCTGTTCGAGCACGCCTGGCTGATCGCGTCGCTCGATGCGCGGCAGCCGCGCATCCGTAGCGCCCACCTGCTGCTGGCCCTGCTCACCGAGCCGGCGCTGTCGCAGCTGGCCCTGCGCGGCAGCGCGCAGTTCGTCAAGTTCTCGCTCGACGACCTGAAGCACCACCTCACCGAGTGCACCGTCGGTTCCCAGGAGGCCGTGGAGCAGGCCGCCGCCGGTGAGCCAGGCAGCCCCGCCGAGGGCGGCGTCGCCGATGCCGCGGAGTCCACAGCATCGGGCAGCCCGGCGGCGCGCGCCACCCCGGCGCTCGACCAGTACACCACCAACCTCACGCAGCGCGCGCACGAGGGCCGGCTCGACCCGGTGATCGGCCGCGACACGGAGATCCGCCAGACCATCGACATCCTGATGCGCCGGCGCCAGAACAACCCCATCCTCACCGGCGAGGCCGGCGTGGGCAAGACGGCGGTGGCCGAGGGGCTGGCGCTGCGCATCGCCGCCGGCGACGTGCCGCCGCCGCTGCAAGGCGTGGCGCTGCATGTGCTCGACATGGGCCTGCTGCAGGCCGGCGCCAGCGTCAAGGGTGAGTTCGAGAACCGCCTCAAGGCCGTGATCGACGAGGTCAAGCGCAGCCCGCACCCGATCATCCTGTTCATCGACGAGGCCCACACCATGATCGGCGCCGGCGGGCAGGCCGGCCAGAACGACGCGGCCAATCTGCTCAAGCCCGCGTTGGCGCGCGGCGAGCTGCGCACCGTGGCCGCCACCACCTGGGGCGAGTACAAGAAGTACTTCGAGAAAGACGCTGCACTGGCGCGCCGCTTCCAGGTGGTGAAGATCGACGAGCCCGCCGAACCCGTGGCCGCAGCCATGCTGCGCGGCATGGCCGCCCTGATGGAGCGCCACTTCAACGTGCGCGTGCTCGACGAAGCCATCACCGAGGCGGTGCGGCTGTCGGCGCGCTACATCAGTGGCCGCCAGCTGCCCGACAAGGCCATCGGCGTGCTCGACACCGCCTGCGCCAAGGTCGCGCTGGGGCTGGCCGCCCAGCCGGCCGCCATCGAACAACCGCGGCGCTTGCTCGAGCACCTGGAGGCGGACGCCGGCCCGCCGCCCGCCGCCGTGCTGATCGTCGGCAAGTGGTGCGAGGCGCTGCTGGCGGCGGGGCTGGTGATGTACCTGGTGCTGCGGCATGGGTTGCCGGCGCGGGTCTTCGGGCTGCGGACGGACGGTCTGGGCGTGCAGTCGGTGTGGAGCCTTGCGGGGCTCGCCGGCTGCTACGCGGGACTGCTGGCGACGGGCGTGGTCATCCTGCTGTTCTACCTGGCGTATCCGGACATGAAGAAGGAGCTCGCCGAGCGCATGGAGTTCATCAAGGCGCTGCCCCGGGACAATACGCTGGTCATGCTCGCGCTGCTGGTCCCCGTTGCGGTCCACGAGGAGCTCGTCTTCCGCGGGTTGCTGATGCCCTACCTGCGGCGGCTGACGGGGAAATGGTGGTCAGCGCTGTTGGTCTCAGCGCTGATCTTCGGCGCGCTGCACATTCCAGGCCAGGGGCTTGTCGGCGGATTGCAGACGACCGTCGTGGGCTGCGTGCTCGGCCTGGTGTTCATTGTCTCGCGCAGCCTGCTTGCCGTCGCGCTGGCGCACCTGCTCTTCAACTTCGCCCAGCTCCAGATCATCCGCTTCGTCAGCCAGTACGCCGAGTTTGCCCCGCTTGGCGGCTAACAGCTATCCTGCATGGGCGCGCCGGTTCGGCAGCCGAGCCGCGACCGCGAGCGGGTGTTGGCATGGACCATCAGAACCCGGGAGGATCGCCCGGCGCGACCGCCTCCTCGCGGGCGCGGCTCGGATCGGTCGAGGCGCTTCTCGAAAAAAAGGGGGACCCCATGGCTCGTTCCGCCGTCGCCGCCAAGGTCGCCGCCGACATGAAGTCCGCCTCCTTCATCCGCGAGATGTTCGAGCGCGGCCGCCGCATGAAAGCCCAGCGCGGCGACGACCACGTCTTCGACTTCTCGCTCGGCAATCCGAACGGCGTCCCGCCGGAGCAGTTCTTCGCGGCCGTGCGCGCGGTCGCGGCGGAGCGGCAGCCCGGTCTGCACCGCTACATGCCCAACGCGGGCTTCGACGAATGCCGGGCGGCGGTGGCCTCGTTCCTGAGCCGCGAGTATCGCCTGCCGATCGACGCGAAGTCGGTGGTGATGACCAGCGGGGCGGCGGGCGGATGCAACGCGGTGCTGCGGGCGGTGTGCGACCCCGGCGACGAGGTGATCCTGCTGGCGCCGTACTTTCCGGAGTACCGCTTCTACACCGAGCAGGCCAACGCGCGTCCGGTCGTCGTTCAGACCAACGACGCGTTTCAGCCCGATCTCGAAGCCATCGCCGCCGCCATCACGCCGCGCACGCGGGCCGTGCTCATCAACACGCCGAACAATCCGTCCGGCGCGGTGTTCGACGCGGCGGCCTGCCGCGGGCTCGCGGAGCTGCTCAGCCGTCACGACCGGCCTGACCAGCCGGTGTATCTGGTGTGCGACGACCCCTACCGGCGGATCATCTACGACCTTGACTGGTGCCCGACGCCGGTGCATCACTACCCGCGCTCGATCATCGTGTCGAGCTACTCGAAAGACCTGAGCATCGCCGGGGAGCGCGCCGGCTACATCGCGCTGCCGCCCGCGCTGCCCGAGCGCGACGTCGTGCTCGGGGCGCTGACGATGCTGAACCGCACGCTGGGCTTCGTGAACATGTCCGCGTTCATGCAGCGCGTCATCGCGCGCTGCGCCGACGCGCTCTGCGACGTGGAGTTCTACCGCGGCAACCGCGACCTGCTGTGCAAGGCGCTGCTCGAGTACGGCTACGAGCTGATCGTCCCGCGCGGCGCGCTCTACGCCTTCCCCAGGACACCGATCCCCGACGACGTGGATTTCATCGACCGCCTCGCCAATCACGGCATCCTCGCCGTGCCCGGGCTCGGCTTCGGCCGGCCGGGTTACATGCGGCTGAGCTTCTGCGTCGACCGCGGCACCATCGAGCGCTCGCTCCCCGCCTTCCGGGCAGCCATCGGCGAGGTGCGCTCGCGGTGAATGCCGTTCCGCCCACGCCCGGCGCGAACCGCGCGGCGACCGGCCTCGTACGCCGCCTCAGGCGGCCATCGGCCCGGGAATCCTGCGAATGAGTCGAAGACCAATCGCCTGGCCGGCGGCATGGCGGGGC
>JABWBN010000118.1 GCA_013360485.1 Burkholderiaceae bacterium | reverse complement strand
ACAAGCGCCAGCGGCGGCTGGCCCCGGCGCTCGAACTGCACCACCCAGCGCGCATCGGCCCGGCGGCGCCCGCACACCACCTTGGTGACCAGCACGGGCGGTTGCTTGGGTGCCGGCGCGTCGTCGGCGGCCTCAGTGCGGGTGGGCACCTGGCTGGACACGGCCTGGTGGTGCGCGGCCGAAACCACGGCGCGGGCACCCTTGTCCATACGCTCGGGCAACTCGGCAGAAAGGTCGACCATGGCCTGCAGGTCACGGCGCAGCGCGATGCAGATGCGGCGCGTGAGATGCAGCCAGTGTTCAACCGGCTGGCCGTCCACCCGCAACGTGAGGCGCAGCAGCAGCCGGTCTTCGAGCGGGTCGTAGCGGACGCTGATGTTCAGCAGCATGATGGGCGAAGGGCCCTGCCGGCTTGCGCCGCAGGGCCCCGCAGGGCGTGTGGGCTCGGTGTGCCCGAGATCAGGCCTTGGCGTCGGCGGCAGGCTTGTCGTCGGCCTTGGCTTCCTTGGCCTTGGCCACGCGCTTTTGCTGGCGGGCCACCAGTTCCTTGACCAATTGCTGCTGCATGGCCACGCCATTGACGAACGCATCGACCGGCAGCACGAGCTGGTGGGTAATGTCCATCTTCAGGCCGTCCTTGCCGTCCTTGGTCTTGGCCGGGCCGGCGATGGTGGCGAGGTCGATGCGGACCAGGCCGTTCTGCAGGGACAGGCCAACCACGCGGTCGGTGAAGACGATTTGCTTGTTTGCCATGGTGTTCTCGGTACGAAGCGTGAGAAAGCCGCCCTGTTCCCACATGCGCACGCGCGCATGCGGCTGGGGCGGATGGAAAAACAGAGGATTGTAGTTCAGCGGTGCGGCGCGGCGCCGCAGGCAGTGATGCTCAAGAGGTGCTCAAGAGGTGCTCAGAAGGGGCTCAGAGCCCGGCTTCGCGCAGGCGCTGCAGGAAGTCTTTCTGCGCGGGATGCTGGATGACGACCACGCGCGCCCGCCGCAGCGACGCGTTCGGGCGCACCGCGGGCTGCCGGGCGCTGTGGCCGGCGACCGGCTGCGGGCTCAGAAGGCTGGGGTGGGCGGGAGGCGGCGACATGGTGCGGACTCGGTGGGTGACGGTGTGGAAGGGATTTTGTCGGCGACCGGTCACTTTGGATGTGATGGCCATCACCGGCGGTGCCTCCATCGCGATCACGCGAGGCCGCGGGCAAAGAAAAACCGCCCCCGGGGTGAGCCGGGGGCGGCCTTGTGAACGAACCACTCGTTCGACCGATCTTCAGGCGCCCGCCGAAGCGGGCGGCCTGAGGATGGCGATCAGACGAAGCTGTCGGTGCCGGTGATGAAGTCGGCAGCGTTCAGCTCAGCAGCGCTGTTGATCGTGCCAACCAGGGTCACCGCCCACGTCTGGTTCCCAGCACCACCAGCGGTAGCGTTGGTGTCTTCGACGTAGTACACGAGGTACGGGTTGATCGACGAATCGGTCACGCCGTCAACGTCAGCCGTCACCAGGACCACGGCCTTGCCGTTGTCCGCAACCGCCACCTTGCCAGCCGTAGCAGGCGTGATCGTGATGTCGGCGGCAGCCAGCGAGCCCTTGTTGAACACCACGCCAACAGTAGCCGCCGCAGTGATCAGGTCCAGGCCGGCGGTGATGTCCACCGCCGCGGTCGACACGGCCGCACCACCCAGGAAGGCGGTGAAGTCGAGCAGATCGTCGGTCACTGCGTTGGCGGCGTTGAAGTTGTTGAGCGTGTCAGCGCCGTTCAACGCAGCCGTGGCTTCGAACACATAGGTGTCAGAGCTCTCGCCGCGGGCCGCGTACGCCGTGGTAACGGTTTCGGCCGTCACGTCAGCCGCCGCGGAACCGCCGGCCACACCCAACAGGCCATCCGCCACGTCGCCGGCCGAGGCCTTGAACGTGAACGTCAGGGCGTTGGTGAGCGCGTCGTAGGTCACCGAGGCGATCTCGTTGTTCGGCGCAATGGCCTGGCCATTGGTGAACAACGCGGGCGTGGCAGCCCACACCCGGACGAAGGCGGCGCCAATGGCGTCGGCATCGTCTTCGGCGACGGTCACGCCAGCCACCACGGCACCTTCGGTCACGGTCACGCCGTTGATGGTCACCGTCTCGCCTGCGCCGAGGCCGAGGCCACCGGCAGTCGAGCTCAACGTGTAGGTGTGCACCTCAGCCGCCTCGGGCACGAAGCTGCCGTCCAGCGTGTCGGCACCCGAACCACCGCGCAGGTTGTCGGCACCCGCAGCGCCGGTCAGGCTGTCGTTGCCAGCGCCGCCGAACAAGGTGACGCCTTCAGCGCCGGTATCCACCGTCGTGACGTTCACACCGGAGGTCACCGCCAGCGAGGAAGCCAAGTTGAAGCTGCCCTCCAGCGAGATGCCACCGAAGCTCAGCGTGTTGGCGCCGTTGCTCAGGGTGATCGTCTTCGCGCCCGCCGTCACGGTGTTGGCCGTGGCATTGAGCACGTAGGTGGCGCCGTTCTCGGTGATCGTGCCCTGGGTGAACACCACCGCCTCGAAGTCCAGCGCCGAGTTGATGTTGTTGATCGCACCGATGACGACCTCGTCGGAGCCTTCGCCAGCGGCCACGCCGGTCAGCGTGGTGACGGTGGTGTTGGTCACCTTGGTGACGTCGAGCACGTCGAAGTCGAACAGCGCGGTGGAGATCGCCTCGTTGTCGTTGATGGAGGCCAGGCTGATCTCGGTAGCACCGGCGTTGATCGGGGTGAACGTGCCGTCGAAGCCGATGGCGTCGTTACCGACCTTCACCGTGTCGTGGTCGGCCGCGTTGTCGACGAAGTCCAGACCAGCGGCTGCGTTGACCAGCGAACCGAAGTCGTAGACGTCATTGGACGCCGCATCCGACACCAGCTCGAAGCCGGTGAGGATCACCGAGTTCTGCGCGGCACCGGAGCCGAGCTTCACCGTGATCTGGTTGTCCACCGTGCCGGCTTCAGACAGCAGGAACAGCTTCTCGTCCAGGCCGGCGAACTTCAGGGTGTCTTCAGCGTCCTGCGAAGCAGCGACCTTCAGCGAACCCGTGGCGATACCGTTGTTGGCGGTGTAGCTACGGATCGTGTGGGTCTGCGAGCCCGCGATGTACGGACCTTCGATGCCCGCACCGGTGCCGTCCTGGAACTGCACGGTGCCGGTGATCAGGCCGGTGGTCAGCGGGGTGGTGGCCACCCAGTCCGCCACCGACAGCGTCAGCGTGATGGACTTGGTCAGCTCGTTGTACTTCACCTGGTTGGCACCGCCGCGCAGATTGAAGGTGTCGGCGTCCATCGAATGGGCGCTGTTCATCACCACCACTTCGGCGTTGTCGCTGCCTTCGATGCGGTTCCACGTCGCGGTGTTCTGCGTCGTGGTGGCGCTCAGGCCGGCGTCGCGGTACTCGACGTAGGCACGCTGCAGCGGGCTGGCGGTCGACAGGTCGGAGATGCGCACCGTGTAGACATCGCGGTCCAGCGACGCCACCTGGTTGGCCACGTCGTAGGCGCTCCACTTGATCTCGAGACCCTTGGTGGAGGACGACAGATCGAGCACCGACTCGTTGCGCGAAGCGACGATGCGCTCGACGCTGACGAGGTGGTCGATGCGGTCACCGGCTTCCTCGAGGTCACCCACTGCGTCGTAGAACGTCGCGCCATCGCTGTCCACCAGCACGTACTGGTCCGGACGGGTGGCATCGAGCTCGACCACGACAGAGATGGAGTCAACGGCGTTGCTGTAGTCGACCGTGTCGCTGTCGGCGCCCGTACCCGTCTTGCTCAGGTTGAACGTGAACTGGTTCGGGTTGATGACGTCTTCAATCTGCGCGGTCGTCTGGCTGATGAAGGCGATGCGCGCATTGGAAGCGTTCAGCGTGTCGAAGTCGACGAAGGTCGAGAAGGCGATGTCGCGGTCGTCCGTGCCGGCGCCGGTGGCGGCGTCGGAACGCTGGTTGCCGTTCATCGTGTCGGCATCGGCCACGATGACCGTGTCGTTGCCGTCGGCCCAGACGTTCTCGATCTCGTCGATGCCTTCGACCGTCAGGTGCAGCGTGTTGTCGAGCGCACGGACCGTGCCGTCGACGTAGTTGACGATCGCGCCGGAGGTCATCGCGGTGACATCCAGGACGTCGTCTTCACGCGTGCTGGCAGCGGTGCGGTTCGCCAGGGTGATGAACTCCACGCCGTTGAGCGTGTCGACCGCCACGGTGGTGCCCACGCGTCCGCCCGTGCTGGTGACGGTGTCGGTGCCGCCCAGCGAGGCGGCCACGTTGTCGACCTTGATCGTGATGGTCGGCTCGGCCACGCCCGGGGTGGCTTCACCCGCGAACGCGTTCAGGTACTGAACACGGTCATCGCCCAGGTCACCGGTGAAGGTGTTGTTCTTGGCGGCTTCGGTCTCATCGATCAGCAGCAGGTCGTCGCCCGTGCCACCGATCACGTTTTCGACGCCGTCGACCTTGATGACCAGCGACTCGAAGTCGGCGATGGTTGGACGCAACAGGCTACCGTGCGCATTCGAGCTGTAGCGCACCTCACCGGGAAGCGTGGTCACCGTGCTGGCCCCGACAGTCTCGGTAATACCAGCAGGGAGCGGACCAGCACCGTCCGGATCCTGATTGTCGTTCGTCAAGTTGTACATGATGCCGTTGGCACCAGTCGTGGCCGATGACATCGCGGAGAAATTCAGCGTGTCGTTGCCTTGACCGTCACCAGCCACCGCGTTACCCGTGCCGGACACCGTACGGATATTCTCGAAGTTGGTGAACTTCGTCCAGTTGTCGATGGTGCCGTTGCCGTCGGTGTCGACGCCCACGGTGCCCGCGCCGTCATTGCGCAGTTCGACCACGCCGCCGGTCAACGTGAAGTTGTCCAGCGTGATGGTGAAGCGGCTGACGCCCGGCGTGAACAGACGCTGCGAGAACTGCAGCGTATCGTCGAACACGCCGCTGGACAGTACCGCACCGGTCTCGTTCTGGTTGATCAGGTTGATCGACGAGATCGTCAGGCCTTGCAGTGCGGTGACCTTGGTCGGGTTGGCCGCTTCCCACTTGTTCAGCACGTAGACGCGTGCTTGGGCTTCGCCCAGCACTTGCACGGCATAGAAGTTCTTGCCGCCGTCGAGCACGTCCCAGGTGGTGGTGCCGTTGCCGCCGATCGAGCCTTCGACGCGATCGTCACCGGTGCCACCGCTGATGGTGTCCAGACCGGCGCCGCCGATCAGGAAGTCGTCACCGTGGACGGACCAACCCGGCTCCTGGTTCCACAGCGCGCCGTTGGTGGTGGTGTTGTCGGGCACTGCAGTGGTGGTGCCGTACACCACGCTCTGCAGGTTGTTGGTGCCCACGTCGATCACCGTGGCCTCGGTACCGACCAGCGTGTCGCCGGCGGTCTTGGCCGTCGACAGCTCGGCGCGGCTGGCCGCTTCCTGCGCTGCCGTGCTGGTGGCCTCGGAACCCACCTGACCCCAGAACAGCACGTTGGTCTGGTTCAGCTCGGCATTGCGGCCGTCGAAGTCGAGCAGTTCGACTTCATGCTCAGATGTGTTGGACACCGTCACCCGGGCCGGCTCGCCGCCGGACAGGTTCTGCAGCACCACCTTCGGCGTGGTCATGAAGACCGTTTCTTCGCCGTTGTAGGCCACCTGCGTCAGGGTGATCGTCGTCGCCGTGGCGGCGGCGGCCACCTCGCCGGCGGAGGTGTCATCGTCCATGAAGGAGTTGATGAAGCCCGCCAGACGCGCCAGGAAGTTGGTCTGGATGGTGACCTGGTTGGTCGTGGTCTGGCCGTCTTCACCGGCGATGATGTTGCCGTCGACGTCGACACCGACCTGCAGCTTGTAGTTCACGCCGTTCACGGTGATCGTCACGATGTCCTGGGTGGTCAGGTTCGTGAACGTCAGCACGTAGCTCTGGTCTTCAGCCAGGCGGGTGGTGGCCGCGCCGTCGCCGTCTTCGTCTTCGAAGTTGATGACCAGGTCTTCGGCGTAGCTGTCGATGCCCAGTGAGATGATGCTGCCCAGGATGGCATCGTCATCCACGCCTTCGTTGTCGACGCGGTCTTCGTACGACTTGTAGATCAGGCGATCCTTGGTGACCGTGGTACCGGCCGGGTTGAACGTGGCCAGCGCGGAGAACGCACCGTTGGACACCACGCCACCGACGGCATAGCCTTCGGCCACGGTGTCGGAGATGTCACGGCCATCCAGATCGGTCACGACGATGGTGTTGCCCACCGCCACGGCGCTGACTTGCGCGTCTTGCGCCTGGTAGGCCGTGTTGACGATCGCAGCCACGGCGGCGGCGCTGGTCGCGGCCATCAGGGCGGCGGTGTCGGCCACGGTGAAGGCCACGCCGTCAATCTGGATCGAGAACGAGGTCAGGGCGACGTCAGGCGAGTTCAGATCGGTGGTGCCCAGGTCGACCGTCAGCGACGAAGCGCCGGTGCTGCTGGAGCCGCCGATGTTGAAGTCGCGCTCGTAGGTGCCGTCCCAGATGTTGTCGCCGTCGGCGTCGGTCTGGCGGTGGATGGTGTCAAGGCCATCGCCGATGTCGGCGGCCGTGTTGGACGTGCCAAAGTAGAAGTCGTCGTTGCCGTCACCGCCGGACAGGTAGTCACGACCACCACGACCCTCGAGCACGTCGGTGCCGCCTGCGGCATACAGCGTGTTGGTGCCGTCGGTGCCACGCAGGTGCAGGTTGCCCATGAACCCGTAGAGGTTCTGCTGGTTCGCGAAGTTCAGCTCGGGGTCGTTCGCGCCGGACGCCAGGTAGTCGACCGCACCCAAGCCAGTGGCGATGATGCTCTCGAAGTCCTGGACTTGGGCCCGGGCATAGCCGGTGTTGTAGTTCGTCTGGTCGGACGTGTAGTTGCCGGTAGCGGCTGCAGCGTCAGCGCCGCCATAGCCGGCAGCGTTGGCCAGGCCACCGACCTTGCCCACCAGCAGGTCCAGGCGGACCGTGCCATCGGAGGCCACGTCAGTGGCCGTGCGCGTACCGAAGGTCAGGTCGGTCAGCCACAGGGTGTCGGGCTCGCCGTCGTCGACGTTGACGGTGTTGCCGCCTTCGTAGATGCCACCGTCGGTTTCGAAGACGATGTTGTCAGCGCCATCACCACCAACGAGCTCGTCACGGCCATCGTTCCAGATGCCACCCAGGTTGGGGTTGCGCAGGTGGTCGAGGCGGCCACCCATCAGCAGGTCGTCGCCACCGCGGCCTTCGACGTAGTCGTTGTCGTAGCCGGCGATGATGATGTTGCCGGCGTTGCTGCCGGAGATCCACAGTTGGGCAGACGAACCGAAGCCGTAGTTGGCAGCGCCAGCACCGATGCCATCACGCGAATCGGCGGCGCGGCCACCGATCTCGGTATCCATGTCGTCGAGGAAGCCGTACAGGTTGCCCGAGGCGTCGACATTCTCGACGTCGTCGATCTGCATGCTCTCGCCAGAACGCGACAGGGCACGGCCCATGCCGTCGAGCAGGCCATCGACGGCGTCGCGCTGGTCACCCAGGTTGTCGTCGTTCAGCCAGATCTGGACGGGCTCGTCGTCGTCAGACGCTTCGAACAGCAGCCAGTCGGCGTCTTGCGGGCTCTGCTCGTTGCCGGCGGAGACGTCATCAGCGGTGTTGCCGCCATCGACCCACAGCGTGGGGCTGCCGTCCACGGCATCGAGGCCGGAGAACTCAGCAAAGAAGAAGTCGGCGTTGCGGCCGCCATGCATCATGTCCATGCCGCCATGGCCCTGGGCGATGCCGCCGCCAGCCAGGAAGTCATTGCCGATGCCGCCAAAGGCTTCGTCGTGGCCCAGGCCGCCGAGGAAGATGTTGCCGTCGGTGTCGACACCGTCGCCATCGAAGCCGGTGCCATCGAAGTAGATGTCACCCAGGAAGTTGTTGGCGCTGTCGGTGTGGTCGAGCGGGTTGCGCGAATAGGCGTCGACGATCTCGAAGTCAGCGGCGAGACCGGTGATGCTGCGCTCGATGCCATTGAACTCGATCAGGCCGTCGCCATCGACGTCCAGGCCGGTGATCTGGTTGGCCGGGTTGGTGAAGTCGATGCGGACGTCTTGATTGCCGGTCAGGCGCATGACATCAGCGCCGGCTGCGGCGGTGGCCGACAGCGTGAAGACGACGTCGGACTCGGGGTGCACCGGGGCGTCGATGGTGCCCGGGGTCTGGGCATAGGCCAGCGCGGCGGTGATCTGGGCGTTGAACGCAGAGGCCGCAGCGGCGTAGGCGCCGGTCGTGATGGCCGAGAACTGGTTCAAGAGGGTAACGATGGTCGCACCTTCGTTGCCATCGCCACCGGTGTCGAGCAGGCCGGTCACGAACGTGACGGCATCCGCATCGTTGGTGATACCGACGTTGGCCACGATGATCGCGGCCACTTCGGCGTGCGTCTTCGAGCCGGTGAAGTCGACGTTGTACAGGCCTTGGACGAGGGCGGGAACGCTGCCACCGTAGGTGACGCTGTTGACCTGCTCTTCAGCCCACTCCATCGTCTGGTTGCCGAGCTGTACGTCGTACAAGGCGGCGGCCACGCGAGCGATGACAGCACTATTGAACGATGCCATTGATAAGACTCCTGTTTGGTTTAGGAAGTGACTTCTTTGCAAAGAAATCGAGCACGAGTGATCAGGCTATCTCCCGCACTCGACTCAACGCCCAGGCTGCCGCGGGTAGCGGCATTGGCGGACGCTGAGTCGAACTCGGTGGGACCTTGACCAATCATGTGCCCGGAGTGTCTGGCGCCGCCTGGGCGGGCCATGTGATGACCATCACACGATGGCTGGGGTTGTGTTGGGCGTTCAAGGGATGGGTGATGCAAATAGGGTCGCGGGGGCTCCTCGACCCCCTCGACGCGGGGATTATGGCACCCGGCCAGGGGGGTTTTGCCTGGGCGGGGCCCGGCGGAGGCAGGGTGTTCCCGGGGAGACGTTGCGCGTGGGCAACGTCGGCGCTGGGTTGAGCCGCAGTCTTCACCAACGCCAGCGCACACCTGTATAGATTGAGAAGCCGTCGTAACGAAAGATGGCCAGGTTGCTGCCCTGGCGCACGGCCTGGGCCTGCAACAGGGCTTCGGCCCCGGGCCAGCCTGGCAGATCGAGCAGGCGGGCCAGTTCGATGGAGAGCTGGGTTTGGGTCAGAATGCGAATGGCGTTGTTTTCAAGCAACGGGCTGTAGCCCTCCGAGTCCTTCACCCGGCTGCTGCGCAGGCTGGCATCGATCCGGGTGCGCTGGCCCAGGGGGCCGCCCAAGCGCAGCCCGGCGCTGGTCTGGCGTTGCACGCCGCCCACGCGGTCGGCCAGGATGGGTTTGTCTTCGCTGAAGCGCAGGGCCAGGCCCACGATCCAGGCCGGTTGCGCTGGGAGTGGGCACTGGGTGCTCCACAGGCCGCCCACGGTGCGGCCGTCGGCCCGGGTGCTGGTTTCATGATGGCGGCTTTCGGCTTCGACCAGCACGCGGTGGTTGCAGCCGATGGCCTCGCGGTCGAGCGCCAGGCCCACGCGGCCCAGGCGGTAGGCCTCGTTGTCGCGCCCGCCCACCCAGTTGGCGCCCAGTTGCACCTGGCCGCGCCACAGGCCCCATTGCTGCGATGCATTGGCCGCCCATTGCAGGTGGGTCCAGTCGGTGCCCCGGTGCTCGGGGGCGTGCCGGGCCAGCGCCTGCAGGCCGGTTTGCACGATCATGCCGGTGCGCGGGCTGTGCGCCAGTTGCCAGGAGGCATCGCCCACCAGTGCGGCCCCGCGACGCGGACGGATGGGGTTGTCCAGCTCGAAGGGCAGCGAACCATCGGGCAGCGTAAGGGTGATTTCGTTGAGCCGGGGCGAGTGGTCGAGGTTGGTTTCGTAGCCGCCCAGCAACGAGGCCTCGCTGTAGTACACCCAGCCGTCCACGGTGTTGGCCGGTCGCGCGGCGGTCGAGCGAGGGCGCTGACCTCTGCCCTGCGGTCCCGCGGCTTGCTCCAGGCGATGGCGCAGGGGCGCCGGCACGTCGGTACGGTCGCGCCATTGCGCCAGCAGCGCCTGGCGGGCAGCCGGTTCGCCCAAGGCGGCCAGTGCCAGGGCATGGTCGGCCTGGGCGCCGAGTTGTTCCGGATCGAGCAGCAGCGAGCGCTCGAGCCACAGCAGCGCCTGCGCCGGTTCGCCCAGCTCCAGCCACAGCGCACCCAGCGTGGCCAGGTAGCCAGCATGGCCGATGCATTGCGGCCGCACCAGTTCAAGCCGGTGCAGGTGTGCGCGCCGCAGTTCGGGCGTGCGCGGCCAGGGCGCCCGGGCCACGGCCTGGCAGAACTCGGGTGGGTGCGGCAGCGCATGCGCGACGTTGCCGGCCTCGCCCCCTGCTGCTGCCTGGGCCTGGAGCCACTGCAACACGGGCTCAGTGGCAGCAGGCGGCACGGGCTCGGTGGCAGCCAGCGCGTGGGCGGCAGCCAAGAGCGCCCAAGCCAAAGTACCCGCGCGCACCCATGCCGCACCACCGGGCGCCCCGACATGGCGGGAGCCCGGCTGTGCACCCACGAGTGCGCCCGCGAGCGCAGGCGCGTAGGCCTGTGCGCGGCTCACGCGTCGCGCAGCGAGCCGGAGGGACCGAGCGTGAGGTGCGCGGCGTTGCCGCCTTCAGGCCACGACGACCAGGGGAAGGCCTCGCCCGAGCGCTCGCCGCCGGTGGCCGCCGACACCCACATGGGTTCGGCAGGCACGAGCGCAGCCCACTCGGTGGGCGCGTACAGGGCGTACTGGCGGCTCAGGCCCTCGAGCAGGTACTCGCCCAGGGGTTCGGTGCTGGCCTGGGGGAGCCGGGTGGCCAGTTGCGGGCCGATCAGGATCGGCATCGACAGATCGAGCGTCATCTGCTGCAGTCGGGAGGCTACGCTCACCGGTTCGCCCAGTGCCGCATGCGCGCGACGGCGCGCGGGGCCGAACGAACCGACCACGGCCGTGCCGGTCTCGAGGCCCACGCCCAGCGCAAGTGGCTGGACCGGGCTGTCTTCGGGCAGGGGCTGGGTGGGTGCGAGCAAGGTACGAGTGGCACGCAGCAGTTCTTGAGATGCGTGCAGCGCTTGTTGCGGGTGGTCGGGGCAGTCGGAGTAGGCATTCCAGACGGCGAGCACCGAATCGCCCACGACATTTTCCACCACGCCGCCGTGTTGCTCGACCACATCGACCGCGATGCAGCAAAACGCATGCAGCAGCGCGGCGGTTTCCTCGGCCGGCCGGTGAGCGGCGTACGAGGAGAAATTGCGGATGTCGGCCACCAGCACGCTGACTTCACGGCGCTCGACCTGCACGCTGCCGGATGGGTCGGTGAGCATCAGGCGCTGGGCCACCGGGGCCGGCAGGTAGGCGCCCAGGTGGGCCGACAGGCGCTCGCGCTGGGCCCGGGTGAGGGCATGCTCGGCCGCGGCCAGCCCAGCCGAACCCAGCAGCGCAAAGCCGGCT
>JABWBN010000117.1 GCA_013360485.1 Burkholderiaceae bacterium | reverse complement strand
GCGGGCCGGGCCGCTGGCGGGGTCGCCGCGCACCGCGGCCGGCTGGTTCGGGTTCAGCAATTCGGTCCTTTCGTCGGTCGGGAAGGGGGCCGGCAGGCGCATCGCCCGCCGGCCCGCGGCAAGCGCTCGTGGCGCCTGCCTGAACTTGCGCGAGTGGCGCTTACTTGAACTGATAGTTGACGCGCAGCCAGATCTGCCGGCCATGCGGGTCGTCGCTGACGTTGACCCCGGTGCCGGCGAAGTTCAGCTCGTACGGCGGCTTGCGGTCGGCGATGTTCTTGATGCCCGCGCCCAGGCGCAGCGACTTCCACCCGCTGTACTGCACGCCCAGGTCCACGGTGTCGTGCGCGCCGACCCACAGGCTCTCGTCGCGGTTCTGGAAGTACGCGCGGAAACGCGAGCGGTGGTTCAAGTGCAGGCTCGCGCCCCACGGCCCCATCGTCCAGCCCAGCGTGCTGACGTTGCGATAGCGCGGGTTGCCGTACTCGCCGGCGACTTCCATCGCGTTGCCCTGCGCGTCGGTGCGGCTGACGCGGTCCAGGTAGGTCGACACCGACGACACGGTGAGCTGCCCCCAGCCGGCCAGCGCGACGCGGCCGCTGAGGTCCAGGTCGACCCCGCGCACCAGCGTCTGGCCGATGTTGTAGGGCTCGTAGACCCACACCGGGATGCCTTCGGCGCCCTTCGGAATGATGCTGTTGGGCGTCTCGGGCGGGCCGGGGAAGAAGATCTGGTTCGTGCGCTTGACGCTCCAGGCGTCGACGCCGACGGTCCAGTCGCGCACGACCTCGACGGCGACGCCGAGGTTCAGGTTCTTCGACTTCTCGGGCTTGAGGTCCGGCGCATTGGCGATGCGCACCTTGATGTTGTCGCCGTTCTGGTCCTGGCTCCAGTATTCGTACTCGCCAAACATCTCGGGGATCGACGGCGCGCGGAAGCCCGTGCCGTACGAGCCGCGCAGCATCAGCGCGCGCACCGGCTGCCAGCGCAGCGCGAGCTTCGGGTTCGCCGTCGTGCCGAAACCGTCGTAATGGTCGGCGCGCAGCGCGGCCTGCACCTCCAGAGTCTTCAGCACCGGCAGCGACAGCTCGCCGTACACCGCGATCTGGTCGCGCCCGCCGGTGATCGGGCGGCGCACCGCGCCGCCGACGACGTCGCCGGCGATCGTGCGCTCGTCGGAGCCGTCGGACAGCTTCTCGCGCCGGATGTCGGCGCCCAGCGCCAGCATCGCCGCGCCGCCGGGCAGCGCCCACAGCTCGCGCGAGGCCTTCGCATCGGCGAAGGTGAAGCGGCTGTCGCCGTAGCGGTTGGACTGCGCGCTGATCGCCGCGACGTCCGCCGCGCTCAGCGTGCCGAACACGTTCATGCTGTCCACGCGCGCCCAGGCCGCGGCGCTGTCGAGGTAGCCGGTGCCGATCATCGTGGTCTTGGTGCGCGCGCTGCCCAGCGCGGCTTCCCAGTCCCAGCCGCCCATCTCGCCGCTGACGCCGGCGACGATGCGGCTGGAGTCGCTGGTGACCTCGCGCCGGCGCGGCCCCATCTCCCAGAACAGCCGGCGCAGGTAGACGCCGTTGCCCGCGCTGTTGCCGAACTCGCCGGGGTTGAAGTAGTTGAACGAGAGCTGGTAGGTCGACGACGGGATGAAGTCCATCTCCATCACGCTGCGGCTGGCCGAGACTTCGGCGAACGCCGTCATCGTCGGGCCCAGCCGCACCGTGGCGCGGCCGAAGCCGCTGGTGCGCTGCTGCGCCGGCACGTAGGAGATGTCCTCGCTGTAGCTGTGCACGCAGGTGCCGGCGGCGTTCAGCGCGTCGCGGCCGCGATCGCAACTGCCGTTGGCGACGTACAGGCGGCCATTCCAGACGTTGCCGGTGTTCGAGTAGCTCGTCAGCGTGTTGAACGCCGGCGTGGCCACGCCCCAGGTCTTGCCGGCATAGCCGATGTCGCCGGTCTGATAACCCGCGGCCAGCGCGGCATCGGTCTGGTTGCGCCAGGTCGACGGCCGCGCGACCTGCATCACGCCGTCGCGCTGGTAGTGGTCGAGCACGCCCATCACGTTGAAGCCGCTGGCGGCCAGCTCGCCCCAGCCGGCGGTGACGGTGACGTTGCGGTGGTCCAGGTCGTGGTAGCTCAGCGAGCGCCCGCCGGAGACCGCGACTTCCACGCCCTGGTACGAGCGGCGCAGGATGAAGTTGACGACGCCGCCGATCGCGTCGGTGCCGTAGATCGCCGATGCGTCTTCCTTCAGCACTTCGACGCGCTCGATCGCGGCGAACGGGATTGCGTTCAGGTCGACGAAGGTCGACGAATCGGTGAAGCCGTAGTACGAGACCCGCCGGCCGTTCAGCAGCACCAGCGTCGCGTTGGTTCCGAGCCCGCGCAGCGAGGCGCCGTTGGCTCCGGGCACCAGCGAGTTGGTCTCGACGTCGCTGACCTTGCCGTCGCCGTTCTGCGTGATCTTGTCCAACAGTTGCGCGGCCGAGGTCACGCCGGCGGCCTCGATCTCCTTGGCCGTGATCACCTGGATGGCCTGCGGGCCCTCGGCGGTCAGACGCTTGATGTTGGAACCGGTGACCTCGACCTTCTGCGGAGCGTCGGCGCCCTGCGCGAGCGAGAGCATCGGCACGGCCGCGGCGACCGCGGCGGCACTGGCCAGCATTCGACCGAGGGGTGGGCACTGGATTCGCCGTTGTAGATCACGTGTCATTCATGTCTCCGAGTGTGGGCGTGCGATCGAGCGGAGGAGGTCGCTTTGAAGCTGCCGCGAGGCCCTCGCCCCTGCAAACAACTGCAGCCACCAGGCCGCGTTGGACGACTGTTGCGAACGCATGCGTCGTGCCAGACCTCGGCCGCCTTTGAAATCAATGGGTTGCGTGGTTTGTGCACGACGCGTGTAAGCAAAGCGATACACATCTGGAACGAAGTAGATACATCGTCGATGCTTGTATGCATGCGCATACACTGTCGGCACGATGCAACTGCGCCTGATCACCGAAGACCGTCTGGGCATCACCCATGAGGTGTTGCAGCTCATTGCCGCACGCCAGCTCGACCTCGCCACGATGGAGATGGGGCTGCACAACATCTATCTGAACGTGCCTGACCTGCGGCCAGAGGAGCGCGCTGAAGTCGAGGCAGCGCTGTTGGCAGTGCCAGGCGTCAAGCGCGTGGAAGCGGCGCAACTCATGCCCGGCGAGGCCAGGCGCCTGCAACTGGATGTGTTGCTCGGAACGTTGCCGCAGCCGGTGCTGGTGATCGGCAGCGATGGCCGCGTCGCCATGGCCAGTGCGGCCGCCCGACGTGCCGAAGGTGCGGGCGAGGCCGGGTGCATCGGCCGGTCCATCGACGACGTGCTCGGGCGCGAAGGGCTCTGGCGGGAACTGATGGAGAGCGGGGCACGCACGGGCGAGCACGAGGTCACCTACGCGGGCAGCGCGTGGGTCCTAGACGCCAGCCCCTTGATCGACCCAGGCACGCGGCGGCTGACCGGTGCCGTGTTGACGCTGCAAGACGCGTCATGGTTGGGTGAGCAGGTGGCGCGCCTGCAGCGCAAGCGACCGCCGGAAGGCTTCGAGGCGCTGCTGGGCGACTCGCAGTCAATGCGCCAGCTGCGCGCTCGAGCGCAGCGCGTGGCGGTGGTCGATGCGCCCCTGATGATCCTGGGCGAGACCGGCACCGGAAAGGAATTGGTCGCGCGCGCCTGCCACGAAGCCAGTGCACGCAGAAGTGCGCCCTTCCTGGCGCTCAATGCGGCCGCCTTGCCCGAGAGCCTGGCCGAGAGCGAGCTCTTCGGGTACGCACCGGGTGCGTTCTCCGGTGCGCAACGTGGCGGCAAGCCGGGTTTGCTCGAGATGGCCGGCAGCGGCACGGTCTTTCTCGACGAGATCGGTGAGATGTCGCCCTATCTGCAGACCAAGCTGCTTCGGTTCCTCAACGACGGAACGTTTCGTCGCATCGGCGGCGATCGGGAGTTGCGCGCCGACGTACGCATACTCAGCGCCACTCACCGCGACCTGGAGTCGATGGTGGAGCGGGCCGAGTTCCGCGAGGACCTGTACTACCGGCTCAACGTGTTGAACCTGCACGTGGCACCGCTGCGCGAACGCGGCGACGACATCCTGATGCTGGCCGAGCACTTCCTGGCGCGGGCTTCCCAGCAGGTTCGCCGTCGCGTTCCGCGCCTGACGCCGGCGGCGCGGCAGGCGCTGCGCGAGGCACCGTGGCCCGGAAACGTGCGTCAGTTGCAGAACGTGATCTTCCGCGCGGTGACGCTCACCGAGTCACAGTCGCTGGACGTGGCCGACTTGGGGCTGCACAGCGAGCGGCGGCGCAGTGCTGTCGCGCCACCCGATGAGATGGTTGCACAGACCTGGGCCGATGCCATGGCGGGATTCGAACGCGACCTGCTGGTGCGGCTCTACGATCAGTACCCGAGCAGCCGCAAGCTGGCGGTTCGGCTGGGCCTGTCGCATGCAGCGGTTGCCAAGCGGCTTCGGCGCTATGGCATTTCGACGGTTGCGCGCGGGCGGGGCGCCGTCGTCGACACGGCGACGGCCCTCGCCGAGCCTAGCGCTTCTCCAGGCGCATCACATCTCCGTCGCGCCGCATCGAAAAACGGCTGAGAAAGCTGTTGCCCAGCAGCACGATGGGCATTTCGGAGGGCACGACGACGGCATCGACGTTGTAGACCTCGACATCACCGACGCGCACCGAGTTGAGGTTGACCGCGTGCACGGGCACGACTCCGCCGGCTGTCTGGGTCAGGCCGCGGCGGCCGCGCTTCCAGTCGACGCCGATGCGTTGGGCTTCACTCTGACTCATGGCCACCACCGTGGCGCCGGTGTCGACCATGAACTGCACGGGTTTGCCATTGATCAGACCCTGAGTCGTGAAGTGCCCGCCCGGGCCGGCGGGCAGCACGATCTCGGTGCCGCCGCCGCCGCCTGAGCCGCCCCCCACGCGGGCAGGCGCCGCGCCCAGGCGCAGCACGCTCACCCGGCCGCCAACCACGACCTCGGCCTCACCATCACCTAGCCTGCGCAAGGTGACGCCACCGACAGTGCTGCCCACTGCCACCGTATGCGGCTGGCCATTGATGAGCAGGAGGGCCTTGCTGCTGCCCAGGCTGCCCGACAGGCTCACGCTCTGGGCGGCGACCCCGAAGGGGGCCACCAGTGCGATGGCCAGCGCCAGCGCGGACAGGCGCGCGCTAGTCGCGGAAGTTGTTGAATGCCAGGGGCACATCGGCCACCTCCTTGCGCAGCAGTGCGATGGCGGCCTGCAGGTCATCGCGCTTGGCACCCGTGACGCGCACGCTGTCGCCCTGTATGGCGGCCTGCACCTTGAGCTTGCTTTGCTTGATGAGCTGCTGAATCTTGCGGGCGGTATCGCTGTCGATGCCCTGCTTGACGGCCACGGTGTGCCGCAGCTTGTCGCCCCCCATCTTCTCGGGCTTCGCCGAGAAGTCGAGAAATCGTGCGTCGACACCGCGCTTGCTGAGCTTGGCCAGCAGGATGTCCTTCACCTGGCCCAGCTGAAAGTCGCTGTCGCCCCACAGTTGGAGACTGCGATCCTTGCCGGATTCGACGCTCTCGATGCGGGCCGAGGAGCCCTTGAAGTCGAAGCGCGTGCCGATTTCCTTGGTGCTCTGGTCGACCGCATTGCGCAGTTCGACGAGATTGGGCTCGAGGACGGTATCGAAGCTGGGCATGGTGTGCGCCGAGGGTCGCGCTCGGTGGGGCAAGGGGACCAAGGCAAAAATTCTGCCATGTGCCAGTCGGCGCCACGCATGGCCAGATCAAGCAGCGGTCGGCCACTCGGGGAAAATGCACGCATGCATCTGTCAAAAGGGTCACCGCAATCCAGCCTGCCTGTCGAGCATGGGGTGAACCTGCGCGCGCTGAACACCTTTGGTTTGCCGGCCACCGCAACGCACTTGGTCCGCATTGGTTCGGATGCAGACGTGCGCCGCCTGCTCGACCATCCCAGGCTCGGCCGGCTGCCCAAGCTGGTGTTGGGTGGTGGCAGCAACCTGGTGCTCACACGCGACCCACCCGGGGTGGTACTGCGGGTCGAGGTCACGGGGCGACGCCTGGTGGCCGAGCATGCCGATGCCTGGGTGGTGGAGTTCGGCGCCGGCGAGAGCTGGCACGACTGCGTGCGCTGGACACTCGAGCAGGGCTGGCCGGGGCTTGAGAACCTGGCGCTGATTCCGGGCACGGCCGGCGCGGCGCCGGTGCAGAACATCGGTGCCTATGGGCTCGAACTGGCCGACCGCTTCGACGAACTCGACGCCGTCGACCTGGTTACGGGCCGCAGCGTCACGCTCGATGCCCGCGCATGCGCCTTCGGCTATCGCGACAGCGTCTTCAAGCACGACGGCTTTGGTGGTTTGGCTGGCCGCAGCCTCGTCACCCGGGTGCGCCTGCGGCTGCCACGCCCATGGCAGCCGGTACTGGGCTACCTCGATCTGGAGCGACGCATGGCCGAGACCGGATGCGCGCACCCCGATGCGCGAACGATCTTCGACTGGGTCTGCGAGATCCGCCGCGCCAAGCTGCCCGATCCGGCCCTGGTAGGCAACGCGGGCAGCTTCTTCAAGAACCCGGTGGTCAGCGCCGAGCAATGCCACGACATCATCGCTCGCGATCCGCACATCGTGCACTATCCGCTGCCCGACGGCCGGTTCAAGCTGGCCGCTGGCTGGCTGATCGATGCCTGCGGCTGGAAGGGCAAGAACGTCGGCCGAGCCGGCGTCTATGAGCGCCAGGCACTGGTGCTGGTCAATCGGGGTGGGGCCAGCGGAGCCGAGGTGGTGACCCTGGCGCGCGCAATCCAGGAAAGCGTCTACGGCCGCTTCGGCATCCGGCTCGAGCCCGAGCCGGTGGTGGTCTAGGAGCGCAGCAGGCCCTGGGCCTCGCACAGGCCGCGCGTGGCTTGCACCAGTTCCTCGTAGCGCTGCACCGCCAGTGCCAATTGCGTGGGCGCCAGTGCGTCGGCGTCGCGTTGCAGGCGGGCGGCGGCGTCTGCCAATGCGGGCAGGCCGAGGTTCAATGCGGCGCCCTTCACGGCATGTGCGGCCCGCCTCAGTGCTTCGGGATCGGCTTCGCGCATGGCATCGCGCATGCGGCGCGCGGCGTCGTCGGCCTGCTCGAAGAAGCCGCCGAACAGCGCCGGTGAGCGTCGGGCGCCCATGAGTTCAGCCACGCTGTCCAGCACGGCCTGGTCGACCAGCAGGGGTTCTCGCCCCGGCCCGGCGCTTGGCGCAGTGGTGCGGGAGTTGCCGGCGGGCGGCGATGCTGCACGGCCCAGCGTCGCCACCAGTGCGTTCAGGTTCACTGGCTTGGTCATGACCTCGTCCATGCCGGCAGCGAGGCACCGCTCCCGCGCCTCGGCGAAGACGTCGGCGGTCAGTGCGACGATGCGCACGCGCCCGGCCGGGGCGGGCAGCAAGCGGATGTGCTCGGCGGCGGTCACGCCGTCCATCACTGGCATGTGCACATCCATCAGCACCACGTCGAACGCCTGTGCCTGCACGGCTTGCACCGCTTCCTGCCCGTTGGCGACGCATACACCGCGGTGGCCCAGCCGTTCCAGCAGGGCCGACAGGTACATGCGATTGACGGGGTGATCCTCGGCCACCAGGACGCGCAGCGAGCCTTCCGCCACCGCAGGCGCGTCCTCCGCCGTTGCAGCGGACGATGGCGCACTGCCCAGTGCAAAGTTGAAGGTGAAAACGCTGCCCGCCCCCGGGCTGCTGCGCACGCGGATTTCGCCCCCCATGAGACGCGCCAGATTGCGCGAGATGGCCAGACCCAGCCCGGCACCGCCGGGAGCCCGCCCCGCAGATTCCTCTGCGCGGCTGTACCGATGGAACAGCCGGTCGATGGTGGCAGCGTCCATTCCAGGCCCGGTGTCGATCACGTCGAATTCCAGCCCTGGCTTGCCGCCGGGCGTGGCGGCGCGGCGACACCGCAGCGTGATGCTGCCGCTGTCGCAATAGCGAACCGCGTTGTTGAGCAGGTTGAACAGCACCTGCTTGACGCGCGTGGGATCCAACTGCGCTTCGGCAGGCAGATCGGGTGCCAGTGCCACCTCAAAGCCCAGCCCCTTGGCCTGTGCCTGAGGCTGCATCAGGTTGCGCACATCATCCACCAACCGCACCAGCGCGACGGCCTGCGGCTGCAGCACGACGGTGCCGGCCTCGAGCTTGGACAGGTCCAGGATGTCGTCGAGCAAGCGCTGCAGATGCGAGGCTGCTTCGTCGGCCATGTCCAGCCACTGCGGCGCCCGCGGGTCGCGGGGGGTCTCGCGCAACAGTGCCAGCATGCCCAGCAGGCCGTGCAGCGGCGTGCGCAACTCGTGGCTCATGTCGGCAAGCACGCGGGCCTTGGCCGCCGCGCTGGCTTCGGCTTCGGTTCGCGCGTCACGCAGCTCGTCGGCCAATTCTTCCAGGTGACGGCGGCGCTGCTCGAGCTTGCGCATCTGGCGCAGGGCGATCACCGCGAAGCCCAGCACCATGGCCGACAGGAACGCCGTGAGGGCCATCCCGATCTCGCTGTGCTGCCGGATGGCCGCTTGACGGTCGGTGACCTGAGTGGCCACCAGGTGCGAGGCGTCGAGCAGCAAGTCGTGGATGGGCCCATCCAGCGCGAACAGCTCCCCGCGCAGCAGTTGGGCCGATTGCGTGTCCATCGACACCCAGGGCGCCTCGCCGAGGTAGATGTCGGCCTTGCCGATGAAGTCGTCCAGGCCGGCCAGCACGGCCGGCGCGCGCTCGATGGTGCCCGTCAGGCGACGCGCGCGCTCGGTGCGCAACAATGCCACACGGCTGACGAAGATGTCGTAGCGCATCTTCAGCCCTGGTGTCGCTGCTGGCTGGTCGGCCTCGGGTGCCGGCCAGCGTTCGCGCAGCCGCAGGTAGTCGGCCTCCAGTTGATACAGGCTGAGCACGAGGTAGTCGTCCTGCGACTGCGCCATCAGGCCGAGCAGCGCGTGCTGGCGCACCTGCACGAACCCGGCGGCCAGCAGGGTAGCCAGCAGCAGCAGCCCGGTGATGCCGAACCAGGGGGTCAGCCGGCGGGGGGGGGCGGTGCCGCCAGCGGGGCGCTGTTCGCTCACCGACTGGTCCTCCACGCGGTTCCACCGAACCTCGACACTGGGGCGGGCGCGCTCAGATCGCCTGCAGGTTCCGTCGATCGGTGGTTCATGCGACGTCGATTGCTTTGAGCTGCCAGGCGCATCGCGTGTAGTACACCGTGGTGCGCAGTTCGCGCCGCGAGTCGAAGGGGTAGATGATGAACAGCGGTCCCTTGTCGCGCACGGGCATTGGCTTGTCGTCGAGCTGGTGTGCGAGGACGACATCAAATCGCTGCGCATCCTCCATCGGGATGTCGACCCGGTAGTCGTTCAACGCGCTGGCGCGCAGCATGCTGCCCTGGGCGGCGGCGGCGGCGAGCACATCGCGCAGCAGAGGCCCGGTGAACGTTCGCGGCTGGCTGTACCAGGGTGTGCGGGTCGTGAAACGGGTCTGGGGCAGGTGCTCGATCATGGGCATGTCGAACACAGCCTGCGGTTGCCCGTCGACCAACCGGTTCGGCAAACGCAGCCGGCCGGTGAGCGTCAGCACCACGGTCGACTCGGGGGCCTCCAGCGCGCGCGCGGGTCGGACAGCCAGGGCGTTCGCGCAGGCCAAGCACAGCAAGTGACGTCGTTGCATTCGTTGGCGGTGGCCGATATCACGCAGGAGCCGGTATCGTACCGTCAGCGCTGCGCAGGACTGCCCGGCGATACGCGAAACCTGCCCTTTGGCACGTCGGGGGCGGCGCATGCTGGGTTAAATTGCCAGGATGACCACCGCCAAAGCCTCTGCGGCAGACGGCCACGCCAATGCGTTGCCTGCGGGCACGCGGCTGGGCGAGTATGAAATCCGACGTGTGATCGGCGTGGGCGGTTTCGGCATCGTCTACCTTGCCTTCGACCACGGGCTGGAGCGTGAGGTCGCCATCAAGGAGTACATGCCGTCGTCGCTCGCCGCGCGTACGGCGACGCTGCATGTGTCGCTGACGTCGCCATCTCATGCGGAGACGTTCGCACTGGGGCTGCGGTCATTCGTCAACGAGGCACGGTTGCTGGCCCGCTTCGACCATCGGTCGCTGATCAAGGTGCACCGCTTCTGGGAGCAGGACGGCACCGCGTACATGGTGATGCCGCTGATGCGGGGTCACACGCTGCGCGAGGTGCGCCGCGCCCTGCAGCAGCCGCCGGACGAAGCCTGGTTGCGGCGACTGCTGCAGCCATTGCTGGGCGCGCTGGACGTGCTCCATCGCGAGGAGGTCTATCACCGCGACATCGCCCCGGACAACATCCTCATCGGTGCCGACGGCGTGCCGGTGCTGCTGGACTTCGGCGCGGCGCGGCATGTCATCAGCGGTCGCACGCAGACCCTCACCGCGATCCTCAAGCCTGCCTATGCTCCGATCGAGCAATACGGCGAGGCCACCAATCTGCGCCAGGGCGCCTGGACCGATTTGTACGCCCTGGGTGCGACCCTGCACTACCTGATCACCGAGATGCCACCGGCGCCGGCGACCGTGCGCACGGTTACCGACGACGCGCCGCCGTTGGCGGCCACATCCCGCCCGGGCCTGGGCACCGAATTTCTGCGCGCCGTGGACTGGATGCTGCAGCCTCGTCCGGCCGATCGACCCCAGTCGGTCGAGCAGCTTCGTGAAGTGCTCGACGGACGCCGCACGGCACCTGCGCGTTTGCCGGGCCCCGTGCCTCAGGTCGGTGGCTGGGATCCCACCGCAGTCCTGTCGCCAGAGGGCAACAGCCTGCCACCGGTTCCGGCGTCGGCACCGCGGCGTTCGGAGCAGCAGCCACCGGCTCCAGCGGCTGCTCCAGTCGCGCAGCAACCGGTGCCCCGCAGCGCCCCGAACACGCCCGTGCCGCCACCAGCTTCACCCGCAGCACCGGCGCCCTTCGGTTCGGCCGCGACGGTGCGCACGGCATCACTCGTTCAAGACAGTGCGACGGGTCCCGATCCGATCGAGGAGGCGATGCGGTCGGCCGTGCGCGAGAGGCCCACCGCGGCCCACCGCGCACCCGTGGCAGTCTCGCACTGGGAGCAAAGACGCGGTTCCGGCGGTTTGTGGTTGACCGGCGGGGCCGTGGCGCTGGTTGCGGCCACTGCGGTCTACTGGTGGGACCCGCGACCCGCCCCGGCACCACTGGTTGCACCGCAGGCGGCCTCCGCGGTCGCTCCAGCGGTCGCGGCCAGTGCACCCAGCGCACCACTGACCAGTGAGATCGCGTCCGCGCCCGAAGTGGTGGCTGCGGCGGTGGCCAATCCGGCCATGGTTGCCAGTGCTGCGCCGATGCCGGCGGCGTCGGTCGCCTCAGGGGCAGCGACACCTGACGACGGGGCGCGCACGGTGTCGGCAGTGATGGCGGGCGCGGGCGGTTCACGGCGCCCGGCCGTGCGCACCC
>JABWBN010000007.1 GCA_013360485.1 Burkholderiaceae bacterium | reverse complement strand
GGCCGTCGCGGGCGCCGGCGCCGTCACGGCAGCCGGAGCCGCATGCGAGGCCCCGCCGGCGCTGGTGGCCTGGCTCATCGGCAACAGCGGCACGATCAGCAGCGCCACGATGTTGATGATCTTGATCAGCGGATTGACCGCGGGGCCGGCGGTGTCCTTGTAGGGATCGCCGACCGTGTCGCCAGTGACTGCCGCCTTGTGCGCGTCACTGCCTTTGCCGCCGAAGTGGCCGTCCTCGATGTACTTCTTGGCGTTGTCCCAGGCACCGCCACCGGTGCACATCGAGATGGCCACGAACAGGCCGGTGACGATGGTACCCATCAGCAAGCCGCCCAGCGCGGCCGGGCCCAAGGCCAGGCCCACCACCACCGGAACCACCACCGGCAGCAGGCTGGGGATCATCATTTCCTTGATCGCGGCCACGGTCAGCATGTCGACGGCCTTGCCGTACTCGGGCTTGGCCTTGCCTTCCATGATGCCCTTGATCTCGCGGAACTGACGGCGCACCTCTTCCACCACCGAGCCCGCGGCCCGGCCGACGGCTTCCATGGCCATGGCGCCGAACAGGTAGGGGATCAGGCCGCCGATGAACAGGCCCACGATCACCTTGTGGTCGGACAGGTCGAAGCTGATGTGCATGCCGCGCGCCTCGAGGGCGTGCGTGTAGTCGGCAAACAGCACCAGCGCAGCCAGGCCGGCCGAGCCGATGGCATAGCCCTTGGTTACTGCCTTGGTGGTGTTGCCCACGGCATCGAGCGGATCGGTGATGTCGCGCACGCTGTCGGGCAACTCGGCCATCTCGGCAATGCCGCCGGCGTTGTCGGTGATCGGACCGTAGGCGTCGAGGGCGACGACGATGCCGGCCATGCTCAGCATCGAGGTGGCCGCGATGGCGATGCCGTACAGCCCGCCGAGCATGTAGGACATCCAGATCGCGATGCAGACGAAGACCACCGGCCATGCGGTGGACTTCATCGACACGCCCAGACCGGCGATGATGTTGGTGCCATGGCCGGTGGTCGAGGCCTGCGCCACGTGCTGCACGGGCTTGTAGTCCGTACCCGTGTAGTACTCGGTGATCCACACCATGGCAGCCGTCAGCACCAGGCCCACGGCACAGGCGCCGAACAGGCGCATGTGCGTGCCGCTGCCCAGGGCGTCTGCCGGAATCACCGCCACCGTGACGAAGTAGAAGGCGATCAACGACAGCACGCCGGCGACGATCAGGCCCTTGTAGAGCGCGGGCATCACGTTCTTCATGCCCGGCGAGGCCTTGACGAAGCTGCAGCCGATGATGGAGGCGATGATGGACACGCCGCCCAGCAACAGCGGATAGACCACAGCGGCCATCGGCGCGGCAGTGACCACCAACGCGCCCAGCGCCATCGTGGCGATCAGCGTGACGGCGTAGGTCTCGAACAAGTCGGCAGCCATGCCGGCGCAGTCGCCCACGTTGTCGCCCACGTTGTCGGCGATCACCGCGGGGTTGCGGGGATCGTCTTCCGGAATGCCGGCCTCGACCTTGCCCACCAGGTCGGCGCCGACGTCGGCGCCCTTGGTGAAGATGCCGCCACCCAGGCGCGCGAAGATCGAGATGAGTGACGAGCCGAACGCCAGGCCCAACAGTGGCTTGAGCACCGACGACAGGCTCTTGTCAGGCGTGAAGTTGCCGTTGCCGACGATGAACCAGAAGAAGATGCCGACGCCCAGAAGGCCCAGACCCACCACCAGCATGCCGGTGATGGCGCCGCCCTTGAAGGCGACGTCAAGCGCCGGGCCGATGCCCTTGGTGGCCGCTTGCGCGGTGCGCACATTGGCGCGCACCGACACATTCATGCCGATGAAGCCGCAGGCGCCCGACAGCACGGCGCCGAGGATGAAGCCGGCGGCGGTCTTGCCGTCGAGGAAGACGCCGATCAGGATGGCAAGAACGACACCGACGATCGCGATGGTCTTGTACTGCCGGGACAGGTAGGCCGCAGCGCCTTGCTGCACCGCACCGGCGATTTCCTGCATGCGGGCGTTACCCGCGTCCTGGCCCAGGATCCAGCTGCGCTGGACGAAGCCGTAGAGCACGGCCGCAAGGCCGCATGCCAGCGCTATGTAGAGCGCCATGGTGGTCGAAATCAAGGTATCTCCTTCCTCGTCGGACTGGCCCTGTGGTGAACGTGCCGCGCTTCTTTGGGTGTGGACCCCCGGAACAACCGGGGGCGCGGTCGCGCCGGCGGATGCTACGGGAACATGCTGCAGCGCGGAACCGTGTTTTCCTGCGGTAACTCAAGGTCACGAGCTTGTCAGGGCGTGGCAAGCACGGTCCGTAGAATACGGGTTTCCCCTGCCTGCCCGAAGCACCATCATGAGCCTGCACAACGTCACCCCTGGCGAGCGCTGCCCGGACGAGTTCAACGTGATCATCGAGATCCCGATGAACGCCGACCCCATCAAGTACGAAGTCGACGAGGAGTCCGGTGCCCTGTTCGTCGATCGGTTCATGGGCACGGCGATGCACTACCCGTGCAACTACGGCTACATTCCGCAGACATTGGCCGACGACGGTGATCCAGTCGACGTGCTCGTGGTCACGCCGGTTCCGCTGATCCCGGGCGTGGTCGTGACCTGCCGGGCGCTGGGCATGCTCAAGATGCTCGACGAGGCCGGCGGCGACAACAAGCTGCTCGCGGTTCCCACCACCAAGATCCTCCCCATCTACTCGCAGTGGCATTCGCATGAGGATCTCAATCCCGCGCGCCTGAAGACCATTCAGCACTTCTTCGAGCACTACAAGGATCTCGAGGAAGGCAAGTGGGTGCGTGTGCAAGGCTGGGTCGGACCTCAGGAGGCCTGCACCGAAGTGGTGGAGGGCGCCCGCCGCTGGCAGGCACGCCATCGTTCGACCTGACGCGGCGCCGCGACGCCGTCAGCCCGGGCCGTCGCTGCGAAAGGGAGTGTGGGTCTGGAGCGCGACGCGATGGTGCGCGACAGCCGTGGCTTCGTCATGCAGGTGGTGGCCGACGGCTTCATGGAATCCACGATGGGTGAGCCAGTGGGCAGACTGTGTCGCGCTCGGCAGCAGGCCCCGGGCGATCTTGTGCTCCCCCTGGGCGCCGCCCTCGAAGCGGTCGTAACCGTTGTCGATGCACCACTGCAGGGGTTGGTAGTAGCACACTTCGAAGTGCAGCAACGGGACCGTCTCCAGCGACCCCCAGTAGCGGCCGAACACCGCGCGTCGTGCAGGGTCCAGGGCCACCAGCGAGGCGGCCAGCGGGTGGGCATCGCGGTGCGCCACGAACATCAGCCACAGGTCGGCCATCGTGCCTGCCGTCTGTTCGAAAAAACTGCGGCTCAGGTGGGGCGGGGAGCCATGGGCGGCATAGGTCGCCAAGTAGCATTGATAGAAGTGATGCCACAGGGCGGGCGTGATCTCGCTGCCGCGGTGCACGGTGAAGCGGACCCCGGCCTCGGCCACGCGGCGGCGCTCCTGCGAGATCTTCTTGCGCTTGTCACGCTGCAGCGACGCCAGCAGGTCCTCGAAGCATGACGGCCGCCTCGATGGGTCGACTTGCCAGTGAAACTGAGTGCTTTCGCGGCTCAGCCAGCCGCTTGCGCGCAATGCTGTCGCGTCGGTCTCGTCGTGGAACAGCACATGAACCCCAGACGCGCCTGATGACACGGTGAGTTCCTCCAACGCGGTGGCGAGCAGTCGACGCGCCGAAGCGTCCACGGCCATCAGCCGCGTGCCCGACACTGGTGTGAAGGGCACCGCCACGACGAGCTTCGGGTAGTAATGCAGGCCATGCCGGTGGTAGGCATCGGCCCAGGACCAGTCGAACACATACTCGCCCCAGGAGTGGGTCTTGAGGTAGGCCGGCGCCGCCGCCAGGCAGCGCCCCGCTTGCTCGAGCAGCATGAAGCGCGGTCTCCAGCCCGTGGCTGGGACCGCGCTGCCGCTGGCGTGCATCGCGGCCAGGTAGCCATGTCGCATGAACGGAGTGGGAGCCGCCTGCAACGCCAGGAGTTCGTTCCAAGCAGTCGCGTTGATCGAGAGCGGGTCGTCGACGATCCTCAGTGTCGTATGGGTCATGGCACGCAATCGTGCCAGGGACTGCCGTGTTGCGAGAGCCGCAGGGGCAAGCCGGGACCTGCGCGAGCCAAGCGGGCCTAAGCGTGGCCTGAACGCCGCGGTTCCGTGCTTAAATCCAGCCGTGAGGTCCAGCGCCACGGAGCAATCAAAATGAAGCAAATCACCGCCATCATCAAGCCCTTCAAGCTCGAAGAAGTCCGCGAGGCGCTGGCCGATGTGGGCGTCTCGGGGCTGACCGTCACTGAGGTAAAGGGCTTCGGCCGCCAGAAGGGCCACACCGAGCTCTACCGCGGGGCCGAGTATGTGGTCGACTTCCTGCCCAAGGTGAAGATCGAGGTCGTGGTCAAGGATGCGGACGTGGACCGCTGCATCGAGTCGATCGTCAAGGCCGCCAAGACCGGGAAGATCGGCGACGGCAAGATCTTCGTCACTGCGGTCGAACAGGTGGTGCGCATACGCACGGGTGAGACCGACGAATCGGCCGTCTGATATCACGCTGGCCGACGTTGGGGTCGGCCACGCAGCGGGCTCGTCCGAGAGGGACACGAGGTCCTGCTCGGCCGACCGGTGTGCCAGCGCTGCTGTCGCGCCCCTTGACGATCAGATGCGGTCCAGCGGCGGTGCCTGCAGCGCTGTCGCGCGACAGTCGTACAAAGTGTCCAGGAGCGCCGCCGGGTCGCTGCTGCGGTGGAGCATCGACATCTGCGCAGAACTCAGGAAGCCCTCGTCGAGGGCGTGTTCCAGGAACGCCTCCAGAGCGTCGTAGTAGCCAGCGACATCAAGCAGACCGATCGGGTGTGGGTGGTACTCGAGGTGGCGCCAGGTCCAGACCTCGAAGAGTTCCTCGAAGGTGCCAATGCCGCCAGGCAACGCGATGAAGGCATGGGCACGCTCGGCCATCAACTGCTTGCGCTCGTGCATGGTGCGCACGACATGCAACTCGGTGAGATCGCGATGCCCCACTTCGAGGCGCATCAACGACTCCGGTATCACGCCGATCACCTGAGCGCCGGCGGCGAGCGCCGCGCTGGCGACCTCGCCCATCAAGCCGACCCGCCCACCACCGTAGACCAGTTGCCAGCCCCGCCGTCCGATGTCCTCGCCCAGCCGGCGGGCCGCCTGGGCGTACTCGGGCCGTTTGCCCGGTCGTGAACCACAGTAAACGCAAACACTGAAGGGCGCGGCGCGAGTCATTTGAAGTTTAGCGGGTGATTGCGTCATGGTGCGCCCAGGCGGTCATAGAGCACGCCCAGCCACACGGACGCGCACGCCAGCAGTGAGAGCAGCACCGCTGCGCTGCCGAAGTCCTTGGCCCGTCGTGAGAGGTCGTGAAGCTCGTACGAAACACGATCGATGGCCGCCTCTACAGCGGAGTTGAGCAGTTCGACGATCAGCACAGCCAGCACGCTGCCGGCCAGCAATGCCACCTCCACGCCGCTTCGCCCGAGCCACAGCGATGCGGGAAGCATGAGGGCTGCCGCAGTTGCTTCCTGGCGGAACGCATTCTCGGTGCACCAGGCGAGCTTCAAGCCATGCAAGGAATGGTGGGTGGCCCAGATGATGCGCTGCCATCCCGTTCGACCCTTGTGCGGATTGCTCATCCGCCGGATTTTGCCGGCCGTTGAGGCCGCCAAGTCACGAGGCGAGTTCCGCACAGCACGTCATGCAGGAACTGGCGGTCCGGATGCAAGCGGGTGAGCAGCGCGTAGACCAGCGCGCCGGCGAAAAGCGCGGCGAAAACGGGCCAGGCCGATCTCAGCTGTGCGCGTTCGACCGACAACAGTGCGGGCAGAAACCACATCCAAGCCGCCAGGTATCGCGCCATGGCGCGTTGCCAGGTCACTGGACTCCCATCGCACCCGACCACTCGGATGTGCCATGTCTTCATGGCCAAGGTCTGTCCGCCTCGGGTCCAGAAGCCAACGAAGTAGACACCCAGCACGATGAAGAGGCTGACCTGCAGCCCGGTTTGCCCGCGCAGGGCATGGCGCTGATCGGTCAAACCGGCGTAGAACAGTGCCACGACGACCACTATCCCGAACAAGAGCACTCCCTCGTAAAGGAAGCTGGCCATCCGGCGCGCCAGCCCTGGGGTCTCGAGCCGCACGGTCGGCTGATGCGTACTGCTCATGTCGAGCTTCGGGTTGGGCGAGCCGCCGTCGAGGCACGCCAGCGACGCGTTGCACCGGGCTGACGGTGAAACGGGCAACGCATGCGCGCCTCAGCGCTCCGGCGAGGCGGACGATGCCTGCCCAACGGGCTCAGGCGAGGCCTTCGGACTGCGCGAGGGAACGGAGAACGGTGCGCGCTGGCCCGTCGCGCGGATCGCGTTCGAGGCTGGCTTCGCACTTTGGGGGCCGACCCTGGGCAGGAGTGTGTGGCGGTCGACCTGACTGGGTGAGGCAGCGATCTTGGCTCGCCCGGGTGGGCTTGGCTGCGACGCAGCGGGCGCAATTCGGTTGACCGGTGTGGTCGTGGCGCCGGGCTTGGCTTGCACGATCGTGGGCGCCACCGGTCTGACGGCAACAGGTCTCGGTGCATGTGCCGGACCGGCGACGGACCCGGACGTCGCGGCCGCAGCGGCGCTCGCTGCGGCCGGCCGAGGGCGATCGGTCAGCTTGGCCGTGCCACTCTCGGCAAGCGCTCGTCGCTGTTCCGCGGGCAGTGCCTTGTAGGCCTCCCAACGGGCCTGCCGCTCTGGCTTCGGCAATTGCTTGGCCTGCTGGAAGGACAGGCGAGCCCGTGCTCGTTCGGCAGGGGTCAAGCGGGACCACTCGGTCATGCGCTCATGAAGGCGCTGGCGCTCGGCCACCGGTAGCGACGGATAGCGTGCGGCGATCTCGAGCCACTTCTGTTTGCGCTGTTCGTCGATTTGCGGCCAGTCCCGCTCCAGTGGCGCCAAGGCGGCACGTTGGGTCGCCGTGAGCGACGACCAACTGGGGCCCGTTGCTGCGAACGCAGGCGAGACCGATGGTGCGGCAGCAGCCCGGTTCGCCGCAGCGGTGGGGCCTTGCGCGGTGCTCGGTTGCACCAGGACCACCAGCGAAACCGTGGTCACCAGAATTGCGACAAGCTGACGCCCCTTCAACGCCACCGCCTCAGTGGGACTCGGTTTGCCGCAGAAATTCGGCGAACCCGGGGTCACGGTAGGCTGACGGCGGAAGATCGTCGGCCAGCAGTGCGGCGTCGACCTCTGCGGCCACGGCGATCTGCGCGCGCTCGTCCTGGTACTCGATCAGCAACAGCCCGGCTGCAAGCACGACCAGAGGCAGCAGCGAGGCCAGCTTCATCCACCATTCCGGCGCTCCGCGCCAGGTCAATGCAGCCGAACTGCCAGAATGGCCGACCACTGACCACGCGGCTGCCTCGGCACGGCGGGCTGCCCTGGCACGCGCAAGGGCCTGCTCTCGCGCCACGCGCAGTCGCTCAGAGATATCGTGCGGGACGGCATCGGCCTGCGCGCTCAGGCAAGCCGCCAACCGGGCTGCCACCCGGGCTTCCAGCTGGATTGATGCGTGTGTCGCGCGGTTGCCGTTGGTGCTCATGATGGGATACCCTGGGCTCGAAGCGCCGCCGCCAGCGCGTGTACCGCTCGCGAGCAATGCGTCTTCACGCTGCCCTCCGAGCATCCCATGACCAGGGCCGTCTCTGCAACATCGAGTTCCTCCCAGTAACGCAGCAGAAACGCTTCGCGTTGACGCGTCGGCAGGCGTTGGACCTCGGACTCGATGAGTTGCAGAATTTGTGCCCGCGAGACTGTCTCGGCCGCGCTTTCCGTCCCCAGAACCCCGTCGGCGACCTCCAGGGTCTCCAGCAGGTCGAAGTCGCCCCCGTCATCGTGGTCGGCCTCGAAGTCCGAGAGGTTCTGCATCACGGCGTTGCGCACGCGTTGACGCCGAAACCAGTCCATGGTGGCGTTCGACAGGATGCGCTGGAAGAGCATGGGCCACTCGGCGGCGGCGTGGTCGGCATATTTCTCGGCCAACCGGATCATGGCGTCCTGAACGATATCCAGCGCTGCATCGTCGTCGCGTACGGCGTACACGGTGCGCTTGAACGCGCGCCGCTCGACACTGCGCAGGAAATCGGTGAGTTCTTTGTCGGTTGCCAAGGCTGACCTGCCCGGGGTGCAACGGGCCGGGCGAGAGCGGGCGCGATTATGTCATCGGCTCCATACGGATCACCGCAGGGTCAGGTTGTCTGGCAACTGATGCAATAATGCTGCTTCGCGTGCGACACGTGGTGTCGCTCTTCCCTAGCTGCGGGGTTAAGCAGCATTTCAAGAGCGATCGGGGCCTTGGCTCTGATCACGGGCTGACAGGCCCACGAAGTGCATCCGCCTTTGGCGGATCGTTGACGGAATGCCTGGGGTTTCTCCAGGCAGACCGTGAGAGAGGCGCGCACCGCAACTGCCCTGGGCAGAACGCGGGCGTGCACCGTCGGGAGACGGGTCTTTCAAGAGCGATCAAGTCTCTGAGTGCCTTGTCACGCCCGGCTCGCCGGTGCCGTGACCTGTTGTGCGACCAACAGTCGCCTAGGATGGCATGCAAGGCTGGCAACGGCCTTGTGTGAAGCCCATCCGACAACGTCTCCCACTTCGGTGGCGTGGCTCGATCCGCGAGGACGACCACGGACTCTGCCAGCAGGACGGCGGATGAGAGGCCAGGCGAGTTCCGCATGGGCAACGTAAGTGAACCGTCGTCTGAACCCGGGTAAGCATTGAGTGGCCAAACCTGCTGTCAGGCCATAGCCAAACGGCACGCTGCCAGGATGCTCCAGTGCGAGGCCGGAGCACGTCGCTGACGCTGCAGCCCCGGGATAGACGGGCCCTAAACGGAGAGACGGCGCGGATCACCACCGCGTTGTCGGCCATCAGAGGAACGTGGTAAGCCCCATTGTCCGCCCGATCACCTCGGTGAACGGGCAGGGAAGCCGCAAGGCGACCTGTCGGATGAGGGGGTATGGGATCGTGGAGAAAGCGAAGGCCCTGCCGTAGCGGTCGGGATAGGGGTCGCCATGCCCCGCTGCGAAAGCAGGCCCACTTCCACGTCGTGCAACCGTCGTTAGCCGGTTGCTGAGTTCTAGACACCCCGAGGGGATGCACCTCCCCTCGGGGGAGAAGTGCGTCTGCGGCGGGTTCACCAACGAGGACAGCATGGAAGAAATCATCGATCCCGATGGTTCTGCGTCTTCGCACCTGCCAGACGCCTGGCACGCCATCGATTGGCGGCGAGTTGACCGACAGGTGAGGACGATGCAGATGCGGATAGCGAAGGCAACGCAGGAAGGCGACTACCGCCGGGTGAAAGCCCTGCAGCGGTCGCTGACCCGCTCGTTCTCCGCCAGGGCACTGGCGGTGCGACGGGTGACAGAGAACCAAGGCAAGCGGACGGCAGGCGTCGACCGCGAGCTGTGGGACACGCCGGCCTGCAAATGGTCGGCCGTCGACCAGTTGAAGCAGCAACGGGGGTACCGGCCCGCGCCTCTACGGCGGGTCTACATCCCCAAGGCCAACGGCAAGGAGCGCCCGCTGGGCATTCCGACGATGCGCGACCGGGCGATGCAGGCTCTCCACCTGCTGGGCCTGGAGCCCGTCGTGGAGTCGCAGAGCGACCCGAACAGCTACGGCTTTCGGCGCAATCGCTCGACGGCCGATGCCATGAGCCAGTTGTTCATCTGCCTCGCCCGGAAGGCCTCGGCCCCCTGGGTCCTGGAAGCGGACATCGAGGGCTGCTTTGACCACATCAACCATGCGTGGCTCGTTCAGCACACGCGGATGGACAAGCGAATCGTCCACCAGTGGTTGAAGTCCGGAGTGGTCTACAAAGGCCAACTGACGGCCCCCGAAGCAGGCACGCCGCAAGGCGGCATCATCTCGCCAACCCTGGCGAACGTGGCACTGAACGGACTGGAGACGGGTCTGCTGGCGCACCTCGGTGCGGCGCTGGGCAAGTCCAAGGTCGAGAAGCTCAAGGTCAATGTGGTCCGGTACGCCGACGACTTCGTGATCACCGGGATGTCGAAAGACTTCCTGGAGACGCAAGTCCGGCCGTGGATGGAAGCGTTCCTCGCACAACGAGGGCTGCGACTGTCGCCGGCGAAGACGCGAGTCACACACATCGACCAGGGATTCGATTTCCTCGGTTGGAATTTCCGGAAGTACTCGGGAACCCTGCTGATCAAGCCGAGCAAGAAGAACGTGCAAGCGTTCTATGGCAAGGTGAAGGAGATCGTCGTGTCGCACAAGACGGTGAAGCAGGCGGAGCTCATCCAGCTGCTGAACCCGGTCCTGCGGGGCTGGGCGAGGTACCACCAGCCGGTGGTCGCGAAGGAGACGTTCAGCAGACTCGACTCGCTGCTGTGGTGGCGGTTGACGCGCTGGGCACGTCGGAGACATCCGAACAAGAACCCGAGATGGGTGGCCACGAAGTACTGGCCCTCCGTCGACGGCAGGCCGGAATTTGCAGTTCGGGTTCCGGTCGAGGACGACACGCCGAGATGGTCGCGCCTGTATCGGCTCGCCGATACGGCCATCGTGCGACACCAGAAGGTCAAGGGCGGCTACAACCCCTTTGATCCGCGGTGGGAGGCATACGGCGAAGACCTGCGCTCACGGCGCCTGCAGCGAAGCATGGCGTACCGGCGGCAGTGGGCCTCGCTGTTCCTGTCCCAGCACGGGCAGTGCGCCCTCTGCGGCGGCGTCTTGTCGGAAGAGACGGGCTGGCACGACCACCACCTGATCCATCGGGTGGCGGGTGGGTCGGACTCGTTGTCCAACCGGGTGCTGCTGCATCCGGTGTGCCACGCCAGAGTGCATGCCAACGGTTTGACCGTTGCGAAGCCGGCCTCGGAATGAGGCTTCGGCTTGTTAACCGCTTCGGGTAAACTCGAGGCTGGTTACAAGCAAGTGATGTGCGTGAGCCGGATGCCTCGAAAGAGGCACGTCCGGTTCTTAGGGGGGGATGGGCCAGCAATGGTCTGTCCCTACCCTCCACAAAGCGATTGAGGTCTCAAGCCGGCTCACCGACCCCGGGAGTCGCCGTTTTTGATCGCGCAGGTTCTGATTCCGCCTCATGAGGGCGCGAGGAGGGGCACCGATGGTTTTTCGTCAGAGAAATTCACAGAGGTTCGAAATGGACATGTCTGCCGCGGAAGTCAAGCGTGCCGCATCGGCACAGCCGCATTCCCCCCCCACCCATTCCACCGAGATCAACGGCTCGGAAATCATCGTCCGCTGCCTGCAGGCAGAGGGCGTCAAGTACATCTGGGGCTACCCAGGTGGCGCGGTGCTCTACATCTACGACGCCCTGTACAAGCAGGAGTCGATCCAGCACGTATTGGTTCGCCATGAGCAGGCGGCCGTGCACGCGGCCGATGGCTACGCGCGGGCTACCGGGGAGGTCGGCGTCGCACTGGTGACGTCCGGCCCCGGCGTCACCAACGCTGTGACCGGCATCGCCACGGCGTACATGGATTCCATCCCGATGGTGATCGTCACCGGGCAAGTTCCCACACCAGCGATTGGCCTGGATGCCTTCCAGGAGTGCGACACCGTCGGCATCACACGCCCGGTCGTCAAGCACAATTTCCTCGTGAAGGACGTGCGCGACTTGGCTGCCACGATGAAGAAGGCATTCCACATTGCCCGCACCGGCCGTCCGGGCCCGGTGGTTGTCGATGTGCCCAAGGATGTCTCGGTCAAGACGTGTTCGTTCAGCTATCCCGAGCGGGTCGAGATGCGCTCATACAGCCCTGCCAAAAAGGGCCATGGCGGCCAGATCCGCAAGGCCATGCAGTTGCTGCTGGGCGCCAAGCGGCCCTACATCTACACCGGCGGTGGGGTGATCCTCGGCAACGCAACCGCGGAATTGCGCGAACTGGCCGACGTCCTCGGATTTCCGTGCACCAACACCCTGATGGGGCTGGGTTCCACGCCGGCGAGCGACCCGAAGTTCCTGGGCATGCTCGGGATGCACGGAACCTACGAGGCCAACATGACCATGCAGCACTGTGATGTGCTGCTTGCGGTGGGCGCACGCTTCGACGATCGCGTGATCGGCAACCCGAAGCACTTCGCGCAGGTCGAGCGCAAGATCATTCACATCGACATCGATCCGTCGTCGATCTCGAAGCGCGTTCGGGTGGACATTCCCATCGTGGGCGACACCAAGGACGTGCTGCAGGAGATGCTTGCACACCTGCGTGAGAACCCGGCGCGGCCGGACGTGGGCGCGCTGTCGTCCTGGTGGTCGCAGATCAACGAGTGGCGCAAGCGCGAATGCCTGGCCTACAAGCGCAGCACCGACGTGATCAAGCCCCAGTATGTGGTCGAGACCCTGGGCGAGCTTACCCGTGGGCAGGACGTCTACATCACTTCTGACGTCGGCCAACACCAGATGTGGGCGGCTCAGTTCTACCGGTTCGAGGAGCCGCGACGCTGGATCAACTCCGGCGGGCTTGGAACCATGGGGGTGGGCTTGCCGTATGCCATGGGCATCAAGCTGGCCAAGCCGGAGTCCGAAGTCGTCTGCATCACGGGCGAGGGGTCGATCCAGATGTGCATCCAGGAGCTCTCGACCTGCGCGCAGTACAACACGCCGGTGAAGATTGTCTCCTTGAACAACCGCTATCTCGGCATGGTGCGGCAGTGGCAACAGCTCGACTACGGCGGACGCTATTCGCACAGCTACATGGATGCATTGCCCGACTTCGTGAAGTTGGCCGAGGCCTACGGGCACGTCGGCATCCGCATCGACAAGCCGTCCGAAGTGGAGCCTGCGCTCAAGGAACTGCTGCGCTTGAAAGACCGCACCGTGTTCCTCGACGTGCGCACCGACCCGACCGAGAACGTCTGGCCCATGGTGCAGGCGGGAAAGGGCATCACCGAGATGCTGCTGGGGTCCGAGGAACTGTGACGCTGCCGAGGGTGGGCGAGCTCCGGTCGCTACCGCGACCAGTACGGCTGGCCAACCCGAGGGGCGCCCGCGGGCCCGGACGACATTTCTCTCAACGCTTCTGACGGCGCGGCCAGGAGCCGGCAGTTACCGCTGCCGGGTTCGAGGGTCCGCCAGGAGGAACACTCATGAAACACATCATCGCCGTGCTGCTCGAGAACGAGCCCGGTGCGCTTTCGCGCGTGGTGGCCCTGTTTTCTGCACGCGGCTACAACATCGAGAGTCTGACTGTGGCGCCTACCGAGGACGCGTCGCTGTCGCGCATGACCATCGTGACCACCGGCTCCGATGAAGTCATCGAGCAGATCACCAAGCATCTCAACCGCCTGATCGAAGTCGTCAAGGTGGTCGATCTCACCGAAGGCAGCTACACCGAACGCGAGCTCATGCTCATCAAGGTGCGTGCCGTCGGCAAAGAGCGCGAGGAGATGAAGCGCATGGCCGACATCTTCCGTGGCCGCATCATCGATGTCACCGAGAAGAGCTACACGATCGAGCTCACCGGTGACGCCGGCAAGCTTGACGCGTTCATCGAAGCGATCGACCGCACCGCCATCCTCGAGACCGTACGCACCGGCACCAGCGGGATCGGTCGCGGCGAGCGCATCCTGCGCGTCTGATTCCCATCACCCCGCCACGAACTGGAGTTCCACACTCATGAAGGTCTACTACGACAAGGACGCCGATCTGAGCCTCATCAAGGGCAAGAACGTCACCATCATTGGCTATGGCTCGCAGGGTCATGCGCATGCGTTGAACCTGCACGATTCCGGCGTGAAGGTCACCGTCGGCCTGCGCAAGGGCGGCGCCTCATGGGCCAAGGCCGAGAAGGCTGGGCTCAACGTGGCCGAGATCGCACATGCAGTGAAAGAAGCCGACGTTGTGATGATCCTGCTGCCCGATGAGCAGATCGCAGCCGTCTATCACGCTGACGTGGCGCCGAACATGAAGACCGGTGCGTCACTGGCGTTTGCCCATGGCTTCAACGTGCACTACGGACAAGTGGTGCCGCGCGATGACATCGACGTGTGGATGGTCGCACCCAAGGCGCCGGGCCACACCGTGCGCAACACGTACTCCCAAGGTGGCGGCGTGCCCCATCTCATCGCTGTTTATCAGGACAAGTCCGGCAAGGCCCGCGACCTCGCGCTGAGTTATGCCGCAGCCAACGGCGGCGGCAAGGCCGGGATCATCGAGACCAGCTTCCGTGAAGAGACCGAAACCGACCTGTTCGGCGAGCAGGCGGTGCTGTGCGGCGGCACCGTCGAACTGATCAAGGCTGGCTTCGAGACGCTGGTCGAGGCTGGTTATGCGCCCGAGATGGCGTACTTCGAGTGCCTGCACGAACTCAAGCTCATCGTGGACTTGATCTACGAGGGCGGCATCGGCAACATGAATTACTCGATCTCGAACAACGCCGAGTACGGTGAGTATGTGACCGGACCCAAAGTGGTGACCGAGGCCACCAAGGCCGCGATGCGCCAGGCGCTCAAGGATATCCAGACTGGCGAATACGCCAAGAGCTTCATCCTCGAGAACCGCGCCGGAGCGCCCACGTTGCTCAGCCGGCGTCGCCTCACGGCCGAACACCCGATCGAGCAAGTCGGCGAGAAACTGCGCGGGATGATGCCCTGGATCAAGGCCAACAAGCTGGTCGACAAGAGCCGCAACTGAGGCTGGCGTCTGCCCCCCCGCTGCCTCGGGGGGCGCGCGTTCCGGGTGGCGCAGGAAGCTCGCGCTGCACAGGTGCGCGCTGCTGTATGCTCGCCGCCCATGAATGAACCCCAGGATCCAGTCGACGAGCACGACGCGGCGGATGCAGTGGAAGCGCCTGTGCGGCCGCGCCGCAAGGGCATCTACATCCTGCCTAACCTCTTCACGCTGGCAGCGCTGTTCGGCGGCTTCTATGCCATCGTGATGGCGATGAACGGCCGCTTCGAGCAGGCGGCCATCGGGGTGTTCTGCGCGATGGTGCTCGACAGCCTGGACGGGCGCGTCGCACGCATGACGCACACCCAAAGTGCGTTCGGCGAGCAGATGGACAGCCTGTCGGACATGGTGAGTTTTGGCGCGGCACCAGCGCTCATCGTCTACGAGTGGGCACTCAAGGGTTTGGGCAAGCCCGGCTGGATTGCTGCGTTCGTCTACTGCGCCTGCGCGGCGCTGAGGCTGGCACGCTTCAACACCAACATCGCGGTCGTCGACCGGCGCTTCTTCCAGGGGTTGCCCAGCCCCGCGGCTGCGGCACTGGTCACCGGCTTCATCTGGATCATGGACGACGCCGGCTACCGAGGGGGTATACGCGAGATCACCTGGCTGGTCTGGCTGACCTTCGGCATCACGCTCTATGCGGGCCTGACCATGGTGACCAACGTGCCGTTCTACAGCTTCAAGGACGTGAGCTTCAGGCGCTCGGTACCGTTCGTGGTGATTGTGGCCATTGCGCTGGTGATCGCGCTGATCAACCTGCACGTTCCTGGAATGCTCTTCACGCTCTTCATCGTGTATGGCCTGTCGGGCTATGGCGTCTACATCTGGCGGCGCATGAAGGGCAAGCCGGTCAGCGTGATCGCGACATCGACCGATGAGCCCGACGAGCGGGGACTGCACCGCTGATGGCGCCGTGCTAGACTGTGCGCCATGACGTTCCGGTCCGCGATCGCGCTAGTGCTTCTTCTAGGAGTTCCACGGGCTCGTTGATCGCTCACGTCTGTTCGTCTTCCGATCTCACGGCCCGTTTGCAACCCGCAGCGGGCCGTTTGTCTTTCTGGCATTCGCGGGTTGCCTCACTTCACAGCCTCACAGTTGCCCAGGAGCGCCACCATGGCCGACCAACTCATCATCTTCGACACCACCTTGCGCGACGGAGAGCAGTCTCCCGGCGCTTCGATGACCAAGGACGAAAAGCTGCGCATCGCGCGGCAACTCGAGCGGCTGCGGGTGGACGTCATCGAGGCGGGCTTCGCAGCATCGAGCAACGGTGACTTCGAAGCAGTCAAGTCGATCGCCGATCACATCCGCGAATCCACTGTCTGTTCGCTTGCCAGGGCCAACGACCGCGACATTTCGCGCGCGGCGGAGGCGCTGCGCGCGGCGCCGCGCTCGCGCATTCACACGTTCATCGCCACCAGCGCACTGCACATGGAAAAGAAGCTGCGCATGACGCCGGATCAGGTGTACGAGCAGGCTCGCCTGGCCGTTCGGTTTGCGCGCAACCTGTGTGCCGACATCGAGTTTTCGCCCGAGGACGGATATCGCTCAGACCCAGACTTCCTGTGCCGGGTGCTGGAGGCCGTGATCGACGAAGGCGCGACGACGATCAACATTCCCGATACCGTGGGCTATGCGGTGCCCGAGCTCTACGGCAGCTTTATTCGATCGCTGCGCGAGCGCATTCCCAACGCGGACAAGGCGGTGTGGAGCGTGCACTGCCACAACGACCTGGGCATGGCCGTCGCCAACTCATTGGCCGGCGTAAAGCTCGGCGGTGCGCGCCAGGTGGAGTGCACCATCAACGGACTGGGCGAGCGCGCAGGGAACTGCTCGCTGGAGGAAGTGGTCATGGCGGTGCGGACGCGTCGTGACTACTTCGGGCTGCAGGTCAACATCGACACGACCCAGATCGTGCCGGCATCTCGCATGGTCAGCCAGACCACCGGGTTCGTGGTGCAACCCAACAAGGCGGTGGTTGGCGCCAACGCGTTTGCGCATGCGTCGGGCATCCATCAAGATGGCGTGCTCAAGGCCCGCGACACCTACGAGATCATGCGCGCCGAGGATGTCGGCTGGAGCGCCAACCGCATCGTGCTGGGAAAACTGTCGGGTCGCAATGCGTTCAAGCAACGCTTGCAGGAGTTGGGCATCGAGCTCGAGTCCGAAGCCGAGGTCAACGCAGCGTTCGCCCGGTTCAAGGACCTCGCCGATCGCAAGAGCGAGATTTTTGACGAGGACATCGTCGCACTGGTCGGCGACGAGAGCGTCACCAGCGAACGCGAGCACTACCGGCTGCTGTCGCTGAGCCAGCGCAGCGAGACGGGTGAGCGCCCACAGGCCGATGTCGCCTTTGCAGTGGGCGAGCGTGAGCACCATGCGCACAGCCAGGGCAATGGCCCGGTTGATGCGGTGCTAAAGGCGATCGAGTCGGTTGTCGAAAGTGGCGCCGAACTGGTGCTCTATTCGGTCAATGCCATCACCAGCGGCAGCACAGAATCGCAAGGCGAGGTGACCGTGCGCCTGCAACTCGGCGGCCGGGTGGTCAACGGCGTCGGAGCCGACCCGGACATCGTGGTGGCGTCCGCCAAGGCCTACTTGGCCGCGCTGAACAAGCTGCACGCCAATCTCGACCGGGTTGCCGCGCAAGGCTGAGCGTCGCGCGTCGGCACTTTAGGAATCACGCGCAAGTTTTTGATCTTGCGCGTGTTTTTCTCTGCCCCTACACTCGGGGCATGGTACTTGGACGCTTGTGGGGCGACGTGGCGGAATGATGAGGGCTTTGACAGGCTGGGTGGTGCTGGTGTGGGCGCTGTGCATGATGGCGCCCGTTGCCAGTGAGGCGGCGACGTCGTCGCCGGCGCGCAAGCCAGTTGCCCGGGCCACCAAGGCCATGAAGCAGGCCGCACCGAAAGCCTCGCGCGCGGCCAAGCGGACCCCGGGCGCTCGCAGGTTTGTGCCTTTGGCTGCGGCCGACCCTGACGAGGATCCACCGCGGCTGCGTTCTGCGGTTGCGTTCGTTGTTGACCAGGACACCAACGAGGTGCTGTTCAGCAAGAACGCGCAGGCCGTCCAGCCGATCGCGTCGATTACCAAGCTGATGACGGCGCTGGTTGTCATGGACGCTGCTCAACCGCTCGACGAAGTCCTTGCCATCTCGGAAGAGGACATCGATACCGAGAAGGGAAGCCATTCACGGCTGTCGGTCGGCACGCAGCTGACACGAGGCGAGATGCTGCATCTCGCGCTCATGTCGTCGGAGAACAGGGCTGCGCATGCCCTGGGTCGGCACTACCCGGGAGGTCTTGCGGCCTTTGTCGACGCGATGAACCACCGCGCGGCCGGTCTGGGCATGATCGACACGCATTATGTGGAGCCCACAGGGCTGTCCAGTGGCAACAGATCCAGTGCGCGCGACCTCGTGCTGCTCGTGAAGGAGGCCCACCAGCAGCCGCTGCTTCGCGAGTTGTCGACGTCTCAGGAGGCATTGGTGCAGGTTGGCAGCCGGGCGCTGCAGTACCGCAACACCAACGGCCTGGTGCGCAGCCCGCAGTGGGAAATCGGGCTTCAGAAGACCGGATACATCGCCGAGGCTGGCCGTTGCCTCGTGATGCAGGCGCAGCTCGCGGGCCGCAAGCTCATCATGGTGCTGCTCGATTCGGCCGGCAAGTACACGCGCATCGGCGATGCCGAGCGGATCCGCCGCTGGCTCAGCCAAAGTGCGGCCCAGGCCGGCGCCAACGCCGCCAAGTCCTGATCAGCGTCGCCGCGGCAATCGCGGGCGATTCAGACCCGGTGTCCCAGCGCGGCCGAGATCTGGGCAGCTGTTGCTTTGACGCGTTCGGCCCACGATTCCTCCAGCCTGTCCGCGGGGGCCGATACCGACAGTCCTGCCACCAGCTTGCTCTGGTCGTCAAAGATGCCGGCGGCCATGCAGCGCACGCCCAATTCCAGTTCCTCGTCGTCGCGAGCCATTGCCGATGCCCGGACCTGCGCAAGCTCGCGTTCGAGCCGCGGCAGGTCGGTGATGCTGTTTCGGGTGTGTCCCGACAGCCCGGTGCGGGTGGCGTATGCCCGCACCCGTTGTGGCTCGTCGTGTGCGAGGAACAACTTGCCCACCGACGTGAGGTGCAGTGGCGCGCGGCCGCCCACGGCGCGCACCACTTGCATACCCGAGCGCTCGCTGTAGGTGCGTTCGATGTAGACGATCTCGTCGCCCTGGCGCACTGACAGGTTCACCGGCTGGTGGGTCAGCTTGTGCAGCTCGCGCATCGGTCCCAGGGCCGCGTCGCGGACATCCAGCCGCGCCTTGACCAGATTGCCCAACTCGAGCAGGCGCATGCCCAGGCGATAGCTCCCCGCCTCCGGGCGGTCGACGAATCGGCCTAGCGCGAGATCGTTCAAGATGCGATGGGCCGTGGACGGGTGAAGCTGCGTCGCCTCGCTGAGTTCTTTCAAACTCACCGGGTCCTGGTGGGCAGCCAACGCATCGAGCAACGCGAAGATGCGCTCGATCACCTGGATGGCGGGCTGCTGACCTTCTGGTTTCGATGCCATGATTTCGTTTCGCAGTGTTTAAGCGATTTTTGCATGGCGAAATGTCGACGGGGCGTCGCGCGAGCGCAGCGTTCAGAATTCCGGTCGGGCAGCTCGCTCGCCTGACCCTGCGATTGCATCTCGGGCAGCACGCAGGCCGCTGCGCACCGCCCCCTCCAATGTGGCGGGGTAGGGGCCCTCGACGTAGTCGCCCGCAGCCAGCAGTCCGGGCGCCACATGGCAACTGGGCCGCCGCAGACCGGGCGAACAGACGAACGTAGCGCGGTGCTCGGCTCGAACGTGAACCAGCACGGCATCGTCTGGCCCGCGAAACGCCCCTTCGAAACATCGTCGCGCCTGACCCAGGATGGCCTGCGCGGCCACTTCGAGCCCGTGGTCCACCCAGGCGCGAGCGCCGCTGACCACGAAGGAAAACAAGCCCGGCGCCACGCCCAGCGCGCCCAGGTCGAAGGCGAACTGCGCGGGTGACTGCCCGTCGTCTGGCAGTGCCACCATGGGGTGCGGGAATCGCAGCTGGTCGTCACGCAGGTAGGCGGTGATGATGGGCTCGTAGGCAAATGAGGCCGTGGCTAGGCTCCATGGGATCGCTGCCGACTGGGCCAGTCGTGCCGCCTCGCGCGCCGAACAGGCCATCACGACGGCGTCGTAGGGGTCATCATCGACCCTCCACAGCCCGTCGTGCCTGTGCACCGCCATCACCCGGTGACCCATGCGCAGCGTGGCGCCGCGCATGGCCAGCCACCGCAGGGCAGGTGCTGGCAGCAGCTCGTCCAGTCCCGCGCGAGGCAGCACCAGATCTGCGCTGCCTGGTGCGCTGAACAGCGCATCGCGAATCACCCGAAGAAACACCTGTGCACTCGCGCACTCGGCACGCGTGTTCAGTGCCGCGACACACAACGGATCGATGACGTCGCGCCGAACGGCACTGGGCAGGTTGTGGCACAACTCGGCAACGGTGAGGGAATCGTCGCAGCGAAAACCTGCGATGGCCCAACTCGCACACGTGCGCAGCAATGCGATCCGTTCGGACCAGGCCCAGTCGCGATGGCCGGTGACGCCGCGTGCAAAAGCCAGCACCGGATGGCCCTGTGGCAGGCGCAGTCCGCGGCCGGACGGGTCGCACAGCGCCAAGGGCAGCCGCATCAGCACGCGAGAGGGCTCAACGCCGACATGGCGCATCAACCTGAATGTTTCGGTGTAGGCGCCGATCAGGATGTGCTGGCCGTTGTCCAGGCGCTTGCCACCGCTGAGCGCACACCGCGCCCGGCCGCCGGGCTGATGGGCCATCTCGTGCAGCGTCACCGCTGCACCGCGTTCGACCAGCTCCACGGCGGCAGCCAGACCCGACCAGCCGGCCCCGACCACGGCAACGCGCGGCACGGGCACGCGGCTGTTCTTCATCGGTCGCGCCAGTGCGTGCGCAGCGCGATCCACAGCTTGCGCACCGGAGTGAGCGACGTGCGCTGGTGCAGCACCTGGAAACCGTCGGCCTCGATTTCTCTCAGCAGCGCACGGTAGATGTGGGCCATCATCAACCCGGGCCGTTGGGTCGATCGGTCGGCTTTCGGCAGCAGCGCAAGGGCTTCGTCATAGGTCTGGTGCGCACGTTGGGCCTGGAACTTCATCAGTGCCGTGAATCGGCTGCTGTAGCCATAGGGTGGCTTGCGATGCAGCAGCTCATGCGCCCTGACATCGAAGCGCTGCAGTTCGTCCACCGGCAGGTAGATGCGGCCGCGCCGGGCATCCTCCCCGACATCACGGATGATGTTCGTCAGTTGGAGAGCCAGACCGAGCTTGTGTGCATAGGCGATCGTCGCTTCTTCCGTGCGGCCGAAGATCCCGCTGGCCACTTCACCCACGACGCCCGCCACGAGGTGGCAGTAGCGCTGCAGCGATGCGAAGTCGAGATAGCGGGTCTGTTGCAGGTCCATCTGGCAACCCTCGATCACTGCCTGCAAGTGGCGCTCCTCTATGCCAAATGGAGCGGCCAACGGCATGAGTGCCAGCATGACCGGATGGGTCGGGTGGCCTGCGAAAGACGCACGCAGCTCCTGTCGCCACCAGTTGAGCTTGGTGCCGGCCACCGACGGATCGTGCACCTCGTCGGCCACGTCGTCCACTTCCCGGCAGAAGGCGTAAAAGGCAGTGATGGCCGCCCGCTGCTGCGGCGGCAGGAACAGGAACGCGTAGTAGAACGACGACCCGCTGGCCGCTGCGCGCTCCTGCACGTACTGCTGCGGTGTCGTCATGATGTCCCCAAACCGGGCGAAGGATGGGGGACGCGCATGGCGCAAGCGCGCCAGAGCACGGCGGGCAGGTCGCGTGGACCCACTGTGACGCGGTGGGACAGGATGTCGTGGCCGCGAGCGGCGATGCGGTCCAGCACGCGCAGCCCGCCTTGTACGACCAGGCGCAGTTCCCACCCAATGCGGCCCGGCAGTTGAAGTGCGAGGGGTGCACCGGCCAGCATCATTTGGCGGCTCCAATTGCACAGGTCGGCCGCCATCGCGCGAGTGGCAGCGCTGTCGGTCCCCGGTTGCAGCGACTCAGCCGATATCCCGTGGCGCTCCAGGTCGGACAAGGGGAAGTAAAGCCGGCCGCGTCGCAGATCCATACCCGCGTCCTGCCAGAAATTGATCAACTGCAGCGCGCTGCATATGGCGTCCGACCGGTGCATGGCCTGGGCGTCGTTGACACCGTAAAGGGCGAGCAGCAGTCGGCCCACCGGATTGGCCGAGCGGCGGCAGTAGTCGAGCAGCATGGGTCGGTCAGTGTAGGGCGCCGGTGTGCAGTCCTGCTCGAAGGCATCCAGCAAGTCCTCGAAGGGTCGCAGGGGCAGCGCGTACTGCTGCAGCGTGCGCGCCAGTGGCTCGAAGACTTCCGTCCAGCCGCCATCGAGTTGCCCCGCGGCAGCAGTCCTCAGGCTGTTCCTGAATCGCGCCAATTCGGCCATTCGGGCCTGTCGCGGTGCATCACCCTCGTCGGCAATGTCGTCAGCCGTCCGCGCGAACCAGTAAATGGCAGCCACAGCCGGTCGCAGCGCAGGTGGGCACAGCCAGGACGCTACCGGAAAGTTTTCGTAATGGGAGACACTCACGGGCTGCGATTGTCGCCATCATCGGCGGCACGTGGCGCGTTGGCGTTGTCCGGCTGTTTCCGGTTCCGGGCATCGCGACGGGCGTTGACAGGCTTCGGATGGTCACATACATTACTGACCGGTCAGTCAGTAAGTGCGACCCCACACCCTTGGTAGCGCGATGCAGAACGTCCCCATCCGTCCCAGAAGTCTGACCATTGGACTGGTCGTATCGCTCACGATGGTTGCGCTGCTCGCCGGCTGCAACCGCAGCACCGGAGGCGACGAACCGATCAGGGCCGTGCGCACCACGGTGGTCGAATCGTCCAACGTTTCCGGCCAACAGGAGTTCGCGGCCGAGGTCCGAGCGCGAACCGAATCCCGCTTGGGCTTCCGGGTCGGTGGCAAGCTCGTGCGCCGGCACGTCGACGTGGGTGAGTCGGTACGGGCGGGCCAGGTGCTGGCCCAACTCGATGCGCAAGATCTCAGGCTTGGCCAGGAGGCCGCACAGGCGACGCTTGCGGCCGCGAGAGTGAACCTTGAACTGATGGAAGCAGAGTTCAAGCGCTTCAAGGAATTGCGCGAACAGGGCTTCATCAGCGGCATGGAGCTTGATCGCCGAGAAGCTGCGCTGAAGGCGGCCCGCGCGCAGGCAGAACAGGTCAGGGCGCAGGCCAGTGTCCAGGGCAACCAGACTTCCTACGCGACGTTGCAGGCCGACGCGCCCGGCGTCGTGACAGCCGTGGATGTGGAGCCGGGCGCAGTGGTGGCCGCCGGCATGCCAATTCTGCGGCTCGCCCACGATGGCCCGCGCGATGTGGCATTCGCTGTTCCCGAAGACCGGGTCACGTTGGTTCGCGCCCTTCTGGATCGGCGCGATGCGGTCCAAGTGCGCCTGTGGGGTCAGGCCGATCTTCTGCCGGCCACGGTGCGCGAGGTCGCGGCAGCGGCAGATCCGGCGACGCGCACGTTCGCGGTCAAGGCCGACATCGGAGCCGCCGCTGTGCGCCTGGGGCAGACGGCCAGCGTCTTGATCCGGCTTCCCGCGGCAGACGGCGTGATCCGGTTGCCGCTTTCCGCAGTGTTCGAGCAGCAGGGCAAGAGCCATGTGTGGCTGCTCGAGCGCAGTTCCATGACGGTTCGGCAAAGGCGTGTCCAGGTGGCTGGCGCCGATGGCAACGACGTCCTCGTGACCGACGGCGTTCTGCCGGGGCAGGTGGTGGTCACCGCAGGCGTGCACGCGCTGGCCCCGGGTCAGAAGGTGAAGCTCTTCGTCGATCCTGCCGCGCCTGCAGCGGCCGGCCCGGGTGCTCGCCCCGCAAGCGCAGTGCCGGCGCCGGCGGCATCGGACGCGCGTTGAGTCGTCGGAGATCACCACGATGAACGCCACTGCGACCGCGGCAGCCAAACGCTCGCGCTTCAACGTCTCGCGCTGGGCCCTGGAGCACCCTGCGCTCACCCGATACCTGTTGGTCGTGATGCTGGTGCTGGGATTTGCCGCCTATTTCCAGCTCGGGCAGGATGAGGACCCGCCGTTTACGTTTCGCGCGATGGTGGTGCAAGCCTACTGGCCTGGCGCCAGTGCGCTGCAGATGGCCGATCAGGTCTCGGACAAGATCGAACGCACGCTGCAGGAAGTGCCCTACGCCGACATCATTCGCACGTACACCAAGCCGGGTGAGTCCATCACCATCTTCCAGATCAAGGACAGTTCGCCTCCCAAGGAGGTGGCCAATGTCTGGTACCAGGTGCGCAAGCGGATAGGGGACGCCCGCGCTTCGCTGCCGCAGGGCGTGATCGGACCCTTCTTCAACGACGACTTCGGCGACGTCTACGGATCGATCTTTGCCCTCTCGGCAGACGGGTTCAGCGACGAGGAATTGAGGGTTTTCGCCGAGCGCGTGCGCTCGCAGTTGCTGCGCGTGGCCGATGTGGCGAAGGTCGAGGTGTTCGGCGCTCAGCCGGAAAAGATCTTCATTGAGATCTCGCAGAAGCGGCTGGCCCAGCTCGGCCTGGACCTCAACCAGGTGCTCGGCCAGCTATCGGCTCAAAATGCGGTCGAGGGCGCCGGCGTCATGGACGCGGGTTCGCAGAACCTGCAGGTGCGGGTGGCCGGAGCGTTCGGGTCAGTCGAAGAGCTCAAGCGCTTTCCGATTCGGGGTGTCAATCCGGCGACGGGCGCGGCCAGCGTGCTCCAGCTGGGCGACATCGGCAACGTGCGCCGCGGCTACGTCGACCCACCAGCGGTGAAGGTGCGGCACCAGGGCAGGGCGGTCATTGCACTGGGTGTTTCGATGGCCAAGGGCGGCGACATCATTGCCCTGGGCAAAGCCCTGCGCGCTCGCGTCGACGAGATCCGATCTGAATTGCCCGCGGGCATCACGCTGCACCAGATCCAGGATCAGCCGCAGACGGTGTCGCGTTCGGTGGGCGAGTTCGTGAAAGTGCTGATCGAGGCTGTCGTCGTGGTGCTGGCCGTGAGCTTCGTCAGCCTGGGCCTGCATACCCGGCCGCTGCGCATCGACATCTGGCCCGGGCTCGTCGTGGCCATCACGATTCCGTTGGTGCTGGCGATCACCTTCGTCACCATGTACTACTGGGGCGTGGGGCTGCACAAGATTTCGCTGGGCTCGCTCATCATCGCCCTGGGCCTGCTGGTGGATGACGCCATCATCGCCGTCGAGATGATGGTGCGCAAACTCGAGGAGGGCTACGACAAGACTCGGGCGGCAACCTTCGCCTACGACGTCACGTCCATGCCGATGCTTACCGGTACGCTCATTACGGCGGTCGGTTTCCTGCCGATCGGCCTGGCGCAATCGGCCGTTGGCGAGTACACGTTCGCGATCTTCGCGGTGACCACCGCGGCGCTGGTGATTTCCTGGGTGGTATCGGTCTACTTCGTGCCTTACCTGGGGGCGTGGTTGCTGCGCACACGCAGCAAGGTCACGGGCGAGGCGCATGAGTTGTTCGACACACCGTTCTACAACCGGCTGCGAGCCACGGTGGATTGGTGCGTACAGCACCGCTGGGTCACCATTGGCGTGACGGTCGCACTGTTCGCCGCAGGCTTGGCCGGCATGGGTCGTGTGCAGCAGCAGTTCTTCCCCGACTCAGCCAGGACCGAAATTCTCGTCGACCTGTGGCTGCCCGAGGGCTCGACAGTGCGCGAAAGCGAGACCGTGGCCAAGCGCTTCGAGGCACGCATGTTGCGCGAGCCCGGCGTCGAGTCAGTGAGTACCTGGATCGGCAGCGGCGTGCCCAGGTTCTACCTTCCGCTGGACCAGATCTTCCCTCAGACGAACGTGAGCCAGGCCATCCTGCTGCCCAAGGACATGGAGTCACGCGAGGCCCTGCGCCGCCGCCTGCCCGCTCTGCTGGCCAGCGAGTTTCCCGAGGTTAGGGCCCGCACCAAGATCCTGCCCAACGGGCCGCCGGTGCCGTATCCGGTGCAGTTCCGTGTCGTCGGGCCTGACCCTACCGCCCTGAGGCAATGGGCTGATCAGGTCAAGGCGGTGCTGCGCGCCAATCCCGATATGGTGGGCGTGAACGACAACTGGAACGAGCAGGTCAAGGTGTTGCGCCTGAACGTCGACCAGGACAAGGCCCGCGCGCTCGGTGTGTCCAGCCAGTCGATCGCACAGGCGTCTCGCGCCATCTTGTCGGGCGTCACGGTGGGCCAGTACCGCGAGGGTGACAAGTTGGTCGACATCGTGCTGCGCCAGCCACTCGAAGAGCGCAACGCGATCACCGACCTGGCCAGCGCCTATCTGCCCACTGCCGCCGGGCGCTCGATTCCGCTGACACAGATCGCACAGGCCAGCTTCGGCTGGGAGCCCGGCGTGATCTGGCGCGAGGGCCGCAGTTACGCGATCACGGTACAGGGTGACGTCGTCGAAGGTCTCCAAGGTCCTACCGTGACCAAGGCCGTGTGGCCGAAGTTGTCCGAACTGCAGGCGCGCATGCCGGCAGGCTATGCGATCCGCGTGGCCGGGACGCAGGAAGAAAGCAGCAAGGGCCAGGGGTCGATCGCCGCCGGTGTGCCGGTGATGCTGTTCATCACCTTCACTCTGCTGATGTTGCAGTTGCAGAGCTTCTCGCGCTCGATGCTCGTGTTCCTCACCGGTCCGCTGGGGATGGCGGGCGTGGCCTTCGCCCTGCTGGTGACGAACAGGCCCTTCGGCTTCGTGGCCCTGCTGGGCGTGATTGCGCTGATGGGCATGATCATGCGCAACTCGGTGATCCTGATCGACCAAATCGAGCAGGACCGCGCGCGCGGCATGCCGACCTGGGATGCGATTGTCGAGTCCGCGGTGCGGCGATTCCGGCCGATCGTGTTGACGGCCGCGGCCGCGGTGCTGGCCATGGTTCCGCTGTCGCGCAGTGTCTTCTGGGGCCCGATGGCGGTGGCCATCATGGGCGGGTTGATCGTGGCCACGGCACTCACGCTGCTGGCGCTGCCGGCGATGTATGCCGCCTGGTTCAGGGTTCGGCGCCATGTTTCGGTCCACTCCCGGCTGCCAGCCGGATAGAATGCCCCGTTTACCGGATCGCCAGTCGGGAATGCCGTGACGGGGGCCGCAGGGGCATCCCATGCCAGCGAGGTGGGGGGCCACGATCGGCTCCCCTCGTCGTTTTCGAGGTACGAATCCGCGGGCGCGGGTGGCGAAATTGGTAGACGCACCAGGTTTAGGTCCTGACGCCTTCACGGGCGTGCCGGTTCGAGTCCGGCCCCGCGCACCAGACTATTCAATCTCATGAGTTCCACCATGGCTGTGACTGTAGAAACCCTCGAGAAGCTCGAACGCCGCATCACGCTGACCATTCCGGCCGATGCGATCACCACAGAAGTCGAGAGCCGGCTCAAGAAGCTGTCGCGCACGGTCAAGGCCGATGGCTTTCGGCCGGGCAAGGTACCGATGTCGGTTGTGGCCCAGCGCTACGGCTACTCGGTGCAGTACGAAGTCATGAACGACAAGATCGGCGAGGCATTCAACACGGCGGCCAACGAGGCCCGCCTGCGGGTTGCCGGCGTGCCGCGCATCACCCAGAAGGACGAATCGCCTGAAGGCGCATTGGCGTTCGATGCCACCTTCGAGGTGTATCCCGAGGTCAAGCTCGGCGAGCTGTCCGCCACCGAGGTCGAGCGCGTGAGTGCCGCGGTCACCGAAGAGGCCATCGATCGCACGGTGGAGATCCTGCGCAAGCAGCGTCGAACGTTTGCGCAGCGCCCCGCGGCCGAGGGTGCCGCCGAGGGCGACCGCGTGACGATCGACTTCGAGGGCAAGATCGACGGCGAACCCTTCGCCGGTGGCAAGGCCGAGGGGTTCCAGTTCATCATCGGCGAAGGCCAGATGCTCGAGCAGTTCGACAAGGCCGTTCGGGGTATGAAGGTCGGCGAGAGCAAGACCTTCCCGTTGCAGTTCCCTGAGGACTACCACGGCAAAGACGTGGCTGGCAAGGAGGCCGACTTCATGGTCACCATGGCGCGCATCGAGGTGCAGCACCTGCCTGAGGTGGACGAGGGATTTGTGAAGTCGCTGGGCATCGCCGACGGAACCGTCCAGTCCATGCGGGCCGATGTGAAGAAGAACCTCGAGCGCGAGGTGAAGTTCCGGGTGTTGGCACGCAACAAGGCAGCGGCCATGGAGGCCCTGAGCCAGGCTGCGGAGCTTGACATACCCAAGGCGCTCGTGGACGGCGAAGTCGAGCGCATGGGGCAAGCCGCGCGCGAGGACCTCAAGCGCCGCGGCGTCAAGGATGCCGACCAGGCCCCGATTCCACCGGACATGCTGCAGCTGTTCCGGCCCCAGGCCGAGCGCCGTGTGCGCTTGGGCCTTGTGGTGGCCGAACTGGTGCGTGCCCAAGCGCTGCAGGCCAAGCCCGAGCAGCTTCAGGCCCACATCGAGGAACTTGCACAGAGCTATGAAAAGCCCGCGGAAGTGGTGCGCTGGTATCTATCCGATCGCCAGCGCATGGCCGAGGTCGAGGCCATCGTCATCGAGAACAACGTCACCGAGTACGTGCTGGGCCAGGCCAAGGTGGTCGACAAGGCGGTTGCCTTCGACGAGTTGATGGGCGGTTGATCCGTCCGCCGCGGCCGACACATCGACTGCATAGGCGGGGCGAGGGCGATGTGCCCTCGCCCCGTCGTGCCTTGGGCCGCCACGCCATAATGAACCCGTACGATTTCCCTGAAGGACAGGCATGAGCGCACTGGACATACAAGCACTGGGCCTGGTGCCCATGGTCATCGAGCAGTCGGGCCGCGGCGAGCGCGCCTACGACATCTACAGCCGCCTGCTGCGCGAGCGCATCGTGTTCCTGGTCGGGCCGGTGACCGACGCCACGGCCAATCTGGTGGTGGCCCAGTTGCTGTTCCTCGAAAGCGAGAACCCGGACAAGGACATCTTCCTGTACATCAACTCGCCCGGCGGCAGTGTCAGCGCCGGCATGTCGATCTTCGACACCATGCAGTTCATCAAGCCCGATGTGTCCACCATGTGCATGGGTATGGCGGCCAGCATGGGCTCTTTCCTGTTGATGGCCGGCGCCAAGGGCAAGCGGCTGGCGCTGCCCAACTCCAAGATCATGATCCACCAGCCGTCGGGGGGCGCTCAGGGTCAGGCCACAGACATCGAGATCCACGCCCGCGAGATCCTCAAGACCCGTGAGCAACTCAACCGGATATATGCCGACCGCACGGGCCAGTCGCTGGAAAAGATAGCAGCCGACATGGAGCGCGACTTCTACATGAGCCCTCAGGAGGCCAAGGAATACGGGTTGATCGACCAGGTGCTCGAAAAGCGCGCCTGAGATCCGCGGTGAGCGCGCGCACGGGCTTGGCCCTTGAATGAGCTCGCCGTAACCGGCTTGGGCCCCGAAATCGGCCCATTTCCACGCCTGCATGGCCGGGCGTTTGGACTATCATAGATCTGCACATCACGCGTCATCAGCGGGACACAGGAATTCATGGCCGAGAAGAAAGGCGCCTCCGGCGAGAAAGTGCTCTATTGCAGCTTTTGCGGCAAGAGCCAGCACGAGGTGAAGAAACTGATCGCCGGACCGTCGGTGTTCATCTGCGATGAGTGCATCGAGCTGTGCAACGACATCATCCGCGACGAGGCCCCGGCGGATGGCTCGCAGGGCAAATCGGCACGTTCGGACCTGCCGGTGCCAGCCGAAATCAAGTCCAGCCTCGACCAGTACGTGATCGGGCAGGAGACGGCCAAGCGCACGCTGTCGGTAGCGGTCTACAACCACTACAAGCGCCTGAAGCACATGGGCACGGGCAACAAGGAAGAGGTCGAGCTCACCAAGAGCAACATCCTGCTCATCGGCCCGACCGGCTCAGGCAAGACGCTGCTGGCCCAAACACTGGCCCGGCTGCTGAACGTACCGTTCGTGATCGCCGACGCCACGACGCTCACAGAAGCCGGCTACGTGGGCGAGGATGTTGAAAACATCATCCAGAAGCTGCTGCAGAATTGCAATTACGACGTCGAGCGGGCCCAGCGCGGTATCGTCTACATCGACGAGATCGACAAGATCTCGCGCAAGGCAGACAACCCCAGCATCACGCGTGATGTCTCTGGCGAGGGCGTACAGCAGGCCTTGCTGAAGCTGGTCGAAGGCACGATGGCCAGCGTGCCGCCGCAGGGTGGTCGCAAGCATCCGAACCAGGATTTCCTGCAGATCGACACAACGAACATCCTCTTCATCTGTGGCGGAGCGTTCGACGGTTTGGAGAAGGTCATCCAGAACCGGACCGAGAAGTCGGGCATAGGCTTCGCCGCCTCGGTGCACAGCAAGTCCGAAAAGCGCGCGGCCGACCTCTTCCGTCAGGCCGAACCCGAAGACCTGATCAAGTTCGGGTTGATCCCGGAGCTCGTGGGTCGGCTGCCAGTGGTTGCCACCCTGGGTGAACTCACGGACGAGGCACTTGTTCGCATCCTCACCGAGCCCCGCAATGCGCTCGTGAAACAGTACCAGAAGCTCTTTGCGATGGACGGTGTCGAACTCGAGGTGCGCCCGTCGGCGCTCTCGGCGATCGCGCGCAAGGCGCTGGAACGCAAGACCGGGGCGCGCGGCCTTCGGTCCATCATGGAGCATGTCCTCATCGACACGATGTTCGACTTGCCCACGCTCGACGGCGTGGCCAAGGTCGTGATCGACGAGCACATCGTCGAGGAGGGTGCCAAGCCCCTTCTGGTCTATCGGGAACAGGCCAAGGCCAGCGCTTGAGCGCTGCGCGCCTCCGGACGGCTGGATCCGCCGCGCCGGTACTTGCAATCGTTGGCTCGGGCCTCACATCGGCCTGAGAAAGAAAGGATTCCCCCATGTCTGGTCATCCCGTACTCCCGCCGGATCCCATCACCCTGCCGCTGCTCCCTCTGCGCGACGTGGTGGTGTTCCCGCACATGGTGATCCCGCTGTTCGTCGGGCGGCCGAAGTCGATCAAGGCGCTCGAGGCCGCGATGGAAGCCGGTCGCCAGATCATGCTGGTCGCGCAGAAGGCGGCCGGCAAGGATGAGCCGAAGCCGGAGGACATGTTCGAGATCGGCTGCGTGTCGAGCATCCTGCAGATGCTCAAGCTGCCCGATGGCACGGTGAAGGTGCTGGTCGAAGGGGTGCAGCGTGCACAAACCCTGCACATCGCCGACAACGGCGAGCACTTCGTGGCGGAGGTCACCCCGGTTCAGCCGGGCGGCCAGCCGTCGCCCGAGATCGAGGCGCTGCGTCGGGCCGTGACGCAGCAGTTCGACCAATACGTCAAGCTCAACAAGAAGATCCCGCCGGAGATCCTCACGTCCATCGCTGGCATCGACGATCCGGGCCGCCTGGCCGACACCATCTCGGCACACCTGCCGCTCAAGCTCGAGGCCAAGCAGGCGGTGCTCGACCTGTTCGACATTGCCAAGCGCCTGGAGAAGCTGCTCGAGCTGTTGGAGCACGAGGTCGACATCCTGCAGGTGGAGAAGCGCATCCGCGGCCGCGTCAAGCGCCAGATGGAGAAGAGCCAGCGCGAGTACTACCTCAACGAGCAGGTCAAAGCCATCCAGAAGGAACTCGGTGATGGCGAGGAAGGGGCCGACCTTGAGGAACTCGAGAAGAAGATCAAGGCGGCGCGCATGCCCAAGGACGCGCGCAAGAAGGCCGATGGCGAGCTCAAGAAACTCAAGCTGATGTCGCCCATGTCGGCCGAGGCCACCGTTGTGCGCAACTACATCGACACCCTGGTCAACTTGCCGTGGAGCAAGAAGAGCAAGGTCAAGCATGACCTGCCTCTGGCCGAGGATGTGCTCAACGAAGACCACTTCGGCCTCGAGAAGGTGAAGGAGCGCATCCTCGAATACCTCGCGGTGCAGCAGCGCGTGGACAAGGTCAAGGCGCCCATTCTTTGCCTGGTGGGCCCGCCTGGAGTGGGCAAGACCTCGCTGGGACAGAGCGTGGCCCGGGCCACCGGCCGCAAGTTCGTGCGCATGGCGCTTGGCGGCGTGCGCGACGAAGCCGAGATCCGCGGCCACCGGCGCACGTACATCGGTTCGATGCCGGGCAAGGTGCTGCAGAGCCTGACCAAGGCGGGCGTGCGCAATCCGCTTTTCCTGCTTGACGAGATCGACAAGCTGGGCATGGACTTCCGAGGCGATCCTTCCTCGGCGCTGCTGGAAGTGCTCGATCCCGAGCAGAACCACACGTTCAGCGACCACTACGTCGAGGTCGACTTCGACCTGTCGGATGTGATGTTCGTCGCCACCTCGAACTCGATGAACATCCCGCCGGCGCTGCTCGACCGGATGGAGGTCATCCGGCTGTCGGGGTACACCGAAGACGAGAAGGTGAGCATCGCCCAGCGCTACCTGCTGCCCAAGCAGCAGAAGAACAACGGCGTCAAGGACGAGGAGATGCAGGTCACCGAGTCGGCGATACGCGGCATCATCCGCTACTACACGCGCGAGGCAGGCGTGCGGTCGCTTGAACGCGAGATCTCCAAGATCTGCCGCAAGGTCGTCAAGAGCGTCCAGCTCAAGCAAGCCCAGGGGCAGATGGTCGTCACCGAGGACAACCTCAACGACTTCCTCGGCGTGCGCAAGTTCGACTTCGGACGTGCCGAGAAAAAGGACCAGGTCGGCCAGGTGGTCGGACTGGCCTGGACCGAAGTGGGTGGCGATCTGTTGACGATCGAGTCGGCCGTGATGCCAGGCAAGGGCAACATCATCCGCACGGGTTCGCTGGGCGACGTGATGAAGGAGTCCGTCGAGGCTGCCCGCACGGTCGTGCGCAGCCGCGCGCAGCGCCTGGGCATCAAGGACGAGTTGTTCGAGAAGCGCGACATCCACGTGCACGTTCCCGACGGCGCCACGCCCAAGGACGGCCCGAGCGCGGGCATCGCCATGACCACGGCCATCGTCTCGGCGCTCACGGGCATTCCGGTGCGTTCCGATGTCGCCATGACGGGAGAGATCACGCTGCGTGGCGAGGTCACGGCCATCGGCGGCCTCAAGGAAAAGCTGCTGGCGGCCCATCGGGGGGGTATCAAGACCGTGCTCATCCCCGAAGAGAATGTGAAGGATCTCCAGGACATCCCCGAGAACGTCAAGAACAACCTCGAGATCGTGCCGGTGCGCTGGATCGAGCGCGTGCTCGAAATGGCGTTGATTCGCACGCCCGACCCACTGCCCGAGGATGAGCCTGTTGCGGCAAAGGAGGGGGCGGCCGCTAAGAGTGAGCTCGGCACTCCCGCACCCGCCGCCGCCGCCGGTGACGCACTCCCACACTGAGGGTATGCGCAACGCGAAGGGCTTGCGAGTGCGCTTGAATCCGGTATATACTGCGAGCTTCGCTGAACAGCCGCAATGCTGAGCGGCGAAGCGCAGAATCTGCAAGCTGCGCACAGGTTCTTGCGGGAGTAGCTCAGTTGGTAGAGCGCAACCTTGCCAAGGTTGAGGTCGCGAGTTCGAGACTCGTCTCCCGCTCCACATCGAAAGGGAAGCCCGGGCTTCCCTTTTTTGTCAGAATGCGGCGAACCGCACGGCGCGATAGCAAAGCGGTTATGCAACGGATTGCAAATCCGTCTAGTCCGGTTCGACTCCGGATCGCGCCTCCAAGAAAAACGCTGTCAGAACATCCTTTAAGACGCCCGGCTCGACCGGGCGTTGTTCTTGGCCGGACCGACGCTGGTGGTGCGCAGGGTGGCAGCATCGGGCGCGCGCCTGGCGATCCAGTAGTCCAAGCGATAATGCGCCAGCCGCCCGGATGGCGAAATCGGCAGACGCAGCGGACTTAAAATCCGCGGCCCCGAAAGGGGCGTGCGGGTTCGAACCCCGCTTCGGGCACCAAGCCAAAGAATGGGCCCCCCCTGCAAGCGCGCTGGCGGTGGTTGCTTCGAAACCGGGTGGTCCTGGGAACGCCAGCCAGCGCAGCGGCGCTCAGGTGGAGATCGTTGGTTCTGGCAGCTCCAGATGCGCGCAGTGCGCTGCCGAGTCCAGCCATCGCAGCAGTGCCCGGTCGATCTGCGCGACATCACCCGTGCACAACACCTGCAGCTGCACCGGCTCCGTATGAGTCGGCGTGTGCGAGTGGGGCGTTGTGCCTAGCAGATGATGTACGCGACTGACCACGGCGGGCGCTGTGTCAATGAGATGCACCTGTGGCCCCAGGCGCGCGGCCAGGCGATCCGCAACCAGTGGGTAGTGCGTGCAGCCCAGAACGATGGTGTCGGCTCCGGTGGCGAGCAGGCGGTTGGCTGTCTGGTCCAACAGGGGCGACAGCGCCTCGTCGTCTGCGCGCTCGATCGCGTCGGCCAGCCCTGGGCACGGCACAAGGTGAATCTCTGCGCCGGCTGCGTGCTCGTCGATGAGCTGCCTGAGCCTTTGGCTCTGTATCGTCGCTGGTGTCGCCATCACGGCAACGCGGCGGTTGCGGCTGAGCCGGGCGGCCGGCTTGATGGCGGGCTCAACCCCTACGAATGGCACATGGGGCCAACGCGTTCTCAATGTACCGATCGTGTGCGTGGTGGCGGTGTTGCACGCCACGAGCACGAGTTCGGCGCCGCGCTCGAGCAGCACTTCGGTCAGCGTGGCGGCTCGTCGTTCCAGCCAGCTCGTGGGTTTGTCGCCGTACGGCAGGTAGCGGTTGTCCGCGAGGTACAGCGCCCACAACCCGGATGCCTGGCTGGCAAGGTGTCGCAGGATGGACAGCCCGCCGGCGCCGGAGTCGAAGATGCCCACTCGCGGGGGGCGGCCTGGCCCATCGGTCATGGGCGGAGAGTCTAGGCCAAGAGGTTGGGGATTGCCGCGCGACAGCAGCGCCCGTGCTGTTCGACAGTCGCCCTGACGACAGACAGGCGGCGTCGGCTGATTAAAATAGAACGATCGTTCTATTTTGTCTGTGTCTTCGGGTCGCACACAGGGGCATGCCGACTAGAATGAACCGTTTACGTGAACGTCAATTCAACTCGATCAGGAGCCGTGTGAAATGAAGGTTCTGGTACCCGTGAAGCGGGTCGTCGACTACAACGTCAAGGTGCGCGTGAAGTCTGACGGCACCGGGGTGGACATCGCCAACGTCAAGATGAGCATGAACCCCTTCGACGAAATTGCCGTCGAAGAGGCTGTGCGCCTGAAGGAGAAGGGCATTGTCACGGAGGTCGTCGCGGTCTCCTGCGGCGTTGCCCAGTGCCAGGAAACCCTGCGCACGGCCATGGCGATAGGTGCAGACCGGGCCATTCTGGTCGAGACCGATGTCGAGTTGCAGCCATTGGCGGTGGCCAAGCTGCTCAAGGCCCTGGTCGACAAGGAGCAGCCCGGTTTGGTGATCCTGGGCAAGCAGGCCATCGACGACGACTGCAACCAGACCGGACAGATGCTGGCTGCGTTGGCCAACCTGCCTCAGGGAACATTTGCGAGCAAGGTAGAGGTTGCGGATGGCAGGGCGCGCGTGACCCGTGAGGTGGACGGTGGCCTGGAGACGGTGAGCCTGGCGATCCCGGCCGTGGTGACCACCGATCTGCGGCTGAATGAGCCGCGTTACGTCACGCTGCCCAACATCATGAAGGCCAAGAAGAAGCCCCTGGAGACCGTCAAGCCGGCCGATCTGGGCGTTGACGTCACGCCGCGACTGAAGACGCTGAAGGTCGCCGAGCCGCCCAAGCGCGGCGCGGGCGTGAAGGTGCCGGACGTGGCCACGCTGGTGGCAAAGCTGAAGAACGAAGCGAAGGTGATCTGAGATGGCCATCCTGGTGATTGCTGAACACGACAACGTTCATCTCAAGGGCGCGACGCTGAACACGGTCACGGCGGCCCAAGCCTGCGGGGCGGACGTGCATGTGCTGGTTGCGGGGCAGGGCGCGGCGGCGGTGGCGCAAGCGGCCGCCCAGGTTCAAGGCGTGGCCAAAGTGCTGCATGCCGAAGGTGCAAGCCTGGCCGACGGTCTGGCCGAAAACGTCGCTGCACAGGTGCTCGCGTTGGCTCCCAGCTACAGCCACATCCTGTTCCCGGCCACAGCCAGCGGCAAGAACGTGGCGCCGCGCGTGGCGGCCCGTCTGGATGTCGCCCAGATCAGCGACATCACCAAGGTTGTGGCGGCCGATACGTTCGAGCGCCCGATCTATGCCGGCAATGCCGTGGCGACGGTGCAGAGCGGCGATTCGATCAAGGTGATCACCGTGCGCACCACCGGGTTCGACCCAGCTTCCGCGGGCGGTTCTGCGGCCGTGGAGTCGATCGCGGCGGTGGCCGACAGCGGGCAGAGTTCGTTCGCCGGGCGCGACGTCACGAAGAGTGACAGACCCGAGCTGACCGCGGCGAAGATCATCGTTTCGGGTGGCCGGGCGATGGGCTCGAGCGAGAAGTTCAACGAAGTGCTCACGCCGCTTGCCGACAAGCTCGGCGCGGCGCTGGGCGCCAGCCGCGCAGCGGTCGACGCAGGGTATGCACCCAACGATTGGCAGGTGGGCCAGACCGGGAAGATCGTGGCGCCGCAGCTCTACGTGGCCTGTGGCATCTCGGGCGCCATCCAGCACCTCGCGGGCATGAAGGACTCCAAGGTGATCGTTGCGATCAACAAGGACCCCGAGGCCCCGATCTTCAGCGTGGCCGATTACGGGCTCGAAGCCGATCTGTTCGCGGCGGTGCCCGAACTGGTGAAGTCGATTTGAGCCCGAAGGCCTGGCGCAGGCGCAACGCCTGATTGCCGCGGCAGGCCCATGGCGCCGTTGCACGCGAGTGTTGCGTGCGACGGGCGCAGTTTCCAATGTCGAGGGGCGTCGTGCGGGACGCCCCTCGGTCCGTGACCTCCCGGAGAATGAAATGACCTATCGCGCTCCCGTCAAGGACATGCTGTTCGTGATGAAGCACCTCGCAGATATCGATGCGGTGGCTCGCCTGCCTGGCCACGAGGACGCGGGCTACGACACGGCAGCTGCGGTGCTCGAGGAGTGCGCCAAGCTCAACGAAGGCGTGATCGCGCCGCTGAACCGCGATGGCGATGTTCAACCGTCGACTTTCAGCGATGGCCGGGTCACGACGACGCCCGGCTTCAAGGCCGCGTTCGAGCAGTACGTCCAGGGTGGCTGGCAAGGGTTGCACCATCCGGTGGCGTTCGGTGGCCAGGGACTGCCTAAGCTGATCCACGCGGCGTGCCAGGAGATGGTCAACAGCGCCAACCTGAGCTTCGCGTTGTGTCCGCTGCTCACCGACGGTGCGATCGAGGCGTTGCTCACCGCCGGCAGCCAGGAACAGAAGACCACGCTGATTCCGCGCCTGATCGAGGGCCGCTGGACCGGCTCGATGAACCTGACCGAACCGCAGGCCGGGTCCGATCTGTCGCTGGTGCGCACGCGCGCTGAACCGCAGCCAGACGGCACTTACCGCGTCTTCGGCACCAAGATTTTCATCACCTATGGCGAGCATGATCTCACCGACAACATCGCGCACCTCGTGTTGGCCCGGGTCAGCGGTGCACCCGAGGGTGTGAAGGGCATTTCGCTGTTCGTCGTGCCCAAGCATCTGTACAACGCCGACGGCAGCAACGCTGCGCGCAACGATGTGCATTGCGTGTCGATCGAGCACAAGCTGGGCATCAAGGCCAGCCCGACAGCGGTGCTGCAGTTCGGCGACCACGGCGGGGCCGTCGGCTATCTGGTGGGCCAGGAGAACCGCGGCCTCGAGTACATGTTCGTGATGATGAACGCCGCGCGCTACGGGGTGGGCGTCCAGGGCGTGGCTGTGGCCGAGCGCGCGTACCAGCAAGCGGTGCAGTACGCGCGCGACCGGGTTCAGAGCCGACCCGTGGACGGCAGCGTCAGCGGTGCAGCGCCCATCATCCACCACCCCGATGTGCGTCGCATGCTCATGATCATGCGCGCCTACACCGAGGCCTGCCGCGCGATGGCGTTGGTGGCGGCGGCGGCATTCGATGCCGCGCATGCCCATCCCGACGCGACCGTTCGACGCGACAACCAGGCCTTCTACGAGTTCCTCGTGCCGTTGGTCAAGGGCTATTCCACCGAGATGAGCCAGGAGGTCACGTCCCTGGGCGTGCAGGTGCACGGCGGCATGGGTTTCATCGAGGAGACGGGTGCTGCGCAGCACTACCGCGACGCCAAGATCCTCACCATCTATGAAGGCACGACGGCGATCCAGGCCAACGACCTGGTCGGTCGCAAGACCACGCGCGATGGGGGTGCCATGGCTCGCGCCGTGGCAGCCCAGATCGAACAGACCGAGCGCGACTTGGCTGCTGCCGGCGGTGCGGCAGCTGCTGCGATGGCCACGCGCTTGGCAGCCGGCCGACGGGCGCTGCTCGATGTCGTGGACTTCATGGCCACCCACGCGCGCAGCGACGCCAACGCGGTCTACGCGGGCAGTGTTCCCTACCTGATGCTCGCGGGCAACGTGGTGGCTGGCTGGCAGATGGGCCGCGCGTTGCTGGTGGCGGAACGCCTGCTTGCAGCCGGCGAAGACGCCGCCTTCATGAGCGCCAAGATTGCCACTGCTCGCTTCTATGCGGAGCACATCCTGGCCAAGGCGCTGGGGCTGCGCGACGCCATCGTCGAGGGCGCCGGGTCGGTCACCGCGATGGCGCTGGACGCGTTCTGAAGCGGCGGATCGACGCCGCCTGCAATTTGATCCCTAGGAGCCTGTCGTGTCATTGCCCCCCGTGTTTTCGACCTTGTCGCTGCCGGTCATCGGCTCACCCCTGTTCATCATCAGCAACCCGAAGCTCGTCATTGAACAGTGCAAGGCCGGTATCGTCGGATCGATGCCGGCGTTGAATGCGCGGCCCGCATCGCAGCTCGATGAGTGGCTCGCCGAAATCACGGAGACCCTCGCTGCCTGGGAGCGCGAGGTGCCTGGACGCAAGGCCGCGCCATTTGCGATCAACCAGATCGTGCACAAGACGAATGACCGGCTCGAGCAGGACATGCTGCTGTGCGCGAAATACAAGGTGCCGGTGGTCATCACCAGCCTGGGCGCGCGCACCGATATCAACGACGCCGTGCATGGATGGGGCGGCGTCGTCTTGCACGACGTCATCAACAACGGCTTTGCGCGCAAGGCCATCGAGAAGGGCGCCGACGGCCTGATCGCCGTGGCGGCGGGTGCCGGTGGACATGCCGGCACCCGCAGCCCATTTGCGCTGGTCCAGGAGATCCGCCTGTGGTTCGATGGGCCGCTGGCCTTGTCGGGCAGCATCGCCACCGGCGGCGCGGTACTGGCTGCACAGGCAATGGGCGCAGACCTGGCGTACATCGGGTCGGCATTCATTGCGACCGACGAGGCGCGGGCCTCGGATGCCTACAAGCAGATGATCGTCGATTCCACGAGTGACGACATCGTCTACAGCAGCCTCTTCACGGGCGTGCTGGGCAACTACCTGCGCGGATCGATCGTCAATGCCGGCCTCGATCCCGAGAACCTGCCCAGCAGCGATCCCAGCCAGATGAGCTTCGGCTCGGGTGAGGGCAACCGCAAGGCCTGGAAGGACATTTGGGGCAGCGGCCAGGGGATCGGCGTCGTCGACCGCGTGATCCCAGCTGCCGAGCTGGTGGCACGCCTGGCACGTGAATACGAGCAGGCCCGACGGCGCATCTGCACGGCCTGAGCGATTGCACGAGACTGAACGATGACGGGGCCCAAGGGCCCCGCCGTGCTTCTCAGCGACGTGGTGCCGCCTACTTGATCGACGTGAACCGGGCCTCGGGCCGGTCGTCGGACCGGTGGACTGTCGTAACCCCGGCCTTCATCGCCCAGGGTCTCATCTGGTGGTGCAGTTGCAGCAGCAGATGCTCGTCGCGGATGCGCAGCAGGGCTTCGCGGATCATGGCATTGCGCTTGGCGATATCGGTCTCGGACTTCATCGCGTCGGTGAGCTGGTCGATGCGCGTGTCACTGATCTTGTTGAAGTTGAAGTTGCCGTCCGCGCCGGTCGTCTTGGTTCGCACCAGCGACTGGATCATGTACTGCGCGTCATAGGTCGCGATGCCCCAACCCAGCATGTAGGCCGACGCATCGAAGTTCTGGAACTTCACGGCATGCTGCGCCATGGGCTCGGCCACCAACTTGTTCTTGATGCCGATCTTGGCCCACATCGACAACAAGGCCTGGCAGATCTCCTCGTCGTTGACGTAACGATTGTTCGGGCAATTGAGCTGGAACTCGAATCCATCCGGGTACCCGGCCTCGGCCAGGAGCTTCTTGGCGCGATCGGGGTCGGCCTTCGGCGCGACGTCGATGTCGGGCGTGTTGCCGTTGACGCCTGGGGCCACCATCACGCCAGCCGGGATGGACAGTCCGCGCATGATGTTGCGCTTGATGGCCTCGCGATCGACGGCGATGCTCAAGGCTTCACGCACACGCTTGTCCTTGAACGGGTTCTTGCCCTTCACGCTGGAGTACTTCAATTCGGCGCTGCCTTGGTCCAGCGCGATGAAGATCGTGCGCACTTCAGGGCCGTCGAGCACCTTGAGCTTGGAGTCCTGGCGCAGCTTGGCCACGTCCTGCGTGGGCAGGTCGGTCAGCAGGTCGACGTCGCCGGCGATCAGCGCTGCGACACGCGTCGGGTCGGACTTGATCGGGGTGAACACCACCTCGGTGACATTGCCCAGCGTAGCCTTGTCCCACCACTCGGGATTGACCTTCATGGTGACGCGCTGGTCCGGAACCCAGCCGGTGATCTGGTACGGGCCTGTGCCGTTGACATTGCGGGAAGCGTAGTTCTCTTCCTTGGCCTTGTAGTCCTGCACGTTGGTGGTGCGGTTCTTCTCGGCCCACGTCTTGCTCATCATCCGGAAATCGATGATGTTGCGCAGCAAGATGGGGTTGGGCGAGGCAAGGATGAGGTCGACCGTGTGATCGTCGACCTTGCGGACCTCGTTGATCCCCGTCACGTAGATCTGCATCGTGCCCTGGGGCTGGCGGATCCGGTTGAACGTGAACACGACATCGTCGGCGGTGAAGGGCGAACCGTCATGGAACTTGACACCCTTGCGCAGATCGAAGCGCACTTGCGTTGGCGAGATGTACGTCCACTTCGTGGCCAGTGCGGGCTCCACCTCGTACTTGGCGCTGTACCGAGTAAGGCCCTCGTAGGCATGCATCAGGATCGCGTTCGTGGTCGCATGGTTTTGCGAGTGCGGATCCAGGGTCAGGATGTCGTTCTGCGCTGCCCAGCGCAGGGTTGAGGCGTGGGCAGGTTGCGCCAGGCAGACCGCCATGGCGGCGGCAGCCAGGAGTGACTTGAAGCACATCGGGCGATCTCCGTTGGTTGCGGACAGGCGACGATGCTAGTGAGGCGAGATGGGGACTGCCTTCCGGATTAGCCCTCGGTGTCGGTGTCAGCGTCGCAGTCGCATCCCGATCCGGCAGCGATCCAGCGCGATGCCAGTCGTGCCAGCAGGGGCCCCATCCAACGCAGCGGTCCTGGCAGGGAGGTGCCCGGCGCCCACAGCACACCGCATCGATACCGGCGCTCTTCGTCCACCCAGCGCAATGCCGAACACGCCCCGCGGCGGCGCCGGGATACCACCATGCCCAGCGGGCAAGGCTGCCAAGCGCAGCAAACACCGCAACCGTTGCAGGGTTGACCGACGGGCGGCTTGGGCGGTGCCTGGACATGCAACACGATCACTGCCCGCTGCTCGGCGAGGGCAAGCGCCTGCGGCGGGTCACGATGGAGCGCCGGTCCTGGCGATTCAGTGCGTCGTGTCAGCTTCGGCAAGGTTCAGTGGGTTCCAATCCACATGCGGCAGGCAGATCCGACCATCGGATGCTAAAGTCGCACCCCTGAGAATGACCCAGGTCCTTCCCGTCCCCTTGCTGGTGCCCATCCAGTCAAGGCGGGTCGCAATCCGCCAACCGGTCGAGCCGGGAACGCGGAAGGTTTTCCAACCCATCATAGCCCTGGAAACCGGGGTGTAAGGTGAGCGAGCAATGATGCAGCAGCACAGGTCCAATTCGTACCTGTTCGGGGGCAATGCGCCCTATGTCGAGGAACTTTATGAGGCCTACCTCGACAACCCGGGCAGCGTGCCCGACAACTGGCGCGCCTACTTCGACAACCTGCAGAACGTGCCGGCCACCGATGGCTCGCAGACGCGGGATGTGGCGCATGCACCGGTGATCGAGTCGTTTGCACAGCGCGCCAAGTCCAACGCCTTTGCGGTCAAGGCCAGTTCGGCTGACCTGGCGGTGGCGCGCAAGCAGGTGCACGTGCAGTCGCTCATCGCCGCCTACCGATTCCTGGGCAGCCGCTGGGCCGATCTCGACCCGCTCAAGCGCACCGAACGACCCAAGATTCCGGAACTCGAGCCGGCGTTCTACGACCTGACCGAGTCCGACATGGACATCACGTTCTCGGCGGCCAATACCTACTTCACGAAGGCCGAGAACATGACCCTGCGCGAAATCGTGCAGGCGTTGCGGGATACCTACTGCGGCACCATCGGCGTCGAGTTCATGCACTGCACCGATCCGACCGAGAAGCGGTGGTGGCAGGAGCGGCTCGAGTCGATTCGCAGCAAGCCCTCGTTCGATGCGGCGGGCAAGAAGCACATCCTGGACCGCCTCACTGCCGCAGAAGGCCTGGAACGCTACCTGCACACCAAGTACGTGGGCCAGAAGCGATTCTCGCTCGAGGGCGGCGAGAGCTTCATCGCCGCCATGGACGAACTCGTCCAGCGCGCTGGCGCCAAGGGCGTGCAGGAAATCGTGATCGGCATGGCCCACCGCGGGCGGCTGAACGTGTTGGTCAATACGCTGGGCAAGATGCCCAAGGACCTCTTCGCCGAGTTCGAGCACACCGCGCCGGAACACTTGCCGGCCGGTGACGTGAAATACCACCAGGGCTTTTCCAGCGACATTTCCACCGCTGGCGGGCCAGTGCACCTGAGCCTTGCGTTCAACCCCTCGCACCTCGAGATCGTGAATCCGGTGGTCGAGGGAAGCGTGAAGGCGCGCATGGACCGCCGTGGCGATTCGACCGGCGCGCAGGTCCTGCCGGTGCTGGTACACGGCGACGCCGCTTTCGCGGGCCAGGGCGTGGTGATGGAAACGCTGGCGCTGGCACAGACGCGCGGCTATTCAACCGGTGGCACGGTCCACTTGGTCATCAATAACCAGATCGGCTTCACCACCAGCGATCCGCGAGACAGCCGCTCGACGCTGTACTGCTCGGACGTGGTCAAGATGATCGAGGCGCCGGTCCTGCACGTCAACGGCGACGATCCCGAGGCCGTGGTGCTGTGCACGCAGATCGCGCTCGACTATCGCCAGCAGTTCCAGAAGGACGTGGTCGTCGACATCATCTGCTTCCGCAAGCTGGGCCACAACGAGCAGGACACGCCCAGCCTGACCCAGCCGCTGATGTACAAGGTGATTGCCAAGCACCCGGGCACGCGCAGGCTCTATGGCGAGAAGCTGGTGACACAAGGGGTGCTCCCCGCCGATGGCCCCGACCAGATGGCCAAGGATCTGCGCGCGGCCTTCGACGCCGGCCGGCACACCGCCGACCCGGTGCTCACCAACTTCAAGAGCAAGTACGCGGTCGACTGGGTCCCGTTCCTGGGCAAGAAGTGGACCGATTCGGCCGACACGGCGCTGCCGCTGGTCGAGGTCAAGCGCCTTGCAGAACGCATCACCACGGTGCCGGCGAACTTCAAGTTGCACCCGTTGGTCGAAAAGGTGATCGCCGATCGCGCAGCCATGGGACGCGGCGAGATCAATGTCGACTGGGGCATGGGCGAACACCTGGCGTATGCATCACTGGTGGCCTCGGGCTACGGCGTGCGCCTGTCCGGTGAGGACTGTGGCCGCGGCACCTTCGTGCACCGCCACGCCGTGTTGCACGACCAGAACCGAGAGAAGTGGGACATCGGCACCTACGTGCCGCTCGAGCATGTGGCGGAAACGCAGGCGCCCTTTGTCGTGATCGACTCCATCCTCTCTGAGGAGGCGGTGCTGGGCTTCGAGTACGGCTATGCCAGTGCCGAGCCCAACACGCTCACCATCTGGGAAGCGCAATTCGGCGACTTCGTCAATGGTGCCCAGGTGGTCATCGACCAGTTCATCGCATCGGGCGAAGTCAAGTGGGGGCGCGTCAATGGACTGACGCTGATGCTGCCGCATGGCTACGAGGGTCAGGGGCCGGAGCACAGCTCCGCGCGCCTGGAGCGATTCATGCAGCTGGCGGCCGACAACAACATGCAGATCTGCCAGCCCACCTCGGCCAGCCAGATTTTCCACCTGCTACGCCGGCAGATGGTGCGCCAGTTCCGCAAGCCGCTGGTCATCATGACACCCAAGTCGCTGCTGCGTAACAAGGACGCAACGTCGCCGCTGAGTGAGTTCACGCGCGGCGAGTTCCGCACCGTGGTTCCGGAGCAGAACACCGACGTCGTGCCCGAAAAGGTGCGCCGCATCATCGCCTGCTCGGGCAAGGTCTACTACGACCTCGTCAAGAAGCGCGAGGAGAAGAAGGCGCTCGATGTGGCCGTCATCCGTGTCGAGCAGCTCTATCCCTTCCCGCACAAGGCGTTTGCCGCCGAGATCAAGCGTTACGCGGCAGCAACCGAGGTGGTGTGGTGCCAGGATGAACCCCAGAACCAGGGTGCCTGGTTCTTCGTGCAGCACTACATTCACGAGAACCTGAACGAGGGCCAGAAGCTGGGCTACGCCGGGCGTCCGCCTTCGGCATCGCCGGCTGTGGGCTATGCCCACCTGCACCAGGAGCAGCAGAAGGCGCTGCTCGACCAGGCCTACGCCAAGCTCAAGGGCTTCGTGCTCACCAAGTGACATCCCTGGCGGCCCGCGCGCCCGGGGTCTGCCGCATCGCTGCGCGGATGCCCCTGTGGGCGGCGCGGCAGGCAGGTCTGGCGCGGGTACCCCCGCATCGATAGAGACACATCATGGCAATCGTTGAAGTCAAGGTTCCCCAATTGTCCGAATCCGTGGCCGAGGCCACGCTGCTGCAGTGGAAGAAGCAGCCCGGCGAGGCCGTGGCGATGGACGAGATCATCATCGAGATCGAGACCGACAAGGTGGTGCTCGAGGTTCCGGCACCCGTTGGCGGAGTGATCGCCGCGCACGTGGTCGCGGCTGGCGGCACGGTGGTGAGCGATCAGGTCATCGCCACCATCGACACGGAGGGCCAGGCGGGCGCGGCGCCGTCCGCGCCTGCACCTGCACCTGCGCCGGCAGTCGCTGCGCCTGCAGCGCCTTCGGCACCGGCAGCT
>JABWBN010000116.1 GCA_013360485.1 Burkholderiaceae bacterium | reverse complement strand
GGCGCGCTCGAGCGGGGCTTCGGTCTGGCGGGCGCGACCGGCGTTGTCATGCGGCCACCGCGGTCGTCGCGGCGTCAGCGGGTGTAGCGGATGGCTTCGCCGGGGGCATCGGCGATCGCGGTCACCCGCGCAGCGGCTCGCAGCTCCAGCAAGTGCTGCTCGATCGACCGGCGTTCGGCGAACTCCACCCACACTTCGTCGTAGTCGACCGGATACAGCAGGCGCCGGCGGGCAAGTTGATCCACCGTCTGCGGGCCATCGTCCAGCATTTTCAGCAGACGCTGCTCGCGCTCGTCGATGCGCGCGGCGTAGCGGCTGAGTGCGTCGTCAAAAGCAGCCCGATCGGTGATGACGCCCTTGTGGTGCGACGTGATCCACACCGATGCCGGCAACTGCGCCAGCCGCGCGATGGACTGGCGGAATGCCGACAGGCTGGAGCTGGCGTCGCCGTAGTAGGGGCCGAATCCGGTCAGGTCGATGTCGCCGATGAACGCGATGCCGTGGGGTTCGATCATGAGTGCGCTGTGGCCCGCCGTGTGACCGGGCAGATGCACGGCGCGCACACGCACGCCGCCCAGGTCCCAGGTGCGCCCTTCGACGTAGGCGACCGCATCGGGACGCGACACATAGTGGAACTCGGCTTCGATCTTCGCTTTCAGCGCCTGCAACTGGGCCGGTTCGTAGCCGTAGTGCCGACACAGGCCCTCCCAACTGCGGGCGGCCTCGACGTCGGCCTCATGCACATGGACTTCAGCGCGTGCCAGCCGGTGCAGGCCCGCCATGTGGTCCTCGTGGACATGGCTGAGGATGGCGATGTCGGCCGTGTCGAGCACGGCGCCAATGCGGTTGGCAACCTGGGGCGTGTCGAAGACAGCCGTGCTGTCGCTGCCGCGCACGACGACCTGGTTTCCGTCGGGATACTTGCCCGACTTGGCGCCGAAGTAGACCGTGACCGGGCCGTGATGCCAGGTGGGAACGTGCTCACTCATCCCCGCAAGGGGGGCGACCGTCTCGGGGGGACCGGAGTCGGTCTTCAGGGGTTCATCGTGCAGCATGGGGCAACGGGCGGGAAGCAACGAAACGCGCATCGTCGCATCCCCGGGGGACGCGACGCGCGCGCGCCCAGTTGACCACAGGTTCAGTCGCTGCCGTCCTCCACGAATACCACAACCGAACGCGGCGGCAACGCGAAGCGCCCACTCGATGGCTCGTAGTGCGCCTGTTTGGCGACGCGTTCGTCGGCTGCACCGGGATCACGGTGCACAGGGTGCAGCTGCAACGACAGGCCGGCCAGCGCCGGCACGACCAGCTCGCGCCGCGCCGGGTCGGCGCTGATGAAGGCCACCACGCGCCCATACCGGGCATCGGCCATGCCTTGGCCGCGCAGCTCCCAAGCCAGCACGGTGGCCACCTGGTCGGGCCCCGTGTTGTGGAACACCAGTCGTTCGCGGACCTGCTGCGCGCTGCGCAGGCGCCACAGCGTGGAGCTGGAGCGGATGCGCAGCACGTCCAGCAGCGCGTTGCGGGCGTAGGCGATCTCTGCCGGACCGGGCTTGATCAATGCATCGGCGAGCACTGGCCGCACGATGGGCCACAGTTCGGCGTTGCCCTCGCGCGGCGGCAGGCCGCTGCCAAACCCGTTGTCGCGCCCAGTCCAATCCAGCCGGTTGAACCAGTCACCCGAATCGAAGCTGTTGCCGTCCATCGACTTGCTGCGCAGCAGATCGATGCCCGCATGGAAGTAGGCAATGCCCTGGCTGAGCGCCGTGGTTGCCATGCCCAGCACCTGCACACGCGCGCGGTCCATGGGCGTCACATGTGGCGGCAGCCGCGTGACGTGGTGGTCGAACAGCGTGAGGTTGTCGTGGTTCTCGACGTAGTTCACCACCTCGTCGGGCTCGCTCACGTACCCGGCGGGCTGGTCGCCGTACGGGATCTGCGCCAGTGGCAGGTGCCGGCCGTCGCGGGTGTGCAGCACGACGTCGCGGGTCGATCCGGCCAGCCCGATACGCACCATGTCTGCCGCGCGCAGCAGGTCGTCACGGCTGCGCGGTGGCGCAGCCGGATGGGGGTCGTAGACCAGGCCGTTGAGCCAGCCCTGCTCATGCGGCCCGCCGCGCCCGCGCAGCGCATCGCGGGCGCGGTCGCTGAAGGTGCCGATGCCGGTGCCGTTCAGCGAGCGCTGCGAGGCCTGGACAAAGCGCGCGCCATTGGCCACCTCGCCAAAGTTCCAGCCCTCACCGATCAGCGGGATCTCGCGCCCGAGTTCGCGCGCGAGCCGGGCTTTCAGCTCGACCATGGCGTCGCGCGGCTGGTGGCCCATCAGGTCGAACCGGAAGGAGTCGATGCGGTAGTCGCGTGCCCAGGTGAGCACCGAGTCGCTCATCAATCGAGCCATCATGCGGTGCTCGGTGGCCGTGTTGTCGCAGCAGGTGGAGCGCTCGACCCGGCCGGCCGCGTCCAAGCGGTGGTAGTACCCCGGCACGATGCGGTCGAGTACCGACAGCCGATGGCGACCGGAGGCCGTGGTGTGGTTGTAGACCACGTCCATGCCCACGCGCAGCCCGGCGGCATGCAGCGCCTGCACCATGCGGCGGAACTCGAGGATGCGCGACAAAGGGTCGTCGGCGTCCACCGCGTAGCTGCCCTCGGGCACGGTGTAGTGCAGCGGGTCGTAGCCCCAGTTGTAGCAATCGCCGGCGGCGCCGGCCATCACCAGAACCTGCTGGGTTTCGCTGGCAGGCCCATGGCGCGCCAGTTCGGCGGGGTCTGGCGTGGTGCAACCACGCTCGGGTATGGTGCCGATGTCGAACACCGGCAGCAGGTGCAGATCGGTGACGCCGGCTTGCGCCAGGGCGCGCAAGTGGCGCATGCCAGCGCTGTCGGCATGCGAGTATGCGAGGTACTTGCCACGATGCTCCGCAGGCACGCTCGCATCGCCCGCCGAGAAGTCGCGCACATGCAGTTCGTAGACCACCATGTCGGTGGGCGCTGCCACGGTCGCCGGCACGGCATGGGTGCGCCAGCCGGGCGGTTGCAGCTTCGGATCGTCGAGCGCGACGACCACGCTGCGTCGAGAGTCGGCCGTGAGTGCCAACGAGTACGGATCGGTCACCCTGTTGCGCAGCAAGCCCGCGCCGGGCACCACCACATCGACGATGTAGCGATAGCGCCAACCGGACAAGTCGCCGCCACTCACGTGCGTCCAGATGCCGGTGCGCGCATCGCGTTGCATCGAACGCAACGACGGTGGCGGCGGCGCCCTGTGTCCCGCCGCGGGCGCCTCGAGGCACAGCGCCACACGTCGGGCTGTCGGCGCCCACAGCCGAAACACCGTTCGGGTCGTGCCCGCGGGGCCGGCGTCGCGATCGCGCCCAGTCTGAATGCTGGCACCCAAGGCATGTTCTTGCGCGGCTTCGGCGTAGATCGCATCGAGGGCCAGCGCATGCTGGATGGCGGTGGCGCGGCGCACCCGCCCCAGGTCGTCCTCCAGCACCAGCAGCAGTTGGTCACGAAGCCAGTCGCTCAACTGCATGGCATCCGATACCGACAACTCCAGTTCAACACCCGCGGCCACGTGCCGACTGCGCAGGCTGACGTCGGACGGTAAGGCGCCTTGCGCCGGATGAAGCAGCACCGAAGCGTCGCTGCCCTCGACCCTGCGGCCGGCCTCGGCGCGCATCGCACCCCGTGCCGACCGGTACAGCCGCCAGTGCTCGCCCGCCACCGCAGCGGCCACCGTGGGCCAGCGCAGGCGGCGCCCATCGAGCCACACCGCCTGGGGCATGCCGGCATCGGCCACCGGCGGTGCCGCAGGCGCGACCAGAACGGTTTCATGCTCATCGCTGGCGCAGTTGGCCTCTTTGGGCGCTGGCAAGGGCAATGGCCCGGCCAGCGCTGGCGAGGACGCAGCCAGCACCAGTGCCAGCACGCCCACAATCACGCAGCCCGTCCGGCCCGAACGGTACGGCGATTGATTCGGATCGGGCATGGCTTGAGGCGCCAGCCAAGCCCGCAGCAGCAGTTGCATCGGATTCATTCCACACGATGCTATAGAAACAAAACTACATCTTCATCCGTATTCACCCGGTCATGACGTCGGCTGCGGTTGCGCTTATTGAAGTAATTGCACTACATTCGCCGCGTCCAAAGATCCATATCTCCACCATGCCCACCACCTTGCCCGGCTGCGCCGGACGCATCGCTGCCATCGGCCTTGCAGGTACCCTGGCCGCGTGTTCCCAACTGGGCCTCATCACCGGCGCCCGCACGCCGGACTTCGACCGCCGGCCAGTGCCCATGGCCGACCCGGGGAGCCCGTTGGCGCCGGGCTGGGAGCACGGCGCATTCATGCAGATCTTCGTGCGCGCCTGGCGCGACAGCGACGGTGACGGCATCGGCGACCTGCGCGGAGTCATCGAAGGCCTGGACTACCTGCAGGCACTGGGCATCAAGGGCATCTGGTTGATGCCCATCACGGCCAGTGCCGATCGTGATCATGGTTACGCCGTGACCGACTTTCGCAGCATCGAGCCCGCCTACGGCACGCTGGCCGACCTGGACGACCTGCTGCGCGAAGCGCACCGGCGCGGCATCGGCGTGGTGATGGACTACGTCATCAACCACGCGGGCGCCACTCACCCTGCCTTCGTGCAGTCCGCGGCATCCGCCCACGGTCCGCTGCGCGACTGGTTCATCTGGCAGCAACCGGCACCTCAGGGCTGGCAGATCTGGGGCCGTGACCCCTGGGTCAGCGGCGCGGGTGCGCAGTCCTTTTTCGCCACCTTCGGTGCGGGCATGCCGGATTTCAACCTGCGCAGTCCCGCCGTGGTGGCCTGGCATCACGATAACCTGCGCTACTGGCTCAATCGCGGCCTGGACGGCTTTCGCTTCGACGCCGTGCCGCACCTCGTCGAGAACGGCGCCGAAGCCTGGAACGATCAGCCCGAGAGCTACGCGCTGATGCGCGGCGTCCAGCAGCTGGTGGGCGGCTACGCGCGGCGCTACCTGGTGTGCGAGGCCACCGCCCGTCCGCAACGCTGGGCCTCGGCAGAAGGCTGCGGCAGCGCCTTCGCGTTCGGCCAGGAGCGCCATCTGCTCGATGCCGCGCGTGGCCGCGAAGCAGCCGTCGAGGCCGTGGCCGCGTACCACAAGGCGGCGCCGCCGACGATGGCCAACATGCTGGCCAACCACGACCTCTTCGCTGGCGCCCGCGTCTGGGACCAGCTCCAGGGCGATACCGCCGCGTATCGACTGGCTGCGTCCACCTATCTGTTGCTGCCCGGCACGCCGTTCATCTACTACGGCGAGGAGATCGGCATGGCCGGCGTGCCCACGCTGGCGGGCGACCGCCAGCTGCGCACACCGATGAGCTGGACCGGCGATGCGGCACGCGCGGGCTTTACGACCGGCACGCCGTTTCGACCCATCTCGCCCAATGCACGCACCCACAATGTGGCGGACCAGCAAGCGGACCCGCGTTCGCTGCTGGCCCATTACCGCGCGATGCTGGCGCTGCGCAACCGCCTGCCCTCGATCGCCCGCGGCCGCTATGAGTCGCCGCAGGTCCGGGGGCTGGTCTACGCATTCCAGCGGCGCCACGAGAACGAGCGCGCGCTGGTGGTCCTGAACTACGGCAAGGAGCCCGCCGCCATCCGCATCGACAGCCTGGGCGCCTACGCCAAGCTGGTCAATGAACACCCCGCGGGCGGGGCGCCATCACAAGCCGATGCACAGGGTTCGCTGTTGCTGGCGCTGGCGCCGCAATCGTTGCGGGTGCTGCGCACGGTGGCAAAGCCCTGACATCGCCACCCAATGCTTCGGCGTCAACCGGGCACACCCAGCGCCACGAATGCCCCCACCGCACCGTCGATACCGCGGACTGCAGCCAGCGTGCCCGGATCCAATGGTCGATTCACATCGACCACGGCCACGCCCATGCCCGCTTCGGTCTCGAGGTGCAGCTGGGTCACATTGAAACCGGCTTGTGCCAGCAGCCCGTTCAGACTGGACATCACGCCCGGCCGGTCGTGGTGCAAGTGCACCAGGCGGGCTGGCCCGCGCACTGGGCCAACGCCCAGCTCGGGCAGGTTCACGCTGCCGCGAACGGCACCGTGCAGCAGGTAGTCGCGCAGCTTCTGCGACACCTCCAGGCCCAGGTTGCGCTGTGCCTCGGCGGTGGAACCGCCAATGTGCGGCGTGAGGATCACGTTGTCGAGCCCGCGCAGGGGCGACTGGAACTCCTCGGCCGGCGATGCGGGCTCGCTCGGAAACACGTCGATCGCCGCACCGCGCAAGTAGCCGGACCGCAACGCCTCATGCAGCGCCGCGATGTCCACGGCATGACCGCGGGCCAGGTTGATCAACACGGCACCGGGCTTCATCTGCGCCAGCCGGGTGGCGTCGATCAACCCGCGCGTGTGATCGGTCTGCGGCACGTGCAGCGTCACTGCATCAGCCTCGCGCAACAGGGCTTCGAGCGAGCCCGCGACCGCGGCGTTGCCCAGCGGCAATCGCGCCTCGACGTCGTGGAACAACACCCGCATGCCGATGGCCTCGGCCAGCAGCCCGGTTTGCGTGCCGATCTTGCCGTAGCCCACGATGCCCAGGGTCTTGCCGCGCACCTCGTTGGAGCCGCGGGCGTCCTTGAGCCACTGACCGCGTCGCGCTGCTGCGTGCCGCTCCGGAATTCGACGCAACAGCTCGATGGCGTGGCCGATCACCAATTCAGCAACTGAGCGTGTGTTGGAAAACGGGCCATTGAAGACGGCCACACCCCGCGCTGCAGCTGCGGCGAGGTCGATGTTGTTCGTACCGGTGCAGTAGGCGCCCACGGCGCGCAGCCTGGGCGCATGGGCGAGTATCTGCGCGTCCAGCGGCGTGCGCGAGCGCAGTCCCATCAGTTGCACATCGGCCAGCAGCGCCTGCAGCTCGATGCGACTCGGCGCGTGCTTGAGCCGGGAGATCTCGGCACCGGGCAGGGCCAGCAGCACATCATCGGCACTGCCATGCACGTCTTCGAGCAGCAGAATGTTCAGGCTCATGGCGGGTTTTGCGGGCTGGCATTAATGATGCATAGCATATGCATCTTTGACCGATCACGCCACCCGATTCATCCCAGCCCTGGTCAGCCCTGGGGTTATCCCTTGCTTTCATGGCCCGCCGAGCGTCACCCGGCCGTTCGAGGCGCCCCGACCCCCAGTTTGTATACACAGTGTTACCAATCGTGTCGGTGGAACGTGGCAAATGCCCCACGAACCGCCTCCTGGCACCGGCATGATGCGGCGCGAGCAGCGTGCCAGGCTGGGCAACGTTGCCACACGACCCAAGGAGAAAACAGGCATGATCAGCAGGTTCGCGCGCCGTTTCCTCGCCGCCGCAGGGCTGGCTTTTGCGGCAGCCTCGGCGATGGCCCAGGGCACCATCGTCATCGCCCAGGTGGCGCCGTTCAGCGGCCCGCTGGCCGGCAACGGGCTGTCCAACTACATCGGGGCCAAGGCCTACTTCGACCAGGTCAATGCCGCCGGCGGCATTGCCGGCCGCAAGATCAAGTTCATCCGCGAGGACGACACTTACAAGCCCGCCGAGACCGTGCGCTTGATGCGCCTGGTGGCCGAGCGCGACCGGCCGGCCGCCTTTGTCAACGTTCTGGGGTCGGCGAACGTCACTGCACTGCTCAAGGAGAAGGTATTCGATGCCATCGAAGTGCCCGCAGTCGGCGTCACACCGGGCACCGAGGAACTGCGCAGCCCTGGGCATCCGCTGCTCTTCCATGTGGTGGGCGGCGATCGCAGCCAGATCGAGACGGTGCTGAACCACCTGCGCACCGTAGGAGCCACCCGCATCGGCGTCGTCTACCAGGACATTCCGTTCGGCACCAATGGCCTGGCCATTGCCGAGGAGGTGGGCCAGAAGCTGGGCGTGCAGATCGTCGGCAAGCTCGCGGTTCCGCGCGGCGCCGACGACGTGAAGGGTCTGGTCAAGCCGCTGGCCGCCATGGGCGCGCAGACCTACCTGATCATCCTGGCGCCCAACAGCGGCGCCGCGTTCGTGCGCGACGTTCGCCTGGCCGGAGACCGCACGCCCATCTATTCGCTGTCCTATGTGACTGCCCGCGGGGTGACCAGCGCTGCCGGAGTCGAGCTGGCCACCGGCGTGGCAGTTGCACAGGTCACACCCAACCCAGCGGTACCCAGCAGCGGACTGGTGCGCGACTTCCACCAGGCCATGAAGACGCACGGCCCGAAGGACGCCGAGTACTCCAGCGCGACATTGGCCGGCTACCTGGCTGCCCGCACGGTGGTGGAAGGCCTGCGGCAGACCAAAGGCGAAGGCGGCAGCGCCCTCGCGGCCGTCCTGCGCAAGCTGCGCCTGGAACTGGGCGGCTACAGCCTGGACTTCCCGCAGGGTGGGGGCACGGTGGGATCGCGCATGGTCGACATCGCCGTCATCTCCCGCAGCGGCGCGCTTCGGTACTGAACTGCGGCGCCGGACTGCAACCCATACGCCCCGCCATGAGGACGCATGGTCGCGGCCAAACCCGGGTCATCTCGAACCTGCCACGCCAGACGCTCAATCCACTTCGATCACGCGCACCGAGCGCGCCGGCATCGCCAGTGCCGGCCACAGGGTCAGCCGCTCGCCGCTGATGACGTCGACACCCGATGCACCGGCGCGCAAGCGCTCGGCGTAGCGGCGCGTGTCCACTGAAGCGTCGCCACGGTTCTTGTTGAAGACAACCATCACCTGCCGGTCGCCCTCGTGGCGGAAGTAGGCGTAAATGCCACCCTCGGGCGCGTAGTGCACGAGCCGGCCACGGTGTACCACGCTCTGTGTGCGCCGCCAGTTCATGAGCCGGCGCAGGAAGGCCTGCATGTCGCGCTGGGCGGCACTCAGGCCCTCGCCGGTCCTCGCATTGACGGCATCGCCAGCCCAGCCACCCGGGAAGTCCTGCCGGGTGGCGCCGTCGTCGCGCTGGCGCGGGCTGGTCATCAGCACCTCGGTGCCATAGTACAGCTGCGGGATGCCGCGCATCGTCAGCACGTACGCCAGCGCCATCTTGGTGAGCGCGAGGTCCTCGCCCAAGGCGCTGTACAGCCGGGGCACGTCGTGGTTGCCCTCGAACAGCACCATGGAACTGGGATCGGGATACAAGCGGTCGTTGATCAGCGCTTCGTAGAGTTCGGTGAGCCCGCCGTTCCAGCTGTCGTCGGATGCGAGCGCGCGCCGCAACACGTAGTGCAAGGGGAAGTCCATCAGCGAGGGCAGCTGCGAGCCGCCGCCAGGCACCGCCAACTGCGGTGACTGGCGACGCTGCCACTGGGCCACCACCACCGGGTTGCCGCTCCATTCCTCGCCGACCAGGTTGAGTGCCGGGTACTCGGCCATCAGGGCCTGGGACCACCGCGACAGAAACGCGGTGTCCGAGTAACCGTAGGTGTCCACGCGCAGGCCGCTCAGGTCCGCGAATTCGACCCACCAGATGGCGTTCTGCACCAGGTAGGTGGCCAGGTGCGGATTGCGCTGATTCAGATCGGGCATGTTGGGCTCGAACCAGCCTTGCGTGAAGTTCTCGCGGTCGCTGGCCGCTGCATATGGATCGGCCACGGCGGTGCGGGCATGGCGCGTCGGCACGAAGCGCCCGCCCTGCGTGTACCAGTCGCGCATGGGCGGATCGGCCGTCCACGGGTGGCCGGATCCCACATGGTTGAGCACCACGTCCTGGATGACGCCGATGCCGCGTCCGCGAGCCCGCGCAACCAGCTCGCGATACTGTGCGTTGCTGCCCATGCGAGGGTCGACCCGGTACAGGTCGGTCACTGCGTATCCGTGATAGGAATAGCGCGACTGCCGGTTCTCCATCAGTGGCGTGGGCCACAGCATGGTGTAGCCCATGCCCACGAAGTACTCGAGGTGCTCCGCTATGCCTGCCAGGTCCCCGCCGTGGCGCCCGGCCTGGATGTCGGCGCGGTTCGCCGGATCACCATAGCCCGGATGGTCGTCGTTGGTGGGATCTCCGTTGGCAAAACGATCGGGAACCAGGTTCAGGATGACGTCCGAAGAATCGAAACCGCGGCGCTGCGCCGAACCGGGCCGCCGGGCAGCCAGCTCGTAGCGATGGGTGCGCACCTGCGCATCGTGGGTGAAGCGCAGCTCCAGCCATCCGGCACGGGCCTGCGCACCGATCACGAGCGTGACGAAGCGGTAGTTCGGGCTGTCGCCCGCGCGGCTGCCCAGCAGCTGAACGCCGGGATAGGGGGTCAACTCGACCTGCCAGCCCGCCAGGCCTGGCGCATGCACGAGCAGTTCGAGCCGGGGCTGGTGCATGCCCACCCACCATGACGGCGGCTCCACGCGCAGGGACTGCGCCTGGCCCTGTGCGGGAACGGGCGCGAACCCGATCACGCCCAGCGCCAACATCCAGGCGGAGACGACACGGCGCCAGCGATGAGTGCGCATCATGCCGCCCGCCGCCGTCATGCGCCCTCCCGCAACAGCTCGAAGCGCCCACGGCCGCTGGCCGCGGTGATCAGGCCCAGCACGCGGGCCGGCTCGGCGCCGACCATGGCCCAGTCGAAGCGCCAAGCCCAGTTGCCCTCGCCGACACCGGGAACATTCATGCGGTGCGTGCTGTCCAGTCCGAGCACGTCCTGGAATTGACACACCGCGATGTGCGCCACCGAGTTCCAGGCCGCGCGGATCATCGCCCAATGCACGTCTGCATCGGTGGCAGCCAGGTAGGCGCCGGCATAGGCCCGCTCGCGGGGGGCTGCCTGCTGCCACCAGCCGCGCACGGTGTCGTTGTCGTGCGTGCCGGTGTAAACGAGGCAGTGCGCCGGGTAGTTGTGCGGCAGGAACTCGTGCGCGCCATCACCACCGAAGGCGAACTGCAGGATCTTCATCCCCGGGAAGCCGCAGCCATCGCGCAGCTCGATCACGTCTGGCGTGATGTGTCCGAGGTCTTCGGCCACGATCGGCAGTTCGCCCAGCTTGGCACCGATTGCATCGAACAGGGCCTGCCCCGGCCCTGGGCGCCAGCGGCCCACGTGCGCCGTCGGGCTGCTGGCCGGGATTTCGTAGTACCCGGCAAAGCCGCGGAAGTGGTCGATGCGGAACACATCGGCCAGGTCGAGCGCGCGATGCACGCGATCAATCCACCACGCGTAGCCCTCGGCGGCCATGCGGTCCCAGCGATACAGCGGATTGCCCCAGCGCTGCCCCTGCGGGCCCAGGTCATCGGGCGGACAACCGGCCACCACCGTGGGCTGGAAGGCGTCGTCGAGCTCATAGAGATCGGGCCGTGCCCAGCAGTCGGCGCTGTGGTGAGCCACGAAGATGGGCAGGTCGCCCATGATCGAAATGCCTCGGTCGTGGGCATAGGCCTTCAAGCGAGTGCACTGCTCGTCGAAGCACCACTGCACGAACGCCCAGAAGGCAATCTCGTCGGCATGCTCGCGGCGTGCCGCCGCCAGCGCGGCGGCATCGCGCACACGCAGCGGTGCGGCCCACTCCCACCACGGACGCCCCTGGTGCGCGCTCTCCAGCGCCATGATCCCGGTGCTGATCAACACCGTGCGCGAGGATGGCGAGGCCGCCGGCGCTCGCTTGATTCAACTGGTTTTGACCACCTTATTGGCCTTTTTTGCCCTGATT
>JABWBN010000115.1 GCA_013360485.1 Burkholderiaceae bacterium | reverse complement strand
AGGCGCCAGCGGCGAGGGCGATGCCGGCCCGCGCGCCGCTGCGCCTGCAGTGAAGGCCGGCGTGACTCGCCGCCTGGCGTGGTTGCTGGCCTGTGTGCTGGCAGGGACGGCCGTCGGTGCCGCTGGTCAGTGGTTGACCGGCGATGACTGGTGGTACCTCGCTGTACCGGTCCTGCTGGCGCTGGCATGGTGGCACGTCGCCGATCCCACGTGCTGCGAGCGCGGCTGCGGCGCCGGCGATTGAACCCCTCGGCGCATGCGCGCGCCATCACGGTGGCATCATCGCGAGCTTCCGCCACCCGCGTGCAGCCGGGGCCACGAGCCTGACACTGCGCGCACCGACGACTGCCACCGCATGGACGCCGCACTCAATCCCCTGCTCGCTGACTGGTCTGCGCCGCATGCATTGCCTGCGTTCGACGCCGTGAGGCCGGAGCACTTCCGGCCCGCGTTCGAGGCAGCGATGCGGGAACACCGGGCCGAACTGGCGGCCATCGTTGCCGACCCGCGGCGCAATTTCGAGTCGGTGATCGTCGCGTTCGACCGTTCGGGCGAACGCCTTGCGCGGATCGAAGCGCTGTTCTACAACCTCACCGCCTCGGCCACGACCGCGGCACTTCAGGCGGTGCAGCGGGAGATGGCGGCGCCACTGGCGGCGCACTGGAACGCCGTGCGCCAGGATGCGTCGCTGTTCCGCTGCATCGACGATATCTGGCAGCGACGTCGGGGTCTGGAACTCGATGCCGAGCAGCAGCGCCTGGTCGAGCGCATGCACCAGGACTTTGTGCGAGCCGGCGCGCGCTTGGAGGGCGAACAGCGCGAGCGCTACGCCGCAGTGGTGCAACGCCTGGCCGAGTTGACCACTGCGTTCGGGCAGAACGTGCTGCATGACGAGTCCGACTACATGCTCGAACTGCGCGACGACGCGGCAGCCGCTGGCCTGCCTCGATTCGTGCGCGACGCGGCTGCCCAGGCCGCGGCCGACCGCGACCTCTCCGGCCGCATGGTGATCACGCTGTCGCGCTCACTCGTGTTGTCGTTCCTCACCTTCTCCCACCACCGCGACCTGCGCGAGCAGGTGTGGCGGGCATGGGTGGGACGCGGCGAGCGACCGGGCGAACACGACAACCGACCGATCGCGCGCGAGATTCTGGCGCTGCGCCGTGAACAGGCCGCGCTGCTGGGGCATGCCTGTTACGCCGATCATGCGCTGGCCGACACCATGGCGCTCACCCGCGAACGGGTGTGGGCGCTGCTCGACGAGGTCTGGCAGCGCGCAGTGCCAGCATGGGAGCGGGAGCGCGAGCTGCTGCTGGAGGCCATGCGCGCGGCCGGCGTCGACCATGTGCTGCAACCCTGGGACTGGCGCTACTGGGCCGAGCAGGTGCGGCAGTCGCGCTATGCACTCGACGAGTCCGAGCTCAAGCCGTACTTCGCGCTGGATGCGATGGTCCGGGCATTGTTCGATTGTGCACAGCGGCTGTTCGGCCTGCACTTCACGCACCGACCGGACCTGCACGCCTACCATCCCGACGTTCATGCCTACGAAGTGAGCGGCCAAGACGGTGCAGTGATCGGCCTGTTCCTGCACGACAACTTCTCGCGCCCGGGCAAGCGCAGCGGGGCCTGGATGAGCGCGCTGCGCTGGCAACACCGCAACGCCGCCGGGGGCGGCCGGTCACAACCGATCATCCTCAACAATAACAACTTCGCCAAGGCGCCGCCCGGTGAGCCCACCCTGCTGTCGCTGGATGACGTGCGCACGCTGTTCCATGAGTTTGGGCATGGGTTGCACGGGCTGCTGTCTGACGTGGGCTACAACCGCCTGTCGGGCACGAAGGTGCTGCGCGATTTCGTTGAATTGCCCTCGCAGCTCTTCGAGCATTGGGCCCAGGAACGCGAAGTGCTGCAACGGCACGCCCGCCACCATGCGACGGGTGAGCCCCTGCCGCAGCACTTGATCGAACGGATCGAAGCTGCACGCCGGTTCGGCCAGGGCTACGAGACCGTGCGCTACACGGCCAGCGCCATCGTCGACATGGCGGTGCATGAACGCTGCGAACCGGTGGATGACATCGTGGCCTTCGAGGCCGAGGTACTGGCGCGGCGCGGAGCGCCGCCCGCAGCCGGACTGAACCACCGGCTCGTGCACTTCCAGCACCTGTTCTCGGGCAGCGGCTACGCCGCGGGGTACTACGTCTACCTGTGGGCCGAAGTGCTCGACGCCGACGCCTACGAGGCGTTCGTCGAGGCGGGTGATCCGTTCGACGCGCCTACGGCCGCACGCTTGCTGCAGCACATCTACAGCCGCGGCGACAGCGTCGAGCCCGGCGCCACCTACCGGGCCTTCCGCGGCCGCGAGGCGACCCTGGAGCCCATGCTGCGCGACCGTGGACTGATCAACTGAGCACGCCCCGGGGGGGCGGCAGGTTCAGTCTGTCGCCCCTGTGTGGCCGAACCAGTCGTCGAGGGCCGCGTTGAACCGGCGCAGGTCCAGGGGTTTCGTCCAGTAGGCCTCGAAACCCGCTTGCAGTGCACGCTCGATGTCCTCGGGCATCGCGTTGGCAGACAGCGCGACGCAGCGGATGTGCGCCGTGCGCGCATCTGCCCGCAGGCGGCGCAGCACCTCGTGTCCGTCGAAGTCCGGCAACTGCATGTCGACCAGGATCAACTCCGGCATATCGGCCAGCGCCCGGGCCACGCCCTCGGCACCGTCGGTCGCGGTGACGCAGTGCATGTCGCCGCGCCGTCGCAACAGCTCGTCGACGATCAGCTGGTTGACCGTGTTGTCCTCGATATAGAGCACCCGGTGAAGCACGGCCGGCGGCACTGCTGGCGCGCGTGAGGCGGCCGGCGCAGCGACGGCCAGCACTGGCGCGTCGGAGCTTGCGCGCGGCAGCGTCAGCTCGAAGCAGCTCCCTTCCCCGAGCCGGCTGCGCACCGTGACCTCGCCGCCCATGCGTTGCATCGAAGCCTTCACGATGGCCAGGCCGATTCCGGTGCCCTCGATTCCGGCCCGCTCGGCACCCAGTCGATTGAACGGTTCGAACACATGGCGCAATTGCTCGTCGCTCATGCCCTGCCCGGTGTCGGTGACCCGGACGAGGACTTGGTCACCCTCGACGACGGTTTCGATGCTCACCTGCCCAGCGGGTCGGTTGTACTTCACCGCGTTGGAAAGCAGATTGATCAGCACCTGGCGCAGCCGCACCGGGTCGGCCAGCACGGCCAGGTCAGTGGGTGCTGCCTGCACGCTGACGCGGCTGGCCCGGGCCAGGTTCTCGATCAGGGGCAGGGCCTCGCCGTACATCGCCTGCAGCGACACGGGAACGAGCTGCAGCCTCAGCTCACCCGACTCGAGGGCGGACAGATCCAGCACGTCGTTGATCAGCGACAGCAGGTGTTCGCCCGCTGCGTGGATATGTTCGATGCGTCGTCGCTGCAAGGTGACATCGGCATGTTCTCGCTCGGTCAAGAGCAACTGGGCGAATCCCAGCACCGCATTCAACGGAGTGCGCAGTTCGTGGCTCATGCGGGCCAGGAACTGCGACTTGGCCTGGCTCTCGCGCTGGGCGAGCTGGCGCTGGTGTTCGGCCTCGGCGGCGGCACGTGACTCGGTGACGTCCCAGTTGATGCCGATGCGTTGCACGGTGCGGCCCGTCTCGTCGCGCACCGGCGTCGAGCGCGACGCCAGCCAGCGCACCGTGCCGTCGGGCCAAATGACGCGGAACGTGGAGTTGGACGGGCGGTCCTCCGAGACGGCGCGTCGCATGTCGTCGTGGTTGGCGGCCAGGTCCGGTGGATAGACGCAGGCCGCACGCTGCTCGGGTGTCGAGGAGCCGTCCTGTGGCTCCAGGCCCCGCAAGCGGTACATCTGCTCGTCCCACCAACCGACTTCGGCCGTGGGGTCTGCACGCCAGGTCCCGATGCCCACGGCGCGCGTCACCAGCGCCACATGTTCCGAAGCCTCGCGCAGCCGCGCCTCGGCCGCGTGGCGCTCGGTCACGTCCAGCATCACACCGTACAGGGTCACGCCCTGAGGCCCCACCTGTGCCGACGTACGGGTGGCCGCACGACGCAACGTGCCGTCCGGCCTGAGTATGCGCAGGTCCATCTCCACCAAGCCGCTGCGGCGCGCCAGCAGGGTGCGCAGCGCTTCGCGGGCGGCGACGCGGTCATCCGCATGAATGCAGTGCTCGAAGTAGTCGCCCAGGTCGTCCGGAAGATCCGAGTTCTCGCGACCGTGGAGTCTGCGCATCTGCAAATCCCAGTGAAGCGAACCTGCCGGGTCGAGGCTCCACACCGCCACACCGGCGGCACTGGTGGCCATCTCCAGCCGGTGTGCGAGTTCGGCCTCGCGTTGCGACTGGCGCAGCACTTCGGACTCGTCCTGGACGATGCCCAGCGCGCGCTGGGGCAGACCGTCGGGCCCGGGGCGCACCTCCCAGTGTGAGTAGACATGGCGCAGTTCCCCGTCGGGGCGCACCAGCCGATAGCGCACCGAGTAGCTGCCGCACTTTGCCAGCGAGCGTTGGAAGTACCCGATCGAGTGATCCCGGTCGGGCTGGGGAATCGAGAGCATCGCTTGCTCGAATGGCGGCGCTTCGCCGTCGGCCGGGACGCCCCAAATCGCCCAGACATGTGGATCCCAGCGTCCGGCCATGGTCGTGGCATCGCGCTCCCACACTCCGAAGCGGCCAAAGTCCTGGGCCATCGCCAGCAACTCCGACGTGCGGGCCAGATCGTCGCGCAGCCGTTGCTCGGCCGCCGTGGGCTGTAGCAGCAGCACCGCTCCATCGGGCCCCATGCGCATCGACAGGCGCATGGGCAAGGGACGACCGGACGCATCCTGGCCGGTGAAAGCCACCGCTGCGAAGGCTTCGCCGTCACGCAGGCGCTTGGCGATCCACAGCCGCTGCGCCGGGTCGGTGGCGTGGCCGCAGATCAGTTCCTCGAATCGCCGGCCGGGCCAAGCGTGCGGCGCCAAGCCGGTGAAGGACAGGAACGCGGCATTGACCCCGCTTAGCTCACCGTGAGCATCGGTCACCGCGACGGGAACATCGAGCAACTCGTAGGCGCCCATCTCCAGCACCGCAAGCGGCGTGACGGCGGGGGTGTCGGTGGGAGCGCGGGACATGGGTGCGGCGCCAGCGGCAACGGGCAGTCTAACCACTTGGGCCTGTGCGGTGTGCAGCAGCAGTGCGCGTATGCTCGCCGGTCTTGTGACCACCGACAGCACAATCCCGGCCACCCGACAGGTTGACAGGATCTCTGGAGCACGCCGATGAGTGAACCCGACGCACCTCGCCCCGACCCCGAAGCGGACAAGCGCCAGCGCGAGGCCACCGAACAGCTGTTGGCGCGCACGCCGGTTCAGGCCAGTGGCCGCGTGGCGTTGGCCAGCGGCGCGGTGCTGGACTATGGCGTGCGGGCCGCATTCGTGCCGGTGACCCGCGGCGGCATCGACACCCGCAGCGGCGAGTTGCAGGCGGCCGTGTTCACCGTCGCCTACACCGTGCCCACGCCTGCAGGCACCGTGCGGCCGGTGTGCTTTGCCTTCAACGGAGGGCCCGGGTCGGCCTCGGTGTGGCTGCACCTGGGGACGCTGGGCCCCAAGCGGGTGCCGATCCGCGATGACGGCACCATGCCCGCGGGTCCCTACGAGGTGCAGGACAACCCCCTGACCTGGCTCGAGCACTTCGACCTCGTGTTCGTCGACCCGCCGCACACCGGGTACTCGATGGCCGTGAGCGACGAGGCGCGAAAGAAGCTGCTGTCGGTCGATGGCGACGTGGAGGCGCTGGCCGAGGTCATGCGAGCCTGGCTTGCCGCGAACCGACGCTTCGGGGCGCCGCTGTATCTGGCGGGCGAGAGCTACGGCACCACGCGTGGCGCGGCACTGGCCGACCGCATGCTCGATCTGGGCTTGCCGCTGGATGGCGTGATCCTCGTGAGTTGTGCCATGGACTTGCAGGCGCTCGCATTCGCGCCGCGCAACGACCTGCCGTATGCGCTGTTCCTGCCGGCTTTCGCGCAGGTGGCGCAATACCACGGCCGCCTGCGCGGTGCGCTGGGCGCCTCGGCCGAGGCGGCGCGCGATGCGGCGCAGGCCTTCGTGCAGCAGGACTATCTGGCCGCCCTGCATGCCGGGCATCGGCTGGACGGTGCGGCGCGGCGTCGCATCGAAAAGCGTTTGGCCGAGCTCACCGGGTTGCCGCTGGCGCTGGTACAGGAACGGAACCTGCGCATCAGTGACCAGTGCTTCTTCTTCGAGGCGCTGCGCGAGCAGGGCCGCATCGTCGGTCGGCTGGAGGCCCGTGTCACCGGCCCGATGGCCGCCAGCCGCACGCGGGACTGGGAGTTCGACCCCGGGATCGAGGCCATCAGCGGGCCCTACACCACGGCTGCGCTGGCCTATTTCGAAACCCTGGGTATACCCACCGGCTCGCGCTACGAGGTGCTCTCGCGCGATGTGCACAAGCACTGGCACTGGATGCGCGGCGGCGGCGAGGGTGGCCGGGGCGAACAGGGGTTTGCCTGCACCAGCACCGACCTGGCGCGTGCGTTGCGCCGCCACCCGCACATGAGGGTGCTGGTGGCCAGCGGTCGCTACGACCTGGGCACGCCGTACTCGGCCAGCGACTGGTCGCTGGCACAGCTGGACGCGCCAGCCGATGTGCTGGCCCGGGTGACGCACCGCTACTACGACGCCGGGCATATGTTCTATACCCGGCCGCAGGACTTGCGGCAACTCAAGGCGGACCTGTCGGCGTGGCTGGCAAGCTCGAACGACTGAAGCGGCCTGCGCGCCGGCGCACGGATTCCCCGAGCGTGGCGCTTGCTGACCGAGGTTACACATGCACATCGGCATCCTCACCGGCGGCGGCGACTGCCCCGGGCTGAACGCGGTCATCCGGGCGGTGACGCTGTCGCTGATCCACGGCGTGGACGCCCGGGTCACGGGCATCGAGCGCGGCTTTCTGGGGTTGCTCACCGGCCGCGCGCGGCCGCTGGACTCCGATGCGGTGATCGGCATCCTGGCCCAGGGGGGCACCATCCTGGGTACCCACAACCGGTGCGACCCCTTCCACTACTTCGCGCAGGGTGGGGCCGACGTCTCTGATCGCGCATTGCAGCAGGCCCGCGACTGGGGCCTGGACGCACTGGTGGTGATCGGTGGCGATGGCACGATGGCCATCGCGCACCAGTTCCAGCAGAAGGGCTTGCCGATGGTGGGCGTGCCCAAGACCATCGACAACGACCTGCCCCTGACCGACCGCAGCTTCGGCTTCGACAGCGCGGTGGCCGTGGTGGCCGAGGCGCTGGACAGGCTGGGAACCACGGCGCGCAGCCACGGTCGGGTGATGATCGCCGAGACCATGGGCCGTTACGCGGGGTGGATCGCGCTGGAAGGTGGGCTGGCCGGTGCGGCCGACGCCATCTTGCTGCCTGAGCGACCCTTCGATGTCGACGCGGTGGCCCGTTTCTGCGCTGCACGTCAGGCGCGCGAGGGCTTCACCATCATCTGCATCGCCGAGGGGGCCCATGCCGCGGGAGCCGGCCTGACGGTGCGCGCAACGCTGGCCGACAGCCCGGACCCGCTGCGCCTGGGCGGCGTCGGCGCCTGGCTGGCGGCGCAGTTGCAGCCACGGCTGGAAACGGAAGTGCGCGCCACCTTGCTCGGCCATGTGCAGCGAGGCGGCTCGCCCACCCCCTATGACCGTGTGCTCGCAACGCGCTTTGGTGTCCATGCCGCCCAGCTCGTGAGGGCAGGGGAGTTCGGGCGCATGGTGGTGCTGCGCGGCGAGGACTGCGCAAGCGTGCCCATAGCCGAAATCGCAGGTCGCAACCGACCCGTGCCGGACGACCACCCGCTGCTGCTGGCGGCGCAAGGACTGGGCATCATGCTGGGCACGACCGCAACGCAGCGTTGAAACTGCCTGCCGACACCCGATCGCGGGGGGGGTAGCAGCGCGACGATATGCGTGGAATCCGCCACGCCGGAAAAGTTCCTCTGGTTTTGTACGGATGCCAAGTCGCGCCAACGGGCGTAGTCTGGGTTTGTCGCTGTGCCGGATCCGATGCGTTCGGCGCCTACCAGCGGCGAAGCGATGAGGAGCATTGCCCCTGGCGCCCCGGTGGTGCCAGGGGCTCTTTTTTTTGGTCCCCGTGTCAGTGCAGGATCTCGACGCGATTGCGACCGTTGCGCTTGGCCTGATACAGCGCGGCGTCGGCGTTGTGCACCAGTGCCGAGGCACCCGAGCCGGACAAGGGCACGCTCGCGGCCACCCCGATGCTCACGCTGATCGGATAGCCACCCAGCACGATGTCGGTGGTGTCCGCCGACGCCACGCAGCGGCGGATCGTCTCGGCCATTTCCAGCGCGCCGGTGCTGGCCGTTCCGGGCAGCACCGCGGCGAACTCCTCGCCGCCATAGCGGGCGGCCATGTCCCCGGCACGTCGCACGTTCTGCCGGATGACATGCCCGACACGCGCCAGGAACCGGTCGCCGGTCTGGTGTCCGAAGCGGTCGTTCAGCGATTTGAATCGGTCGATGTCGATCATCAGCAGGCCCAGGGGAATGCCGTCGCGCAGCGCCCGCAGCCACTCCTTCTGCAGCGTGCCGTCGAACTGGCGGCGGTTCGGCAGGCCGGTCAGTGCATCGGTGGAGGCCAGCGCCGAGAGCTCGGCGTTGGCCTGTCCCAGCGCTTCCTCGGCACGGCGGCGCTGTTCGGCGTCGCGCAGCGTGACCAGGAAGTCGCCCAGGCCGTTGCCGGGCGGCAGGGGCGCCACCCGTGCCTCGACCCAACGCGCACGACCGCCGGGGCCCAGCACCTGGAACAGCTCCGTGCCGCCATCGCGTGGCCCGGATCTGGAAAAGTGGCGGGCCACGAACGCGTGCCGCTGCTCGGGCGCCAGCAATTCGGCCAGCGTATGGCCGTGCAGCGCTGCGGGCTCACAGCCCAGCAGCGGCCGCGCCGCCGGTGACGCGTAGCGGATCGCCAGGTCCGCATCCACCGCGATGATCAGGTCGGTCGAGTGCTCGGCCAGCAGACGAAAGCGCAGATCGGCGTCGCTGGGCCGGTGGGTGACGGTGATGCGGCGCCCGTTGTCGAGCGTGACCACGTGGCTGCCATCGCCGTTGGCCTCGCGTCCGCTGCCGGCTGCTGCGGCGTGGTTGCGGTTGGCCGCCAGCGTCTGCCCGGAGTCGTCGGAAAGATGAAAACCCAGCCCGAATCGGTCGAGCAACTGGCCGATGACCTGCAGATCGGCATCGCTCATGTCCACGCACTCCCCCTAGCGACCGGCGTACGGCTCTGACGGCCCGTGGGCCCAGCGCGGCGCTGATACGACCGAAACCCTCGCCGGCGACACCATCGTAGCCGTCCGCGGCGCCCAGCGAAAGGGGATCATCCTGCGGGTCCTGCGCCGCCAGGTTGCCCTTGCGGCAGCGCATCGGGCTGCGACTGCGCCTCTTCCAACTGCTGCAGTTGTACCAGCCGTTGGTACAAGCCACCGTCGATGCCCATGAGGTCGGTATGGCTGCCGCGCTCGGCCAGGCGCCCGTGGTTGAGCACCACGATCTCGTCGGCGTCGCGGATGGTGGACAGCCGGTGCGCGATGGCCACCACCGTGACCCGGCCGCGCAGTGCGGCCAGCGTCTGCTGGACCCGCCCTTCGGTTTCACTGTCGATGTGAGCAGTGGCTTCGTCGAGCAGCAGGATGCGGGGCTGGCCGGCCAGTGCCCGCGCGATGGCCACCAATTGCTTCTGCCCCACCGACAGCCGCGCACCACCTTCGCCCAACGGCGTGTCGTAGCCCAGCGGCAGTGCCTGCAGGAAGTCGTGCGCATGCGCGGCTCGGGCGGCGCTGTGCACTTGCTCATCGGTGAGCGGGCGACCCATGGCGATGTTCACGCGTGCACTGGCGGCCAGCAGGAAGGGCTCCTGTGGCACCAGGCCCACGGCGCTGCGGTAGCCGGCCTCGTCGAAGCCCTCGACCGGCTGGCCGTCGACGAACACCTGCCCTGGCGGTGCTTCGTACAAGCGCAGCAGCAGCGCCATCAGCGTGCTCTTGCCGCTGCCGGTATGGCCCACGACACCGACGCAGCGGCCGGCCTCGATGGTCAGGTCGATGCCCTGCAGCACGGGCCGGCCCGGTTCGTACGCGAACTGCAGCTGGCGCAGTTCGATGCGACCGGCGCTCACCCGCGCTCCGCCTGCGGGCGCCGGGGCCTGCGCCTCGCGCAGCAGTGTGTTCACGCGCGCGGCGGCCACCATCGCCTGCTGCAATTGCGAGAACTGCATGGTGATCTGGATCAGCGGCTCGACCACCCGCGCGATGTAGCTCACGAAGGCGTAGAGCACGCCCACCTGCACGGCGTCGAGCGCGCCGCCGTCCTCGCGCAGGCCGAACACGGCGATCAGCGCGGCGAGCATGGCCACGTTTAGGAAGTCGAGCATCGGCCGCAGCAGCCAAGCGTTGGCGCGCAGTTCGTCGCGGCGCGCGGCATAGTGCGCGGCATTGGTGGCGCCGAACCGGCGTGCAAATGCACCCACCGCACCGCAGGCCTGGACGACGGCCATGCCGGCGATGCTCTCGGCCGCCTGCGCATTGAGGTCGCTGCGCAAGGCGCGGCTGCGCGTGACGGCTGGCGCCGACAGGCGCTGGTACAGCCACACAATGCCAAACACCGACGGCACCAGGAGCGCCACGATCAGCATGAGGCGCCAGTCCAGCAGCGCCATCGTCACCATCATGCCTACCAGCATGATGACGCTGTCGAGCATGACGAAGAGCACCTGCACGTACAGCGTCTTCACCGCTTCGGTGTCGTTGGTCACCCTGCTGACGAGCTGGCCGGTGATGGCCCGGTCGAAGAAGCGCATCGGCAGATGCAACACATGGCTGTACACGGTCTCGCGGATGCGCTGCACCGAGCGCATCGCCAGCGCCGCCAGGCGCACCAACTGGCCGTAGCGCAGCAGGCTGGCCAGCGCGCCGGCGGCCATTGCGCCGCCCAGCAAACCGGCCATGGCGGGCAGGTCGGGCAGGCGGGGAACCAGATAGCGATCGATGAAGGCCTTGCCCAGCACCGGGTAAAGCGGATCAGTAGTGACGCCCGTGGCCGAAGCGCCACGGCAGGGAAGGGGCAATGCGCCGGAACAGGGCGACCCCGACGAGGGCCAGGATGGCGGGAACCAGTGCCTGGCCGCCCTGGCCGCCGGCCAGCAGTACGCCGACAATGAGACCAACCAGCATCAGGGTGCGGCAGATGAGGCTTTCCATGATTGACTCCTTTTCAGAACGATTCGAGCCCGAGCGGGGCTGAAATGCATCACGACCAGGACTCGCCTTTGATTGTTGCCTGGCTCACCCTTCGATAACTGTAATTATATACAGCACTCGACGTATGGCAAGCCCTGTCGGGTGAAAAATGCTGCCTGACGGGTAAACTCACGCCCATGAAGGCGAAGAACCCCGACACCAGCGCTCCTCCCACCCCGCAAGGGCCTGTCCCTGTCCGCCCCCTGGACGAGCTGACGATCCCCCCTGAACTGGACGGGAAGAGCGGCGTTAACAGGGCCGACCCGGTCCGCCTGCAGATCACGGCGAACACGGACGCCGACGCGATCCGTTGTTTCCTGACCGAGTACGACCGTTCGCCCGGCACCTATCGCATC
>JABWBN010000114.1 GCA_013360485.1 Burkholderiaceae bacterium | reverse complement strand
GCCTTCTGGGCCAGTTCGTTGGCGGCCACGTTGGGCTCCTTGCGGCCGGTGAGCAGCGTGCGCTGCAGCAGCAGGGCCTTCTCCAGCACGCTGGCGAGCGCCACCTCCGAGGCCAGGCGCCGCGCCAGGAGGTCCTGGTCGGGCTCGTCGCGCAGCGCCTCGATCACGCCGCGCGTGATCGGCAGCGACGCGCTGCCGGCGGCCTGCAGGTTGTCGAAGCCGGTGGGGCGGCTGCCGGCCACCAGTTCCTGCAGGACCTCCAGCTTGCTCTCGTACTCCTCCTGGATCAGCGGGGTCAGGCCCACGCCCGGCGTGGTCACGGTCTTGGTGCAGGCATCGCAGGTGCGCTGCTCCTGTTCACCCAGCACGCGCACCGCCCAGGCCGCGGCGGCATCGGGCGAGCTCCAGGTCTGGCAGGCCAGGTTGCCACTGCAACTGGACGGCGCGATCGAGCTGGTGTCGGTGACGCTGCGGCCGTTGATGAGGTTGTAGCCGGCGCGGGTGACGTCGCCGACCACGCGCACCGGGGGCTGGCCGGCGCCGCCGGCGTTGTCACCGCCCACCCAGGGCACGCCGTTGTTGCCCCGGTTCGCCTCGGCCTCGTCGATCGCCGACACGGCATCGGTGCTGGCAACCGACTGCTTCAGCGCCATGCCCTCGGCGAGTTGGTCCCAGCCGAGTTGGCCGCCGGCCATGTCGGCCATGCGGTTGGCGATCGCGCGGCAGGTCAGCTTGCTGCGGTCGAAATCGAGCCGTGCCTGCAGCACGCCGTTGGTCAGCAGGTTGTAGAGCCCCGGATCGGCACGCTGGATGATCAGCGCCGGCAGCGACGCCACGGCTGCGGTGGCGTTCTGGATCACCGAGGACATGATGGCCTGGAAGCCGTTGGTGATGCCGTTCAACTGGTTCTGCAGCGTGGTTGTGATGCTCATGTCGCCGCAGATCAGATTGCTGTTCCAGCCCACGCCGACGCCGATTGAGTGCATGTTAGCCGCACCGCCCATCGACACCGCACGGCCACCGCCGATGCTGTAGAGCACGTCGTCGCCGATGACGCTGCCCTGGTGCTGCACGCCGCTGCGGGTCTGTGCCCAGGCGACGCCAGCCGCCGCGATCGTTGCCGCGCAGACGAGCGCGACGGCCAGGATGTGGGGCCTGGCCTGCTGGGCGAGGCGGGATAGGGGGGCTTTCATCGGACACACCTCACATGAAATCAACGCTACCGAGGAAGACCTGCCCCCGGCGCCGGCAGCAGCCATAGGGCCGCCACAGCGCCCAGGCGTAGTCGCCTTGCCGGGCCTGCACGCGCGTGTTGCCGTGCGGGAACACCGCACAGGTGTTCGAGAGGGTCGGCGTCAGCTCCTGCCACTTGCCCGTCGAGGCATCGGTTTCCATCAGCGCGCCGGCAGGCCAGTAGCCGTCGCGCGCACTGGCGAGCAGCGGTTGGTAGACATGGATCTGGCCGCGACGGGTCACGATGTCGCCCGCGCGCTGCGCCACCACGGCGCCGCTCTTGTAGTCGTCCACCTGGTGCAGGAAGCCGCCGCGCGGATAGACGTTGCCCCACAGGTTCAGGGCCGTGCGCGTGCCGATCTCGCGCAGGCCGGGAATCAGCGCCTCCGGGTACAGCGATTCGGGGACGTTATGGCGCCAGGCCAGCGTGTCGAGCGTGCTCAGCAGGTAGGGCATAAAGGCCGTGCCGGCCCCCGCGCAGGTGTAGCCGGATGCGCTGGCGAACTGGCTGAACACCGATCCGCCCGGATGCCCGATCACGTCCGCGTTCTTGAACTTCGCCAGGTTGTTCTCGTGATCCTCGTTGGTGGTGCCGTCGCCGCCGGCCCGGGCGGTCGGGTTGGGCAGGCTCATCGCGCGCACTTCGATCCAGGGGTTTTCGCCGGTGTTGGAGTAGCTCGAGACGACGGCATCCGGGACGTAGTGGCGCACCTTGACCGAGGTCCGTACCGTGCACCCGGTCAAGGTGCAGTAGAGCCAGTAGCAGATGCCGGTGACGCGGTATTCGAGGCAGTCCGGGGACAAGGCGGAAGCGACGATAGTCGCGGTGTTCAGGGCGAAGGACGACGCGGAGTTGGCCAGCAGCACCGAGGCGATGGCGAGGCGCAGGCGCCGGGACGCAGTGTGCAGCCGGGGCTTCACGGCTGCTCCCGCTTGTGCTGCTCGATGCGGGCGACGGCGCGTTCCACGTTGGCCTCGCCGTAGACCACGTAGCGGCGATCCACCACGACGGCAGGGACCTTGGTGATACCCAGGCTCCAGGCGTCGGTGACGCCCTGGTAGGCCGCAGCGATCCTGCGCTGCAGGTCGGTACCGCCTTGCTTCAGGCGGCGCTGGACGACAGCCGTCGCCTGTTCAGGGGCGGCAGGCAGTCCGGAGGCCAGTTCGATCTCGAGTCGTGTGGGGGCATCGAGCAGGACATGCTGGTCCGCATCTCCGACGGTTGGATGCGACTGGTCGGTGATGACCCAGGTTTCCGCGGCCGCGATGCCTGCGTCAAGGATCGTCGCGGCGGCGAGAGATGCGAGCAGAGGCAGTCGTATGGAGGCAACGAAAGGACGGTGTTGCATTGCATGGCGCCCCAGGAGTTCATGAGGCGGGTAGTGCAACGCATGTGGTTCAGAACTGCGACAGGAAATGAGAAACGGGACTTCCCCGGTTTGATCCGCCTCCGTCGTTCAGCACATTCAGAGAGACTTGGACGGCTGTGCTCAGCGCCAATCTATGCACGCTCCGAACCCGGTTCGTGCGCGCACCCCGCACCCCGAGCGCAACGCCGATGACGAACGGCCGCATATACGGTCAAGGCCGCGAAACCCACCACGCCGACGATCAGCGCATGTTCGACGGTGGATAGCCAGGCCACCGCGCCGACGATGCCGAACAAGGTGACGACATGGGTGGCAAGGCAGGCCACGAAGGCCAGGACTGTCGACCACAGGCCCGTTCGAAACAGGCGGTCGCGCATCAGGGGAGTGGGCTTGGTTTCGACTGTCATCGTGGTCTCCTGGTTGTTGAGTGGGAAAAATCGGAAAGTCTGTCGGGGTCAGCGCTGAACCTCGGGCATCGCCCTCGGGCGCTCCACGAGAAGGCAGGGCTTGCCGGTGCGCCGGCAATGGTCGCGCACGCGCCAGTAAGCGTTCTGGCTGATGCAGCCGGCCTGGCAGATCACCAGGTCGGCCGCGCGCATGCTCTGCTCGATGCGTGCGAGATCTTCCGCGTCGTCGGCCGGATCATGGGTGAAACGTCCGCCGGCCATCTCGACCAGCCGCATCACGAAGCGTGCCGCGGATGCGTCCCGGCCGAGGCACAGGACCGACCGGTCGTCGAGGCGGCTCAGGACCGTGGCCTGCTCGAGACGGAGCGGCCGATCCTCCTCGGGTCGAGCTTGGCATGCATGCCGCTCGCGCATCAGGTCCTGGATGCGTTCCATCAACACGCGGACCTTCTTTGCGAGCGTGAGGCGGGTCGGCAGGCCGGGAAGGGTCCGCTCGAGCTCGGCACGTTCGTCACGAAGCAGCGCGATCTGCGTGTCGCGGCGGATCACTTCCGCCCGCAGGCGCATGATTTCGGCCTGCTGCGCCTGGATCTCGCCGGCCTGGCGGGTGAGGAGGTCGCTGCAGCGCGCCTGAGCCCTGCCGTGGGTCGCGATGAGCACGCGGTGCTCGCCGGCGAGTTGGTCGAATGCCTGTTCGTTCATGGTCAAGCCTCCATCCGGTCCCGCAGGCGTGTACGTCAAAGACGAGGGCACGGTTCGAGATGTTCGAGCAGCTGGCGCAGCATGTCCGATGTCCCGTCCTGGTCGGTGTCGCCTTCGCCGATATGGTCGATCAGCAGGCGGGCGCGATGGCTCGCGCGAGGGCACCCAGTTTGTGCCAGTCGGCCCAGATGGCCGATCACTGCGCTCATCAGATCCTGTTGCGTGGCTTGCATATCGGCTTGCATGACGAACACTCCTCGTATCGGGTTGGATGGCGCGCTCGGTAAGGTTCCAATCGAGCAGCGCGCGCGCTCAGTGACGCATCGACGGGCAGGCGTGTGCCATCGGCAGCGGTGCGTTGCCCGCACCGCGCTCGACCATGCCGCACCACTGCGTACGGGCCTGCGCCATGACCTGCCCGAATTGCGCCGGGAGTTCGGGGTGGTGCTGCAGGAACAGGAGGTTGGACGCGATCTTCTTCGCCAGGAGCGGATGTACGTCGCACGGACCTGAGGCGGTCTGTCCGGGGGCGGGGTCGGCGTACCGTGTCATCAGCGCAACCGTGGCAGCGATGAGCCCCAGCGGGCAGGGGGTCTGGCGCTCCTCGACATCGAATTCCATCATCGGGCTCCTGGGTCATGGGCGGTTGAAGCGCCTGCACTTCAACCCTATGTGCCATGGTAGCGCGAATGAGAACCGTTCGCAATAAAGAAATTATGCATCGTGAGACACGAATGATTTGTCCGGATACGCCTCACGTGATTCGTCTGCCTCTCTTGAGAGGGAGTGCGCGTATAGCACTACATATCGGTACGTCGCATGGATGATCAACTACATCTAGTGATTTCGGCTTGACGTCGGCATTGCGACAAGGCTAAACTTTGACCCGTTGATGGTTCCCCTTCCGGGGATTGAAAGGGAATCCGGTACCGGGTCGATGACCTCAAAACCGGAGCTGCCCCCGCAACTGTGATCGACGAGCGCTTCGTCCCCGTGCCACTGGCTGCTGTCCGGGAAGGCCGACCAAGCGTGTCCGAGTCGAGAGCCAGGAGACCTGCCTCAACGTCTTTCCACCAACGATGGGGCGGGGTGTCCCCGGAGAGAGGTTCGAGCATGCTGCTGGCCGCCGTTCGCAAGTCGTCCGTCGCGACGGGTCTCGCCCGGGGCGAAATCCGCCCGGCACAGCTCCTCCATCTTCGGTTCTCCGCCCCCCGGCCAGGAGAACCGACTTGTACTCGAACGAATCCGAACGCGTCGTAGACCGCAGGCCGAACACGGCGTCGCCAGCGCTGCCCGCACGCATCGTCAAGCGCGATGGTCGCGACGCCCCGTTTGATCCGGCGCGCATCGCCTCGGCGCTGGTCCGTGCCGGTGCCGCGACAGGAGAGTTCGATGCCGACGAGGCGCAACTCCTGACCGCCCGCGTGCTCAAGGTGCTGCGCCATCGCCATGGCGGTTCGGCGCCGAGCGTCGAGCAGGTGCAGGACGTGGTCGAACAGACCCTGGTCGATGCGAACCATCTCGCCACCTTCCGCGCCTATGTCGCCTACCGAGACCAGCACCGGCGCCTGCGCGAGGATCGCCGCACCCTGGTCGACGTGGCCGCCGCGGTGGACGAATACGTCGGCCGCTCCGACTGGCGTGTGCGTGCCAACGCCAACCAGGGCTATTCGCTGGGCGGGCTGATCCTCAACGTCTCGGGCAAGGTGGTGGCTAACTACTGGCTGTCGCACGTCTATCCGCCCGAGATCGGCCAGGCGCATCGCGACGCCGACCTCCACATCCACGACCTCGACATGCTGTGCGGCTACTGCGCGGGCTGGTCGCTGCGCCAGTTGCTGTTCGAAGGCTTCAACGGCGTGCCGGGCAAGCCGGAAGCGACGCCGCCGCGGCATTTCTCCAGTGCGCTGGGACAGATGGTGAACTTCCTCGGCACCCTGCAGAACGAATGGGCCGGGGCGCAGGCGTTCAGCTCCTTCGATACCTACCTCGCGCCCTTGGTGCGCAAGGACGGGCTGTCCTTCGAGGCGGTGCGCCAGGGTCTGCAGGAGTTCATCTACAACCTCAATGTGCCCTCTCGCTGGGGCACCCAGACCCCGTTCACCAACCTCACCTTCGACTGGGTGTGCCCGGAGGACCTGCGCGAGCAGGTGCCGGTGATCGGCGGCGAGGAGATGCCCTTCCGCTACGGCGAGCTGCAGGCCGAGATGGATCTGATCAACCGCGCCTACATCGAGGTGATGACGGCGGGCGACGCGCGCGGGCGGGTGTTCACCTTCCCGATCCCGACCTACAACATCACCCCGGACTTTCCGTGGGAGTCGGACAACGCCGAGCGCCTGTTCGCGATGACCGCCAAGTACGGCCTGCCGTACTTCCAGAATTTCCTCAACTCGGACATGAAGCCGAACCATGTCCGCTCGATGTGCTGCCGCCTGCAACTCGACTTGCGCGAGCTCCTCAAGCGCGGCAACGGCTTGTTCGGCTCGGCCGAGCAGACCGGCTCGATCGGCGTGGTGACGATCAACTGCGCGCGCCTCGGCCATGTGCATGCGGGCGATGAAGCGGCGCTCTTCGCGCAGATCGACCGCCTCTCCGACATGGCCCGCGACAGCCTGGAGATCAAGCGCAAGGTCGTGCAGCGGCTGATGGACGACGGCCTCTTCCCCTACACCAAGCGCTACCTCGGCACGCTGCGCAACCACTTCTCGACCATCGGCGTGAACGGCATCAACGAGATGGTGCGCAACTACAGCGGTGGTGCCCATGACATTACTCACTCGGAAGGCCACGCCCTGGCGCTGCGCCTGCTCGATCGGCTGCGCGACAAGATGCGCGACTACCAGGAAGCGACCGGCAACCTCTACAACCTGGAGGCCACCCCGGCCGAGGGCACGACCTACCGCTTCGCCAGGGAAGACCGCAAGCGCTGGCCCGGCATCCTGCAGGCCGGCACGGCGGAGCAGCCCTACTACACCAACTCCTCGCAACTGCCGGTGGGCTTCACCGACGACCCCTTCGAGGCCCTGCTGCGCCAGGACGACCTGCAGACCCGCTACACCGGCGGCACCGTGCTGCACCTGTACATGCGCGAGCGCATCTCCACGTCAGAGGCCTGCCGGCAGCTCGTGCGCACCGCGCTGACCCGCTTCCGCCTGCCCTACATCACGGTCACACCCACCTTCTCGATCTGCCCGAAGCACGGCTATCTCGCAGGCGAGCACGAGTTCTGCCCCAAGTGCGACGAAGAACTCCTCGCTCGCCGCGGGCAGGCCCACTGATTCTTTTACCCACAACCTAAGGAGCGACCATGTCCCCGACCACCGAACACATCCCTTTGCAGGACCACGAACGCCAGCGCTGCGAAGTCTGGACGCGCGTTATGGGCTACCACCGCCCGGTGTCCGAGTTCAACGCCGGCAAGCAGGGCGAGCACGCCGAGCGGCGCCACTTCATCGAACCCGATGGCGGACGCACGGCCCATGCCTGAGTCACGGCTGGCGGTGGGTGGCCTGGTGCCGTTCACCACCATCGACTTTCCCGGCCGGCTCGCCGCCGTCGTGTTCTGCCAGGGCTGCCCGTGGCGCTGCACCTACTGCCACAATCCGCATCTCCTGCCGCCGCACGACGGCGACCGGTCGTGGGCGGACGTGATCGCCTGGTTGGCGACGCGTCGCGGCCTGCTCGACGGCGTCGTGTTCAGCGGCGGCGAGCCCCTGCTGCAGCGCGGCCTCGTATCGGCCCTCGGTGAAGTCCGTGTCCTCGGCTTCGCCACCGGACTGCACACCGCCGGCATCTACCCGGAGCGGCTCGCCGCCGTGCTGCCGCTGCTCGACTGGGTCGGGTTCGACGTCAAGGCGCCGTTCGGCGACTACGCCCGCATCGTCGGCTGCGAAGGGGGCGGTCCGGCGCGCAGCGCGCTGCGGCTGCTGCTCGCGTCCGGGGTTGCCCACCAGGTTCGCTGCACCGTCCCGCCTGAAATGGATGCCGAAACGGTGGCGCGGCTACGCACCGAACTGCGGGAGATGGGCGTGGCTACCCTGGAGATCCAGGCATGTCGTCCTTTGGATAGTCTGGCCCGCGTCGGATGAAGGGTGTCGCATCCTCAACGAACCGACTTCGGCGTGCGCCCGAAATACCGCGCAAATGCCGCGCTGAAACTGGCGGGGTGCTCGTAACCGACTGCGTAGGCGGCCTGTGCCACCCGCGATCCGGACTCCAGTAGCGTCCACGCGCGCCGCATGCGTAGCTCCAGCAGGAATCGATGGGGTGGGGCGCCGAACAGTTCGCGAAAGCCCTGTTTGAACTTGCACTCGTTCATGCCCACGGTTGCGCTGAGATACGCAATCGTCAATGCACGGTCCATGTGGTTTTGCATCAGGTCGCGGGCGCGCTGGAGTTTGTCGATGTCGTCGGCGCCGAGATGCGTGGATGACGGCGCGGCGGACGCGCCGGTCGGCATGAGCGGGCGCAGATAATCGGCCGCCAGGGTCAGCGCGGCGATGTGCCGATCCAGCGGCGTTGCCGCCTCGGATGCGACCAGGGGGCGCAGCAAGGCGCGACACCAGGGCGGCGTCGCGTGCTCGCCGAGGATGCGCACGCCCGTGCGGCTGGCTAGGCGGGCCACACCTGCCTCTCCGAGGTAGCGCGACAGCACCGTTCCGGTGAGCACCAGGCGCAGTTGGCGTACCGCTCCTTCCGCATTGAAACGCCGCTCGCCGCGACTCTCGTTGAAAGCGGTGAGGGTCGTGTGCCCGGCCCGGAAGCGCAGGCGGGTTCCTTCCCGCGCCACGAAGCCAGACTCGCCCGATAGACCCAAGGTGATGACCAGTGTCGGACTGCTGCCCGCCTGGACTGTCTCTTCGGCCAGTTCGCGAGTGGGGCGGTAGTGGGAGTGCACCACGGTCAGCCCATCGTCGAGCGCGGTGCGCTCGATCCAGCAATCGCCGAAGCGGTCGGGCAACGCCACGTGCGTTGCGCCCGCCCCCGGGACGGCGGGCCCGGCCGCACCCGTCGCGCGTACGAAATCAGTCATGGCGCCACGCCTCGCTCCCGTTTGCATACAAAACCCTCCCGAACGCAATCGATTCTATATGAGAACGGTTCGCATTGACGAATACCATGCGGTCCACATGAACTCGAGGAGGACAAGCGATGCCCACGATTTCCAGCCGCGCGGCCGGGTTGCTGGCGTTGATTGGCGCGGCCCTGCCGGCCGCGGCGCAGCAGGAGCAAGTACAGGAGCTGCCCGCCGTCACGGTCACGGCGAACAAGCAATCCCAGGCGCTGGAGCGCGTTCCCGCCAGCGTCTCGGCCTTCGACGGCGAAGACCTGCAAGCCGCCGGCATCGACAGCCTCGAAGGCGTGGCGCGGATGACGCCCGGCTTCACCTTCCAGGCGTCGGGGCAGTCGGGCCTGCAGCCGCCGGTGATGCGCGGCCTGACGGCCAACATCATGGGCTTCTCGTCATCGGTCGCGCTGGTGGTCGACGGCGTGCCGACCCTGCGCGGGCAGGGCTTCGACGACAACCTGCTGGGCATCGAGCGGGTGGAGGTGCTGCGGGGGCCGCAGTCCACGCTGTACGGGCGCAACGCCGAGGCCGGCGTGGTCAGTATCGTCACGCGCCAGCCGGGGAACGATCCCTACGCCGTCGTCTCCGCCGAGCTGGGCAGCCGCGACAAGCGCGCCCTGCGCTTCGATGCGAGCCGCGCTCTGGTGCAGGACACCCTCTACCTCGGGGTGGCCGGCGAGTTGTTCCGCCAGGACGGCTTCGTCGACAACGCCTTCAAGGGCGGCAAGGAGGACGACCGCGAACGCCGCAATGGCCGCCTGGCGCTGCGCTGGACGCCCGGCGAGCGCACCGATGCCACGCTGCGCTATGCCCAACGGGAGTCTCGCGACGCGGGCTCGCTGTGGGGGTCGGTCAGCGCGCCGCGCGCCACGGTGCGCTCCGGCACCGACAGTTGGAACGACTCGACCGCGCGCACCGTGTCGCTCGACATCGCGCACGAAGTGGCGCCCGACCTGAACCTGCGTTCGATCACCGCCAACAACGAATTCACCGACCGCATCAAGCAGGACATCGACTTCATGCCGGCGGACATGCTGCATGTGAGCCGCGACCACCACTTCCGCACCTTGTCGCAGGAATTCCGGCTGGAGGGCAGGGTGGGCCCGGCGCAGTGGCTGGCGGGATTCTACGCGGACCGCGACGATCATGACCTGAGTTTCGGGCAGAAGATTCCGCTGGGTTCGACAACGACCTCGGCCACGCAAAAGGGCCACTCGGCGGCGCTGTTCACCCACTGGATCGTCCCGCTGGCGGATCGGTGGACGGTCACGGCGGGTGCCCGCATCGAGCGCAACGAGGTGCGCTTCGCCCTGGCCGGGGAGCGCGAACAGTCGCGCGCATGGACCCGCTTCTCGCCCAAGGTGGCGCTGCAGTACCAATGGCGGCAGGACGCACAGGTCTATGTCAGCGTCGCCGACGGTTTTCGTGCCGGCGGTTTCAATGCCTTCGCGCCCGAGGCCTACCGGCGCTACCAGCCGGAACGGGTGCGCTCCTTCGAACTTGGCGTCAAGGGGCGGCTCCTGGCGCGGCGCCTGCGCTACGGCGTCGCGGCCTACGTAATGGACGTGCGTGACATGCAGGTCCAGCAGATCGGCTTGCCCGGCCAGATGTTCCTCACCAACGCGGCATCGGCGCGTCCGGTCGGCATCGATGCCGAGCTGCAGTACCTGCTCGGTTCGGGCTGGCAGCTCCAGGCCGCGCTGGGGCTGAATCGCACCCGTTTCCGCGAGTTCCGGGATGGCGCCAATGATTTTAAGGGCAAGCACAACCCGCTCGCACCGGATATCACCGGCCACCTCGGGGTGCGCTACGACGCCCCGCAAGGCTGGTATGCCCAGGCCCATCTGAGTGGCGCGAGCAAGGTCTATCTAGACGCCGCCAACACCTCTGGGCGGGCGGGCTACGGCGTCGTCAACCTGCTGGCGGGCTACATCTTCGGGCGCACCGAGCTGTCCGCCTACGTCCACAACGCCACGAACAAGCAGTATGACACCGTCGGATTCCTCAACGGCGTGGCCACCATCTACAGCCCGCCGCGCGAGCTGGGCGTGCGGCTGACCTGGCGCATGTAAACGGAGCAATGCACATGAGTCCTGAACAAAAGCACCCTCTACAACGCTACTGGGCGCTGGCGGCCGCGCCCATCCAGGCCGAGGCACTGAGCGCAGCCCTGGCGCTGGGCATCTTCGAGTCCCTGGTCGAGCCTCGAACGCCCGACGAGCTCGCCGCCCAGCTCGACCTGGATTCCCGGAACGCCGCCCACCTGCTCGAACTGCTGTGGGGCATGGGCCTGCTGGACCGATCTGCGCGCCCCGGCGTGGACTACATCGGGGGATCGGAGACCGTGTACGGCCTCGCGGAAGTCGGACGCGCTTACTTCCTGGCCGCCTCTCCCACCTGGTCCGGCGACGCCTGGCGCTACCGTGAGGCCCGGCTCAGGCAGGCCGTCAGTCTGTTGCGCGATCAGGTGCGGCAGGGGGCGCAGGCCGAAGGCGGGCAGGCCCTCGAACGCATGGCCGAGCAGTGGGCCGCCGCCGCGCGCGGGCAACTGGCCCAGGACCAGCATGCGGCCACCGTGCCGGCCGCGTTGGAGATTGTGTCGCGCGTACCGGAGTTCGCGGCGGCGACGAACCTGCTCGACCTGGGCGGAGGCCCTGGCTGGGTGGCCATCGAGCTGGCGCGGCGACAGGGCGGGCTTTCGGGCGTGGTCTTCGATTTCCCCGAAGCCGTGGCTGTCGCGGCCGAGAACATTGCCAACGCAGGCCTCGCAGACCGGCTCTCCGTGCTCGGCGGCGACGTGGCGGCGGCAGCGACTACGACCTCATCTGGTGTTCCTCGGTGCTGCACTTCGTGCCGGATACCGAGGCGGTCCTGCGCAAGATCCTGGCCGCGCTGCGGCCGGGTGGCGCATTGGTCTGCGCGCACGCCGAGATCGGCGACACGCCGGCCGCAGCCGCCGAGGTGTTGCAGTATTACCTCCCCATGCTGATGCAGGGGCGCCATGTCGGCCACCGGGGCGACATGGCGGCGACGCTGCGGCGCCTCGGTTTCTGCCGCATCGAGACCTTTGCCTCGGCCCTGTTTCCGATGGCGCCGCTGCAGGTCGTCGTCGCCCGGAAGGAAGCATGAGCATGGCCATCTCCCGCATGCGCGCGCGCCACGTGCTGTTCGGCTGGATGAACTTCGCGCTGACGGCGCCGGCCATCTATCTCTGGCTGGGACTGCCGCTCGTCATGCGGCAGCAGGGCTGGTCTGGCGCGGAGATCGGGCTTTTCCAACTGGCCGGCCTGCCGGCCGTGTTCAAGCTCTTCCTGGCCTTGCCAATCGAACGTTGGCGGGCGGGCCATCGTCCCTACAGGCGCTGGGCGTGGCTCACCGGCGGCGGCTACCTCCTGGCCCTGCTGTCCCTGGCCGCGCTGGGGGCGGATGCCCACAAAGGCATCCTCTTCGCGCTGACGCTGCTGGCCGCCCTGTGCGCCACCTGGGCGGACATCCCGGTCAATGCGCTGGCGATCAAGCTGTTTCCCGCCGAGGAGCGCCCCCGCGCCGGCGGGGTGCGCTCGGCCGCCACGTTCGCGGGCGCGATCGTCGGCGGTGGCGCGATGCTGCTGTTGCAGCAGGCGCTTGGCTGGGCGGCGCCCTTCCTGCTACTGGGTGCCTGCCTGCTCGTGGCCTTGGGGCTGCTCGGATGCATCCAGGAGGATGGCGGCGTCGCCGGCTCCCACCGCTCGACGCCGCTCGCCGTGTGGCTCGGCTTCTTCCGACAGGCGGGGGCGGGGATCTGGACGGTGGTGCTGCTCGGCTACTTTCCTTTCGTCGCCGCCGCGTGGGTCTATCTCAAGCCGCTGCTGCTCGATCGCGGCTTTCCGGCCAGCGAGGTCGCCTGGATCGCTGGTGTCGGCGGCGGCGCCCTCGGGGCGCTGGCGAGTTTCGGTGCCGGACTTGTGCCGCGCGTGCTCATCCTCCGGGTACTGCCGCTCTCCGCTGGCGCCAACGCCCTTGCGCTTGCGCTGCTGTCCGCCGCGGCTGGGTACGGGACGCCCGCCGGGCTGGTGGCCGCCGCCGCATTTCTCGCGGTCGCCATGGGCGTGGCTTCCGCACTCGCCTTCGCGCTGATGATGGAGTTCGCGCGTGATGGCTGGCGGGCCGCCGACTACGGCCTGCAGGCCAGCCTGTTTACGCTCGGCCGGATCGCTGTCGCGCCTCCGGCTGGCCTGCTGCTCGACCGCCTCGGCTACCCCGGCATGCTGGCCGCGCTCGCCGCTGCGTCGCTGGCGGTTGCGCTGCTGATAGCGGCTCGTCGACGACTCGGTTTATCCCTTGTAGGAGTATCGCCATGAACCTGAACAGCAAGCTTGTCGTCCTGATCCTGTCGTCGTTCCTCAGCCTGACAGTTCGGGCCGAAGTCCGCCCCGGCGGCGAGGCCTGCGCGCGCATCGAACCGACGCCCGCGCAGTATTCCCTGATCCATCCCTTCCATCTGCCGCATGTGCTGGGCTTCATCAAGGACAACGGCGATGACTTTCGCATCGAAGGCGGCCAACAGCAGGCCATTGACCAACTCATCACCGACGTGCGCGGCCCGACCAAGTCCCGCCAGGCCGAGGCCGGCAGGCTGGAACGGGAGATCGCGGTTGCTGCTTTCGACGGAGTCGACAGCCGCGCCTTGGCGGAACCCCTCGGTCGCCTGCAACAGGTCAAGCGGGAGATCGCCGAGATTCACGTCGACTTCGTGAATCGCCTGCGCGGCATCTTGACGCCGGAGCAATACGCCCTTCTGAGAGAGCTGGCGGACCGCTGACGCGGTCGCGGGGCATCAGCACCCGACAGTGGTGGTGCGACCGCCGGCTGGCCTGCTGCGCCGAGACGTCGAGGCCTCGGAACAACGCGAGGAGCTCATCGTTCGAGTGTACCTGGCATGCCTTGCAAGACGACGACCCTGCACGGGCCTGAGTACAGGCCCGTGCAGGGTGATGCCGGCTACAGCAGGCCAGCCTCCGCGAACGAGTAGGGCTCGCCCTTGCCGATGATGAAGTGGTCCAGCACCCGGATGTCGATGAGCTCCAGTGCCGACTTGAGGCGCGAGGTGATCGCCCGGTCGGCCATGCTGGGCTCGATGCAGCCGGAGGGGTGCTGGTGGGCCAGGATGACGGCCGCGGCATTGGCTGCGAGGGCGCGCTGCACGACCACCCGGGGGTACACCGCCGTCTGGTCGATCGTGCCGTGGAACAGGGGTTCGTAGGACAGCACGCGGTGGCGCGTATCGAGGAAGAGGACGGCGAAGACCTCGTTGGGCTCTCCTGTCAGCTTCAGGCGAAGATACTCGCGCACCTCGGCTGGGCTGCCGAGCACGGCACTCTCGCCGAAGATGCGACGCTCCAGCAGTGCGATGGCCTGACGGATGATCCAGTCGTCGCCTTGTCTGGTGGGGTGGATGATCGACTCGATGCAGGAGTCTTCGACGGCATGAACAGTGCGCATGGCAACCTCCAATGGATGAGATCGGAGGCGTCGCTCCCCAGCGGAGGACGAATCCTCCGAGGGATGGCAACAGGGATGAGGGTGGGCATCCGCCACCGGCAAGGTGGCTGTTCGCGGCAAGGGATGCGGTGCGAACGGGTGGGATCAACACGGCCGGGGCCGCGCCGTAGCCTTGAAGATCGTGGCTACCTGGGCATGTCGCCGCATGCTGCGGCAGGCATTTCGGTGGATTCGGGCACGGCGGTGCCTTCGGCTTCGTCGGAGGCGATCAGGTCCTGCGGCGGCAGCGTCGATGCGGGCGGCGTGATGCCGCGCGCCCGGTCGATCTGTTCGGCCACCATGAAGGCCGCCTCCAGTTCGCCGATGCCGTGCCGGCGCATGAGCTGGTAGCGCTCCGCCTTCTCCTCGGGCTCCGTCTGCGCGAGCGCCAGGTAAAGGCTCGGCGGCACGGCGCGGAACAGCACCTCCATCGACTTCGAAAGGATCACGCCCTCGCTGAACTTGCCCGCCTCCTTGCGCGCAGACAGCATCAGCGCCTTCTGTGCCGGCGACAGCTCGCGAAAGCGCGCGATCTTCTCCACCTCGTCGGGCGGCATCGACAGGCAGATCCACCACTCGATCATGTTCAACATCGGCTCGGCCGCCTTGGGCAGATCGTCGATGTTCTGCGTCGCCAGCCAGTACCAGGCGCCGAGCTTGCGCCACATCTTGGTGATCTTGACCACGTAGGGCGCGAGCAGCGGATTCCTGGTGATGATGTGGCCCTCGTCGGTGACGTTGATGATCGGCCGCCCGAGGAACTGGTCGCGCTCGGCGAGGTTGTTGACGGTGTTGATCAGCGAGATGTAGGCGATCGAGAGCTGGGCGTTGTAACCCTCGCGCGCGAAGGTCGCCAGGTCGACGATGGTGATGTCGGCCTCGGGCCA